>NZ_CP008743.1:655000-982500 GCF_002117145.1 Candidatus Nucleicultrix amoebiphila FS5 | reverse complement strand
ATATAGTGTTAACTAAGTATCATACGACCCCATAATTAAGATGATTTTGGATTTTTACTCATGAAATTGATCAACACCTTTTTTATCCTTCTCGCAGGATTTCTTTTATCTACCAACGTTAGCGCTCAAGATACAATTCGTATGGCGGCCGTTGTGAACAAGAAGATGATTTCAGAAGCTGATCTGGAATCTCGATTAAAATTAGCAGTCTTGTCATCGGGAATGGAGCTTACTCAAGAGATTCGTGATCAGCTCAAGTCTCAGATTCTTAAAACGATGATCGATGAAGAGTTAAAACTACAGGAAGCTGAGAAATTTGAGATTCAGATTCCAAAGGAAAATATCGATTTAGCTTTCACGAGTATTGAACGTAGTAACAATATGGAGCCAGGGTATCTTAAAGCCATTTTGGTTGAAAACGACATCCCTGTAGAGACCATGCAAAATCAAATCAAAGCTAACTTGTCATGGCAAGAGTATATTCGTGAACGTTTTCACTCAACAGTTCAAATTGGTGATTCCGAGATTGATAGAGGTCTTCAAGAGCAAGAACAATCCATAGCTGAACCCCAGGACCTTATTGGTGAGATTTTCTTGTCTGTTGAATCTCCAGATCAAGATGATCAGGTTAAAAATCAAGCGCGTGAACTTGTTACTAATATGAAACAAGGAGCGCGTTTTTCCATGTTAGCTCAGCAGTTTTCTAATGCAGCAAGCGCTGCACAAGGTGGCGATATTGGTTGGGTAAGACGTAGTATGCTTGAAGATTCTTTAAAGAATGCTCTGGAATCACTACATCCGGGTGAGATCACTGAGGAACCTGTGCGTGGTCAAAATGGTTATTATATTCTTATGTTAAGAGATCATCGTGAAGCGGGGGAAAGCCCTGGTAAGCAAACACTTATTTCCTTTAAGCAAGTGCTTTATCCTGTTTCTGAAATACACTCAGAACGAGATTTTCAGTCGGCAATGAATACGATGAAGTCTCTTAGTGGTTCTGCTCGTAGTTGTGGTTTGTACGGGAAAATCGCATCGGGGAACAAAAAATTGAAGTTACAAGAAATGAAAGAAATACCCTTTAATTCCTTAATGCCCCAACTAAAGGACATACTGTCAAAAGTAGAAGTCGAACAAGCAACTGACCCGATTCCTTCTGATATTGGTATTGTCAGCTTTATGGTTTGCGAAAAAAAGGAAATTGACCCTAAAAAATTGAGCCGGGATGATATGCGTGCCATGTTGGTTGATAAAAAATTGAATCTTTTATCGGAACGAGAGTTACGCAATTTGCGCCGTGCTTCTTTTATAGACATAAGGATTTAGTGAGCTAGTGATGGATTTAAGTTTTCTTCCCCCTTTACGGGAAGTCATTAAAATCCATGAACTCAATGCGAAGAAATCCTTAGGTCAAAATTTTATTTTAGATCTAAACGTTACACGCAAAATTGCAAAATCGGCTCCTAATTTGGATAAAGGAACGATAATTGAAATCGGTCCTGGTCCTGGGGGGCTGACGCGCGCTCTTTTAGAGTGTGGAGCGCAAAATATTATTGCCATTGAACAGGACCCGCGAGCGATTCAAGCGCTTCACGATCTAAAAACAGCATCTCAAGGTCATTTAAGGGTTATTGAGGGAGATGCATTGGCTGTTGATATCCACACACTTGGTGAAGCTCCCCGTCAAATTGTCGCTAATCTTCCTTATAACATTGCTACCCCTTTGCTTTTTGGATGGCTTAAGCACGCTCACAATTTTTGTGCGATGACACTTATGTTTCAAAAAGAAGTGGCAAAACGATTGGTGGCTAAGCCTAAAACAAAGGACTATGGCCGTCTTGCGGTAATCGTGCAATGGTTGACAGACCCTAAGATTCTTTTTGATTTACCTCCATCGGTTTTTGTTCCGGCCCCCAAAGTTACTTCGAGTGTTGTGCAACTTGTTCCTTTAAAGAAACCAAGATTTCCCTGTGATAGGGAGGCCCTCGAAGAAATAACGAAATTAGGATTTGGTCAGAGACGTAAAATGCTTCGGTCAAGCTTAAAGGCGGCTTTTGAAGATGTTGAAAAAGTTTTATTGGACCTCAATATCAATCCCCAGTGTCGTGCTGAAGAATTAACGTTAGAGGAATTCTGTCGCATCGCATCTTATTATAAAAAAAGCCCCGTTTATCGGGGCTTTTAAAGCTTCAAACGCTTAATTTTATCTGTAGGCTTACTACTTACATCACAGCTGCGCCTGTTAATGCTGTTTTTCCAGCTTTTATCACGGCGCTTTGAACATCTTTATTCGATACAACAGCCCCAGCAGTTTTCAGAATTTTCGATCCAGCGCTTTTGAGTGAGGACAGAAAGCCAGCTTCTACTGATGGGGAAGCAACTGATACGGTAAATAATACCGCTAAGGCAATGAGAACGTTCTTCATAATAATCTCCCTGAGATTGTTAATAAACACAATATGCAACAGTATTATGTTACAAATAAAAGGTTAAAAACGTGTAAACGATTCTTCTAATTGTTTAAGAGGGAGATTAGTTTTTTTAATGTTTGAACTTTTTCTTCTAGTTTTACGGGGGTCCAAGCTTTTAAATTTTCTTCAAAAGGGCGGGCATGATCGTTTTGATACAAATTTTGGTGAAAACGCTTAAATTTTGCAGAACCTCCTGGGAGTTCATAGATGTAAACAGGTTTTCCTGTGAAGCAAGCTTCTGCCGTCATAGAAATACTATCAGCAGTCACTAAAAGAGCGTCTGAATGAGCTAAAATGCCTAGATAGGGGTTATTCCCTGTATTATCCCAAAGATAGTGGGGGATATCAGTAAGGCCCCTTTGTAAAAGCTTATAACATGAAGAAGATGTTCTTCTAGAAACAGTAATTGCAAAACTTACCCCCATTTTTTTATGGAGATCCCGTAATGCTTTAACAAGTTTGTTCATAACCTTTTGATCAAGAGTATAGCAAGAATTACTTCCTCCAATGAGTACGCCCATTAAAGGGTGGGGGATATTCTTGAAAATATTTTTAAAATCCCCATGGGCATTTTTCAATTTTTCGTCTGTGAGACCGTGGAGGGCGCCGGTTATCTCAATCACATTTGAGCCCGATAAATTGTCATGTTTAGGGACAATGACCGCATCAAAAGATTGAAAGGGTAGATAAGGGTTGAGGATTTGAATGACCTTAGTTTTGCCTCGATTGAGTTTACGAATTTCTGCAGCGGGTGCGGCGGATTGTCGTCCGCCAGCAATTATAAGATCGGGCCAGGGTTTATCGAGTGAAGCACTTCTCTTAGACAAAGAACGTAACGGTAATGGCCAAAAACAAGAAGGTAAAATAGACCATGGAAACTTAGCATAAACAGGTTTTAAATGAGCCTCTACCCCCAGAGCAGTCGCTAGACCAAGGGCCTGATTGCGCGTACCGATCTTATCCCCATCATAGACAATCCAACACGTCTTTGGGGACATGGCGTCTCCTACTTAAAGATAACTTTAAGGATTTCATACCCTTTACTGCCATTAGGGGTACGTACTTCAACGCGATCACCTATATCTTTTCCAATCAGTGCTTTGGCGAGAGGAGAAGAAATAGAAAGAAGACCTTTACTAATGTCAGCCTCATCGATACCCATGATTTGATAGGTGGTTTCTTGTTCAGTATCTTCATCGTAAAGAGTAACGCTAGCACCAAATTTAACGGTTGTACCTGTAAGTTTACTAATGTCGATAACTTCAGCCCGAGCTATTTTGCTTTCTAATTCGGTAATACGTCCTTCAATAAAGCCCTGCTTTTCGCGAGCGGCGTGGTATTCGGCATTCTCAGACAGATCTCCGAGAGCGCGCGCATCAGCAATCGCTTTAATCACGGCTTGACGTTCAACTTTCTTTAAATGGCTGAGTTCTTGCTTAAGACGCTCAAATCCATCAACAGTCATGGGTAATTTTTCCATGGGCAAACTCACTTAAAATAACAACTCAAAACAAAACAAAGCCGTAGCTTATTATACCATGCAGTTATGGGATGCAATGGTAATATTACATGTAAGACATAATCAGGTCTTTTGACCTTTCAAGGGTGATTCTAATATGAGTTGAAAATAATTTATATAGAAGTCTTAGGCAAGTTGGTGTAACACATCACATAATATTGAGATAAAGAGGCCCTTTTTTCTTATGAGCGATTATAAGGACACCATATTCTTACCAAACACAGCCTTTCCTATGAAAGGAGACCTTGCTAAGCGCGAGCCAGAGTGGGTGAAGCGTTGGCAGGATATGAACCTTTACAAAAAATTAAGATCAATGAGTCAGGGGCGTGAAAAATTTGTTTTGCACGCTGGACCACCTTATGCCAATGGCCATTTTCATATAGGACACGCTTTTACGGGTATCTTTAAAGATATTGTGGTGAGAACACAGCAAATGTCAGGAAAAGATGCGCCCTTTGTCCCAGGATGGGATTGTCATGGTCTGCCTATTGAATGGAAAATCGAAGAAAAATATCAAAAGCAGAAAAAAGCTAAAGATGAAGTCCCCGTAGGTCAATTTCGTAAGGAATGCCGTGATTTTGCTCAGCATTGGATTGATGTGCAGCGAGAAGAGACGCGCCGCATGGGTATTCTCGCTGATTTAAATCATCCTTACATTACGATGGATTATTCAGCGGAAGCTTCTATCACTGGTGAGTTGTTTAAATTCCTTAAAAATGGTGGATTATATAAAGGTTATAAGCCAGTTATGTGGTCTGTTGTTGAAAAAACGGCAATGGCTGAGGCTGAAATTGAGTATCAAGACCGTCAATCTCCCTCTATATATGTACGCTTTCCGATCATAGAGACAAAGAGTGAAGCTTTCAAAGGAGTCTCTATTGTTATTTGGACGACAACTCCTTGGAGCTTGCCTGGCAACAGAGCGGTTGCTTATGGTCCAGAAGTTTCCTATGTGACGCTTGTCGTTGAAGAAATAGGGGAAGGGAGTCTTGCGAGAGTTAGTGAAAAATTCCTCTTGTCAGGTGAACTTGTAGAAGCCTTTGTGTCATCAACTAAAATTACCCGTTATAGTCTCAGTCAACCGGTTAACCCTGAAGATTTAAAAGAAATTAAAATTGCCCATCCTTTTTATGGGAAAGGCTATGACTTCCTTGTGCCTCTTTTGCCTGGTGATCATGTGACAACAGATGTTGGTACAGGCTTTGTACATACGGCTCCAAGTCATGGCTTGGAAGACTTTGAGATCGGGAAAAAATTTAATTTGGAAATACCGGAAACGGTCAAAGATGATGGATACTTTAGTGAAAAGGTGCCGATTTTTGCGGGTCACCACGTTTATAAAGTAAATCCACTGATTATTGAGACACTAAAAGAATCAGGAAATTTGGTTGCTGAAAGCGTTATTACTCATAGCTATCCACATTCATGGCGTTCTAAGGCGCCTCTTATTTATCGTGCTACACCTCAATGGTTTATTGGTTTAGAGAAAAATAAGTTAAGAGAAAAATCTTTAGAAGAAATTGAAAAGGTTTCTTGGTTCCCCTCTCAGTCCAAAAATCGTATTCGTGCTATGGTGGAACAGAGTCCAGATTGGTGTGTTTCTCGCCAAAGAGTGTGGGGGGTTCCTTTAGCGTTGTTTGTCGAGAAAAGTACCGGAAAGCCTCTTATCGATGATCAAGTGAATGAGCGTATTTTAAAAGCCTTTAAAGAAGAAGGGTGTGATATTTGGTTTGAAGCAGGCATTGAGGAAAGATTTTTGACGCCAAACTATAATCCTAAGGATTATGAGCCAGTGCGTGATATTCTAGACGTGTGGTTTGATTCAGGATCAACTTTTGGATTTGTTCTCGAAGATCGTGAAGACCTTGCGATGCCGGCTGACCTTTACTTGGAAGGATCTGACCAGCATCGTGGTTGGTTTCAAAAGTCTTTGCTCGTCGCGTGTGGAACGCGCGGAATTGCACCTTTTAAAGCTGTTGTCACTCACGGATTTGTTGTGGATGAACAAGGTCGTAAGATGTCCAAATCCTTAGGGAATGGCGTTTTTCCCATGGAAGTTGCAGATAACATGGGTGTTGAAATTTTACGATTGTGGACAGCATTTGTCGATTATCGTGATGACTTGCGCGTTGGGCCAGAGATTCTCAAACATCTTCAAGATCTTTATAGACGATTTAGAAATACATTGCGTTATCTCTTGGGCGCTCTATCTGGATACTCTGCACAAGAGAAAGTCGGTTACGAGCTGCTGCCTGATCTGGAAAAATGGGTCTTACATCGTTTGCAGGAACTAGACCAATTACATAAAAAAAGCATTGAAGCTTATGATTACCAGGGATTTTATAATCAATTGCATGCGTTTTGCGCTGTGGATCTCTCAGCCTTCTACTTTGATATTCGTAAAGATTCCCTTTATTGTGATCATCCCAATGATGACAAAAGGAAAGCAACACGCTGGGTGATGTATACACTGTTTCATCATTTGACCCATTGGCTGGCTCCGCTCTTATGTTTTACGACAGAAGAGGCGTGGCTTACCCATGACTCAAGTGAGGAAAGTATCCACTTAAGAACTTTTCCGAAAGTGTTGGACAGTTGGAAAAATGTATCTTTAAGTGAACGTTTTGAGAAACTGCGTTTGCAAAGAAAATGTTTAACAGGTGCTTTGGAAGAAGCCCGTGCTAAAGGGCTGATTGGTTCAAGCTTACAAGCGCATCTCGTGGTATATGATAAGAACAATAACCTTCTCGATGGGGTGGATTATTCTGAGTTGGGCATTGTTTCAACCATAGAGAGAAAATTAGAGGAGGCTCCTGAAGGTGCTTACACAACGACTGATACTCCCGATTTAGGGGTGATCGTTGAAGTCGCAAAAGGTGAGAAGTGTCAAAGATGTTGGAAGGTACTGCCGGAAGTAGGGCAAGGGAAAACCTTAGATCTTTGTTTGCGTTGTGATGATGTTGTGCACTCAATAAGGGGGGCTTAAATGATTGGACGCGGAAAATTTTTAAATTTTGGTTTGTTTGTGGCCGTGTTCACTTGCATCCTTGATCAGGTAAGCAAACAGCTGGTTTTAAAATTTATTAATGCAGCGGAAGTTATTCGTGTATTGCCAGTTTTTGATTTAGTTTTAGTATGGAATCGCGGCGTTAGTTTTGGCATGCTCAATTCGTTAAAGATTGATATTTCAGTTTTTTTAAGCGGCATTGCTTTTGGGGTTTCCATTGCCTTATTTATTTGGCTGTTACGTGTGAAAACGTGGACCTTATCGTTGGGGTTGGGATTAATTATTGGGGGTGCTATTGGCAATGCAGTTGATCGCATACGTTTTGGTGCAGTGACAGATTTTTTCTATTTTCATTGGCATCAGTTTTCATTTCCAGCGTTTAATGTGGCTGATATGGGTATAAGTGTTGGTGTGTTTTTTGTTTTGTTAGATAGTTTTCTTTATCCGAAAGGAGAGCGTTCATGAAAAAGGGATTGAATTTAATGCGAGTTTCAACAGCTTTAGTTGGTGTTAGTATGGCTTTAGGTCTAACAGCCTGCGATGAAACAAGAAGAGCGTTGGGGTATGAAAGAAAGCAACCGGATGCTTTTCGTGTTGTGAGTCGTGCACCTTTACATATGCCTCCTGATTATAACTTAAGACCGCCAAAACCCGGAGCTCCTAGACCTCAAGAACTGACACCGCAGCAAAAAGCTGAACAGTTGGTGTTTAAAGGAGAGAAGTCTCAAACTGGGTTAGGAAGCGAGGAAATTGTTTCAGAAGAAAAATTATCACCATCAACGGTAGGTGAAGATGCTTTTATGAATCAAATTGGCTCAGGGGAAGAGGGGATTCGCAGTGAAGTGAATCAAGAGGCAGCAAAAGAAGCCTCAGAATTATCTAATCCAATCGTCGACAACATTGCATTTCTCAAAAAGAGAAAAAAAGATCCAGGGGATGTTATAAATCCTGTTGAAGAACAAAAAAGACTGCAAGATGAGGGGGTTATGAAGCAACAAAATCCATCTGCGCAAAAAGATTCTGGGGAATAAAATAAGTGTTACGTTTGATTCTTTTTACACTTTGTTTTTTTGAAGCTGTTACAGCATGGGCTGGTCTTTTTAATCCTAAAACATTTCAGCTTGATAACGGGCTGAGCGTTGTGGTGTTAGAAAATCATCGTGCGCCAGTCGTCTCTCACATGGTTTGGTATAAGGTAGGTTCTGCGGATGATCCTGAAACATCTGTGGGACTCGCGCACTATCTTGAGCATTTAATGTTCAAAGGACCGAAAGAGACTGCCTCTGCAGAAATGGATCAAATTATGAATCGGATTGGCGGATCGTTTAATGCGTCAACATCCTATGATTTTACGAATTATTATGAAATTGTTGCTGCTGATCAGCTGGAAACAGTAATGCGCCTTGAATCAGAACGCATGGAAAAGCTGACAATTCTTGATGAGCAAGCTTTGCCAGAAAAAGATGTGGTCTTAGAAGAACGCCGCATGCGTTATGAAATGAACCCGTTTGGACGTCTTTTTGAAAGTGTTTCAGCGGTCTGGTATTGGCGACATCCCTATGGCAGACCGGCTATTGGTTTTGAAAATGACATTAAAGATTTGACGCCAGAAGCAGCCAGAGAATTTCACAAAAAATGGTATGCGCCTAATAACGCAGTGCTTATTGTTGCTGGTGCGGTGACTGTTGATGAGGTCAAAAAGCTTGCAAAAAAATATTATGGGAAAATTCCAAGCAGACCTGTGCCAGAACGAAACTGGCTCAAAGAACCATCCCATGGAGACGTTGAACAAACGATAACAGTTTACTCTAAAGACGTTGTTCAACCTTCTATGGTTTTTCTCTATCCAGCGCCAAATTTTAAAGATGACAAAGACATGGCTTATGCCATTCAAGTTTTGGATTTTCTTTTGAGTGAAGGAGCCACAAGCAAACTTTACAAGTCTTTAGTTGAAGGCAAGAAAATTGCTGCTGGAATTTCGTTTGTTTATAATATCTATAGTCGTCAATTAGGACATGTGTATCTCACGACATCACCGAATCCAGGTCATACTCTTGAGAGCCTTGAAAAAGCTGTGATTCACGAGATAGAGAAATTTCTCCATGAAGGTGTTACCAAAGAGGAAGTTGAAAAAGCAAAAGAGAGGATGCTCGCGAAGCTTGTTTATCTGAGAGATAATGCCTTGAGTGGGGCCTCTGAATTTGGCGGCGCTTTTTGTGTTGGGCAAACTATTGAAGAGATTGAAGCGTGGCCAGAACGCATTAAAGCTGTGACCACAGAACAAGTCAACAAAGCCTTAAAAACAATCTTTCTAAGTAAACAGAAATTAAAGGGGTATCTTTTACCCGAAGCCAAGAGGAACTAGAATATAAAAATGATAAAGGCGCGTTTACTTCTTATTTTTTTCAGTATCCTATGTATTTTGCATATGCCCATATCAGCGACGGCGGAGATTGCAGAACAAATAAAGATTCAAGAAGTAATCTCTCCTAAAGGGATAAAAGCGTGGCTTGTCGAAGATCATACCTTGCCCATACTAACCATGAATTTTGGATTGGAAGCTGGAAGTCGTTATGATCAAAACGGTAAAGAAGGAACGGAAAAACTTTTTTTAAGTATGCTTATAGAGGGGGCTGGTCCGTATAATACTGAACAGTTTGATGCAGTGTTGCAAGACAAGGCTATTAATCTTTCCTTTAATTCGAGCGAAGATTATTTAGTAGGGATGTTCAGAACAACGATTGAACACAAAAAAGAAGCACTGCAGGTTTTAAAGGAAGTTCTCTATCATCCTCGTTTCGGTCAAGAAGAATTTAATAAAGTTAAATCTAGATATTTGGCTCATCTGCCAAACTTAAGAAAACGTCCAGAGTTTATCGCGAATAAAGCTCTTGATAATGTGGTCTTTGGTTCTCATCCTTATCATCGAGATGAATCTGGATCTGAAACGTCCATCAAAAGAATTACTCTTGAAGACATTAAGAATTTTGGCAAACAAAATTTAACACGTGATCGCCTTATGGTGGGGGTTTGTGGAGCTATTACGGCTCGGGAATTAGCAGTGCTTTTGGATGACGTTTTTGGAGAGCTTCCAATAGAAAATCCTCATAAAGAAAAATTTCAGCCTGCTCAATTAAATATTGATGGTTCACTTCAAATCATTGAGAGTGCTCACCCTCAGAGTACGGTCGTTTTTTCTCAAAAGGGGCTTCCTATCACCGATAAAAATTTTCGTAAGGTACAAGTGCTACTCCAGATATTAGGGGATGGTTTACCTTCACGATTGCTCCAAGAAATACGCGTTAAAAGAGGATTGATTTATACTTTAAGTTTAGGTTCTCAAAATTATCAGCTAGCAGACCTTATCTCCGGACAAATGGCTTCAGATAATGCGCATGTTGCAGAGGCTATTAAAGTTTTAAAAGAAGAATGGGCGAAGATTCGTGACAAAGGCATTACGAGTCAAGAACTCGAAGATGCAAAGACTAATCTTATAGGAGGCTATCCTCTTAATTTTACGTCCTCAGGAAGCATTTCTGGGGTTTTGCAAAGCTATTTATTATATGGATTTGATAAGGACTATATTGTCCGTCGAGAAAAAGAAATTCGTTCCTTGAACTTAGAGGAAGTGAACGCCTTTGCTAAAGAGTTTTTCAAACCTGAGGGCTTAACTTTTGTTGTTGTGGGTAAGCCACAGGATCTAACACCCCTTAAGGGTCATCAATAGCTTATTCAGAGTGCTCGCGTGCTTCTGCTGCATCATGCATCCTTTTGTGAATGCGTAAAAAATAAACGCTCATGCACAGAATCGTTGCGATGAGAATAAAAATTCCAACAGGAACCATCGTGCCTGCATAAATTTTACCTGTAATCCAGACGCTAAAAGAAATGATTGTACCCCTTGTAAACCCAATGACTGCCGATGTTGCTCCAGAGTTTTTGGGAAATAACGCCATGTTTTCAGCCGTAATGGCTGCAAAAGCAAAGCCAAGGCCAGCCCCATAAAGAGAAAAACAAGCTGACAACAAAATGGGAGATGATAAACCTAAAGAGGTTGTCGCCCAAAAGGACAAACCACCTAAGGCAAAGAGGATCATACCAATCGTCGCTGTTGTGACTAAACTAAAGGCTCTGATAGCTTTCCCTGCTAGATAGCTGAAAAGGGCATTGAAGAACATAATGCCCGCTTGATAGAGGCCATAATGGCCGGGACTAATACTTAAAACGTTTACGAAATAGAATACGGCAGTGGCGATGAATCCCACGAACCCGCCAATCATTAAGGATGGGACAAAGGACATAAAATGAAAATCCTTATTGCTTATAATATCCCAGTAGACTGTCATCACCGATTTGAAGGAAAGAGTCTTTGATTCTTTAAGGGTTTCAGGCAAGTTAAAATACAATAACAGAAAAGCAATTGAGCTAATAAAGGCCAAGAACAGGAAGTTCATTTGCCAAGAATAGTGAGCAGCAATATACCCGCCAAACATGGGCGCTAAAACGAGTGAAACCGTAATCGTGGTTGTAAGATAGGCCATATAAACAGCGGCCTTTTTATGATCAAAAATCTCTGCAAAAATGGCGAATGATAGTACTGAGGCTGCAGATCCTCCCATACCTTGAAAAAACCGGGCAATAATGAGCACTTCAACGCTTGGAGCAAGAGCGCATATGAGAGACGCTGCAAAAAATATAAACTGAAAAGCAACCATAATCTTTCGCCGTCCAATCGCGTCTGAGATTGGGCCTAAGATAAGAGTAAAGAGGCTTGAGCCAGTAATACCAGCAGTTAATGTTAACTGAATCGTTTCACGCGAACAGTTAAAATAGTCGCCCATCAAAGGCATGCTTGGAACGTAAAGGTCAAAAGCAAACACTGAGACAGCCATGGCCATCATCACGATGACAGGTAACGATAAAACTCCTGAAAACATTTATATAGGCCTCTTGTTAGCTTTTCATTCCATATGGGTACTTAACATGAATGAATCAAGGAGGGGTATAACCTTGTTCATTTGTCCCCAAAATGACAATATATTAGTCCAAAATGAATCCTTCTTTATAATATAGGCTAATATGCACAATATATCTAAAAATATGGCTGATAAAATTATTTCTTTACGCAAAAGTAGAGCGATGACACAAGATTCTCTTGCTAAAGCTGCAGGATTACCGCGTTCAACGGTGACACATCTTGAATCAGGGCATGGGAATCCCTCTTTAATGAATTTAATAAAACTAGCGTCAGCCCTAAATGTAAGCGTAGAAGAGTTGGTTGCGAAAAATCGTCCTAATTGTACGCATATAAAAGCAAAAGATGTCGCATTTTTCAAGCGAGATCAAGGAGGATGCCTTGTATATAAATTACTACCCGATCCAATACAGGGGATGCAAATCGAACGTATACAATGGCAACCAAAATCTGTTTTAAAAGGAAGCCCTCATCTGTCAGGGACAAGAGAATATTTTACTTGCCTTAAGGGACAAATTACTGTGTTTGTGGAGGGTGATGAGTTTGTTATGGAAGAAGGGGATGTGTTAGCATTTCCAGGTGATAGACGCCACTCTTATCATAATACTGGACGTGGCTCAGCAATGGCATTGAGTGTTATTGTTTTAGCGAGTAAGCAAGACAAAAAAATCGTGGAATTATAAGATGAATTTATTTAGACAAGAATTAATCGGCTGCCAACCTTTAAGCAATCTTTCGAAAAAAGAAACTCTTTTATCAATTAAGAAGCTGAAAGAAGACTTTAAAAACGGTCTATATCCATTTCTATCTATTGTTGAAAAGACTGATGATCTTGAATTTTTAACAAAAATTGCAATGCCATTTCAAAAATTTAAAGATGTTGTTGTCTTAGGCACCGGTGGATCAAGTTTGGGTGGGCGTACGCTTGTTGACTTAAAACAATCTTCATTTTCAAAGCTTGTGGGTCATCCTCGATTACATTTTTTTGATAATGTCGATCCTTTAACGTTGAAAGAATTTTTTAATTATCATTCTCTCAGTCAAACAGGATTCATTATTATTTCAAAATCTGGATCAACAGCTGAAACCATAGCGCAATTTTTAGTATTACTCGATCAAGGCGAGAGTGGTTTTAATATAAAAAATCAATGTATTGTCATTACAGAACCAAAACAATCTCCCTTGCGAAAATTAGCAACGGAATTAGAGATAAAAATTCTTGATCATGATCCCCATATTGGGGGAAGATTTTCAGTCTTTTCATTGGTTGGGTTACTGCCGGCAATAATCGCAGGTGTCAAAGTGCACAAGGTTCGAGAGGGGGCAAAATCTCTTTTAAATTCTGTTTTTAATGAGGCAGAGAATGCAACTTTCTTATGTGATTTTTTTAGTGAAATTGATGAAGGTTTAAATATTTCATCTTTGGTTATGATGCCTTATTTTGATCGACTTACCACTTTAAGTTTTTGGTTTAGACAACTTTGGGCCGAAAGTTTAGGGAAGGAGGGTACGGGGTCTACGCCTATCAATGCTTTAGGGACTGTTGATCAGCATAGTCAACTACAGCTTTATTTAGAGGGGCCCAGGGATAAATTTTTTACTCTTCTTTTTATCGAATCATGCGAAGATGATTATTATTTTTCTGACACTTACCTAAAAGATCCAGATCTTAATTACCTTAAAGGTCAAAGTTTAGGAACACTATTGCACATGGAGGGAGAGGCAACTGCTCAATCTCTAGTAAATCATCAAAGACCTATTCGAAAGATTTATCTTCAGCAATATAATGAAGAAACACTTGGAGCTTTGATGATGCAGCTTATGATAGAGACACTTTTGATGGCGGAGTTATTAAAAATAGACCCTTTAAGTCAGCCTGCTGTTGAAGAAAGTAAGATTCTAACGCGTCAATACATGTTAGCAGGAAGAGAACAAGAGTGACCATTCGTTTATTACCCAAAAATCTTATTAATCAAATAGCTGCGGGTGAAGTCGTTGAAAGGCCGGCCTCTGTTGTCAAAGAACTGGTAGAAAATGCTATTGATGCTGGCGCTACAAATATTCAAATTTCTATACGTGAGGGTGGTCGAAGTTACATCGCTATCCGTGATAATGGTCATGGCATTGCTAAGGATGATTTATCTCTTGCGCTAGAACGACATGCAACGTCTAAACTGCTGGACGATGATCTTTTCAATATAGGAACTTTAGGCTTTCGAGGTGAAGCACTGCCTTCTATTGCATCTGTGAGTCGATTGAGTCTAACGAGTCGACCAAAAGGTGCTGATTCAGCATGGTCAATTACTGTTGAAGGCGGAGAAAAAGGACTACTTAAACCACAGGCTTATCCTGAAGGAACTGAAGTCGAAGTAAAAGATCTTTTTTTTGCAACACCTGCAAGATTGAAATTCATGCGTTCTATTACAACGGAAACAAATCATATTATCGATGTTGTGCAACGTCTTGCTTTGGCTCATCCGAATATTGCCTTTGAATTAAAAAACGATCAAAAAACAATCTTGAGCTTTCATAAAGACGATAATGCATTACAACGATGTGATGCAGTGATGGGAAAAGACTTTACGCCTAATGCTATGAGAATAAATCTTACGCGTGATCACGTAACCTTGAATGGATATGCAAGCGTTCCAACTTTTAATCGAGGACTCAGTGATTTACAGTTTTTGTATGTCAATAATCGACCCGTAAAAGACAAAGTTCTCAATAGCTCTATTAGAGTGGCTTATCAAGATTTCTTAGCGCGCGATCGTCATCCTTTGGTTGTTCTTTTTTTAACTGTTCCAACTAATGAAGTGGACGTGAACGTGCATCCAGCGAAAACTGAGATACGATTTCGTGAACCAAACCTTATTCGTAGTTCAATTATAGGTGCGCTGAAGCATACACTTCACGAAACAGGACATCGAACATCGTCAACGCTTGTTGATACGGCTTTGCGCGCATTTCAACCCTCTGTTCCTTATGGTAAATCACATCAGAGTTCTTTGACTTTTCCTTTACGAGAGGCAGAACATCTTCCTTATGATGCTGGTTCTTATGGAAAAGTCTTAGAGAAATTTGCTGATCAATCCTCAGATAACTCTCAGGCTCACCCTCTTGGAAGTGCGAGAGCTCAAATTCTTAAAACATATATTCTATCAGAGTCAGAAGATGGATTTATTATTGTGGATCAACACGCTGCTCATGAACGACTCGTTTATGAAAAAATGAAAATTGATTTCGCCAACAACGCCATTAAACGACAATGTTTGCTTGTTCCTGAGATTGTTGAGCTAGCAAATCATGAAAAAGAGAGACTCTTATCCCATCAAAATGAACTGCAACATTTTGGTCTTTATATCGAACCTTTTGGAGGGAATGCTATCTTAATACGAGAAGTCCCGTCTCTATTAGGTGATTTTGATATTAAAGGGTTGATTAGGGACTTGGTGGATGAGCTCAAACTCCATGGACAAGCTCTCAGTCTAAAAGAAAAGATGCAGGAAATTTTAGGAACTTTCGCTTGCCATAGTAGTATTCGTGCAGGAAGACAATTGAATATTGTTGAAATGAATGCTCTTTTACGTCAAATGGAGAATACGCCCCATTCAGGACAATGCAATCATGGCAGACCAACATATGTTAAGCTATTAAAGTCAGATATTGAGAAATTATTTGGGCGGCGTTAAAAAAACCCAACCGGTTAAAGTTGGGTTTTTTATCTTAATCTGAGTATTTCTCGGATTACTTTTTCTTAGCGACAGTCTTTTTAGCTGCAGGCTTTTTGGCAGCTGTCTTCTTTACAGTCTTTTTAGCTGCAGGCTTTTTAGCAGTGGTTTTTTTAGCAGTAGTCTTTTTGACCGCTGTTTTTTTAGCTGCAGGTTTTTTAGCGGTAGTCTTTTTAGCGGTAGTCTTTTTAGCTGTAGTTTTTTTAGCTGTAGTTTTTGCTTTTGCTATCATTGTAGTACTCTCACTCTTAGTTTTAGTTACAGAACCAACTCCTGCGCCAAATTTTTCTTTGAGCATTTGCTCGAAGAAAAGAATTTTGGCTCCAAATACCAGGAGCATTAACAGGCCAATAATCTTGGCCAATATACCGCCATTCCAAATCATGACGATACCAACTAATAATAAGGCAACAGCAACAATCATCATGATGATTAAAGTATTAACATCTTGACCCGACGCCATTGACTTAATTTTATATGTGTAATTTAATTTTTCGTGGGACTCGTTTAATGAATCAGTAAATTGAACAGATTGATAATAGTACCAACCGATCATACCAAGGACACCTAAAAATAATAAACTAACATTCACCAAGCCTACAATGATTCCACCCCCAATGAGACCAATGTAGAATTTTTGTAGAAAATTTCGGATTTCAGTTTCTTTAGCAGAAGACGGTAAAGTGTATCCGTTGCCAAAACTTAACCAAGGATAGAATACTTTTCCGCCAGATTTATCTTTAGTGAAAAATACACCCAGTAACCAATCAAGATATTCTAAAGGTTTTTTCATAGTTCCTGCCCTAGATTTCTACTTTATATTTTTTACTTATAAAATTATTTTAACTTAAAATTTCAAATTTTCTACCCCTCATGCAATAGACAACATGCTTGAGTGCTAAAAAATCTATGAAAAATGCTGATGAACGACTACTTTTGCAATTTATTTTCTTTGAGGAATTTTGTTGCAACTTCTTGAATTGTGCGGCCTTTCACATCTACCTCCGCATTCAAGTGTTGCATAGAGGTCGCAGGGAGAATGTTTTTGAGTTGTTGCAAAATCTGAAATAGCTCTGGATGTTTTTCAAGCGTCTGCTGTCGAATAACGGGTGATGCTAAATAGGATGGATAAAAATTCTTATCATCTTCGAGAACACGTAAGTTATTTCCAACGAGTCTCCCATCAGTTGTAAAGGCAGCGATGACATCGGTCTCTTTATGTTTAATAGCCTCGTACATTAAGATTGGATCCATCTGCGACACTTTTGCAAAGTGGAGATGATATGCTTTAATAAGACCAGGATAAGCATCTGGTCGACGAATAAATTCAGGAGGAGCAGAAATTTTGAGCGCGCCTTGAAAATTTTTTAAGTCACTAATTTTTTTGATGTTATTTTGTTGTGCAAAATCTTCTCGAATTGCAAGAGACTGTGAGTTGGAAAACCCTAATGGTTCAAGCCAAATAAAATTAAAATTATTTTTGTAAGCCTCTTTTACAAAGTGTAAGAGCGCCTGCTCCTCTAATTTTTTCGTTTCATTGAGAACAGTTAGATAAGCAGTACCAGAATATTCTACATAAAGATCAACATCACCTTTCAGCATAGCCTGATGAACAATTTCTGTGGTTCCTAAATTAAACTGACGCCGAACAGTTAAATTTGTATTGTCTGAAATAAATTGTGCAAGAATCTCTCCGAGAATTAATTGCTCAGTAAAGTTTTTTGTGGCGATGGTGATATTATTTTCAGTCTGTGCTATCCGATTTTGCCAAAAACTCACAAGACCTAATCCTATCATAACAATAATTACGCCTAATAAATACCGTGTGCGTGAATTATTATTTTCCATTCGTGCAATGACTTGATCACTTCCGAGGGCTAACAGTGCTGCCGGTAAGGCGCCCAAAAGGATTAATTTTTGATCATTTAAGGCGAGACCTTGCGTAATAAAATCTCCAAGACCTCCGGCACCAATGAACGCTGCAATGGTTACAATGCCAATGGTCATTGAGGCAGCAACACGAATACCTGCAATTATAATGGGCATAGCGAGAGGCAGTTCGATAATCCACAGGCGTTGAGCTTGCGTGAATCCTAATCCGTCTGCTGTTTCAGTCATAGCAGGTGAAACGTTCTGAAGCCCAGTGTAGGTGTTTCTTATAATGGGTAAAACTGCATAAAGAGTTAGAACCACTAAAGTTGGTTTAAGACCAATCCCAAGTATGGGAATAAGAAGCGCAAGCATAGCCAAGCTGGGAATTGTTTGAAATATATTCGCAAAGGCCAAGGTAGGCCCCTTTAATTTTGGATAGCGGTGGATCAGGATGCCAAAAGGTAAAGCTAAAGATATTGCTAAAATAAGAGTAAAGCCTGAAATATAAATATGCTCCCAGGTCTTTAAAATCAATGTGGGGGTTTGAGATATCATAAATAAGAAAAATTCACTCATCATTGGCTCAGGTCCAAGCTAGAGTGAACGAGACGTTCCACAAAGGGTGTTTTTGGGGTTTTAATGAGGTCTTCTTTTGTTCCGATTTGTTGAAGGTGACCTTCATGGAGAACGGCAATACGATCTCCAAGTTTTAAGGCTTCTTGAATATCATGGGTAACAAATACAATTGTTTTTTTAATTTTTGCCTTCAACTGAAGAAGTTCATCTTGTAGAGCCTGACGGTTAATAGCATCTAAGGATGCAAAAGGCTCGTCCATCAATAGACATTTTGGATCAGTTGCTAAGGCTCTTGCAACACCAACTCTTTGCTCCTGTCCTCCTGAGAGTTCGGCAGGAAATCTCTTTGCATAGGATGCTGGATCCAGATCAATTAATCGTAAAAGCTCATGAGCACGCGCTCGTCTTTCTTTAAGAGGCACGCCTTTGAGTCTTAAAACGATCGCAATGTTATCTTCAATAGACATATGGGGGAATAGATTTGCTTTTTGTAAAACATAACCAATAGAACGGCGCAACTTAACGATAGGGTATTCTACAATATTGCGTTGTTTGAAAAAAATAGATCCTGATGTTGGTTCTATAAGACGTAGAATCATTTTGAGTAAAGTTGTTTTCCCAGATCCTGATGATCCTAATAAGACAAGGGTTTCACCTCCTCTTATTTCTAAGGAGAGATCCTTCACAACAAAGGTGTTGCCGGCATCATAAGACTTTGAGACGTTTCTAAATTGAATCATGTCATTTCTTTATGAACATGTTTTTTCATAATGTTAACGAAAAAAAAGACAAATGACCACAATGTTGCTAGATATTTAGAGTTTAGTAAGCTTTTTTAGCGAAAGTAAAAAACAAAGCTCTAGGGAACTCAAAATAATAAGGGATATATAGATCATGAAAACGCCAAAGATAACATTGATTCCAGGAGATGGAATTGGCCCTGAAGTAACAAGCGCTACTTGCAAAATCATTGAAGCAGCTGGCGTAAAAGTTGAATGGGAAGTATGTGAAGCAGGCGCTGCTGTCTTTAAAAAGGGTTTACCGAGCGGTGTTCCCACAGAAACGATTGAATCGATTAAACGAAATCGTATTGCCCTTAAGGGTCCCTTAGAAACACCCGTAGGTTATGGAGAAAAGAGTGCCAACGTAACTTTGAGAAAGCTGTTTGAAACTTTTGCTAACATCCGACCTATCCGAGAATTTCCTGGTGTGAAGAGTCCTTACGCAGGTCGCAAGATAGATTTTGTAATTGTACGCGAAAATGTCGAGGATCTTTATGCCGGCATTGAATACATGCAAACACCTGGTACGGCACAAACCCTTAAAATTATCACCAAAAAGGGATGTGAAAAAATCGTGCGTCTTGCTTTTGAATATGCGCGATCTGAAGGACGCAAGAGTGTGCATTGTGCGACAAAAGCCAATATCATGAAATTTTCAGAAGGAACACTCAAACGTACCTTTGAAGAAATAGCGCCTGAATATCCTGAAATTAATGCGCAGCATATTATTGTCGACAACTGTGCTCATCAATTAGTTCGCTTTCCTGAAAAATTCGAAACAATCGTTACGACAAATATGAATGGAGATATTTTGAGTGATCTTGGCTCTGGTCTCATTGGAGGTTTAGGATTTGCGCCTGGTGCAAATATTGGTAATGACATTGCTATCTTTGAAGCAGTTCATGGATCGGCTCCTAAATATGCGGGTAAAAATACAATCAATCCTACGGCTGTGATACTTTCAGGAGTCATGATGTTACGTTATCTTGATCTGCAAGATATTGCTGATAAAGTTGAACAAGCAGTGCTTGTTACCCTTAAAGAGGGGAAAGTACTGACAAGGGACATTATTGGTGATGAAAAAGCGGCAACAACAAGTCAATTCACCGATGAAATTATTAAAAATCTTGGTCGAACAATAGATTGGTGGCCTAAAAGACAATACAAAAAATTGCAAGTGCCAAAAATCTCAAGCGCCCCTGATTATACAAAAGCAAAATCTCGTCAAGTCGTTGGTGTCGATGTATTTGTTGAATCCCCCATGGATAGCGAAAGTTTGGGAAAGAATTTGGAGCTGCTGTCTGAAGGAACGCCTTTTAAATTAAAGATGATCTCTAATCGTGGCGTTGTGGTTTATCCATCCTCCGGCGTTTCTCCTGATGTTGTTGATCATTGGCGCTGTCGTTTTATGCTAAAAGAAGAGACTGCAAATTTGAATGATGACCTGTTATTGCCCCTTCTGAAGAAAATTGGGGATCAACATACTTGGGCTCACTTAGAGAAACTTAACGTCTTTGACGGTAAAAACGGCTTCAGCAGGGACCAAGGGGAAAATTAGAAGCCCGGTACCATAGAGAAATCGTTCTGAGCAATGGGGAAAAGGTGATAGTCACTTCTTCGTTGAAGGATATCTAAATCTAAAGTTTCAGAACCAATCAGAACGCCAAGACTAAGTGCAAGGTGTGGAATTGCTATGGCTTCAGCTAATTGATGAGAGAAAGCAAAATCTACGAGTGTACAGGTCTCCCACCCTTTTTTGGTAAGAGTGTAGGAACAAGTATAAAGTTTGCTAAAGAGCTTTTGCTCTAACTGCAAAAAATCTTTAAACCCTTCTTGGGAAATAAAAAATTTTCCAGTGAATCTTTCATAAAGATCGATTTTTTCTTTTTTGACTAAGTCATAGTCGACAGCACGCGCATTAAAAGTGCCGATAATTCTCATCAGAAGTGTCTGCTCATCTGTCGTTAACATGACAGCCGCGGCATCTTTTATAATCTGAAAATAGGTTTTCTCTTCAAAAAATGGAGAGAAATCATGTAAGTGTTTAACATGTAAATGATGGACCTCTTTTCGGGCCGTGATGATCAACTTTTCCTCATCTACAAAAGAAGCGTGCATCGTTGAGACATCAAGCACAACCAGGATCAGAGCGCACCAAACAATAAATTTTATAGGCATACGATTTCCTTGTTTCATAGAGTATGCTTCAAAAGATAATTTTTGTCATCCAATGAACGAGAGGCATTAATTACAGCTGAATACAGTTTATTCTATCAAAGGAACAGGGTCGTTGCTTTGAGAAGTTCTAGATGTTTTGATAATGCCAAGTCTCTTCATCTGTTTGGCTAAATCTTTACGAGGAGAGGCGCCATTTGGTCTTGGCGAATAGCCATGATTCTTGTTTTTCATGTCATCATAATTCAAGGCAACCTCTCCCTGATTTTTTGCTGCTTCGAGTCTTAGTTTGACATCTTTAATAAGTATTGTGTGTTGACCTCCTTCTTTTTCTCTCTGAGCTGCACTTGCATTTAAAGGTTGGTTGGTGATTAAAAATATAAGGGTATATAATATAATGTATTTTTTGATCATGAATATCTCCAATTTGTATTATTATTTTTTGATAGTATTTAAAAATATATTCCATTTAGTTAATAGATAAATTAATAATTATTTTATTTTTTATAATAAATATTCATTTTTAATGAAATTAATACTTTTGATAGGAATTTTTAATCATTTCTTTTGCGGTTGTTTAGCGAGATCAATCCATAAAGGATCGTGGGGATAGTGTCCTAAAAGAATATCTGGCAGGTAATCTGGAAGGACAATTGGATAAATAATGTCCGAGGAATTTTTGATATCCTCAAGGGAAAACCATGAGAGGGCTTTGATAACCTTTTTTTCAGAGTCTGTCAGGTGGGCCAGAGAGAACTTCGTTTCCGATGTGTGAGCGACAACAAAAGTTTGATGAAGATGGGTCAACTGGCCATTTAAAGAAAGATCAAATTCACCATACCAGACGACTGGTCCTAGGGTGATCCAGTCCTTTTTAAGACCTGTTTCCTCAAAAATTTCTCTTAAGGCAGCCTCCTCGATTGATTCAGACGATTCAATCTCTCCACCAATTGGAAACCAATAACGACCGTGGTACTGACCATCAACAGTTGTTGTTTGAGGGTCATCGGCACACATAAGCAGCAATTGTTGCATATCGTTCAATAATAAAATTTTAACGCTTTTTCTTAAAAAAACCGGCTCCATGTGCTCCCTGCACTCTTTAATAAAAACTAAATGAATCGTTTCATTATTGGTGTGTTTATAGAAAATGAAGGACTCCTTTTCAAGGAAAAGCGAGCGATGAGTTCTATAATTATTCCCTAAGAGGATTATTAAAATATTCAAGAGTGCATGAACGAAAACGTCTTACATAAAATTGTTCGTAACAGATTTTGTCAAATCTGCTAAAAGAGAAGAAAAATAAAACTCTCGATGGGGAAACAGATATGTTGCGGTGCATTAGTTTTTTTATAGTCGTTTTTTTCTTGAATCTCTCTGATCTGGTTGCTTCTCATCTTTTTCTCGAAACCTGCCTTCTTCCATCCATAAAAAGAGTTTCTTCACGCGCTTTTGCCACACAATCGAGCACTCGATGGACTAAGCCACCATTCCAATGGTCAGAGCAAGAGAGAATAAAAATACAAACATTTGCTCAGAGTCGTCATGATGTGCCACTCCCCACCTCGGTGCGTATTATTGAGGTAGGACCTAGGGATGGTTTGCAAAATGAGGAGAAAGTTATAGAGCCCGAAGGAATTCATAAACTGATCACTCTTCTTGAAGAAACAGGTCTTCAGGTGATTGAATCGGGTGCTTTTGTTTCAAAAAAACGTGTGCCAGCAATGGCCGG
Source organism: Candidatus Nucleicultrix amoebiphila FS5 (assembly GCF_002117145.1). Taxonomy (NCBI): domain Bacteria; kingdom Pseudomonadati; phylum Pseudomonadota; class Alphaproteobacteria; order Holosporales; family Nucleicultricaceae (SeqCode); genus Nucleicultrix (SeqCode); species Nucleicultrix amoebiphila (SeqCode). Next base: position 959,666 of record NZ_CP008743.1, on the reverse strand, counting down.
CACAGCCGATGTTTTGCGATTGCATCAGCCTAAAGTAGGAGTTTCGTATCCCGTGTTGATTCCCAGTATGGAAGCGCTTGAAGAAGCAGCAGCATTAGGTGTGCGAGACGTGGCAATTTTTACATCACCATCTGACGGATTTAATCTGCGCAATATTCATAAGACGACCCGTCAAAGTCTTGAGGTCATTCATCCTATCATTCGGCGGGCCAAAGAAAATAAATTTAATGTCCGTGGCTATGTTTCTTGTGTTCTGGGATGTCCTGTTGAAGGATATATGGAACCAAGTCGGGTGGGAAGAATAAGTGCAGAGCTTTTAGATATGGGGTGTGATGAAATTTCTTTAGGCGATACTATTGGAGCTGGTACACCGGACACGACAGAAGATCTCTTATGTTGTCTTTTTAATGAAATGAAATTAGAACCTAAAAAATTTGCGGGTCATTTTCATGATACCGGTAATAGGGCCTTAGAGAATATTCTTGTATCGCTTGGATATGGCATAACCACAATCGATAGTAGTGTGGCAGGTATTGGAGGGTGCCCTTTCGCTAAAGGGATCCATGAAATTCAAGGAGCGAAAACAAAAAAGCGTGCCGTAGGAAATGTAGCTACTGAAAAAGTGGTTTGGATGCTCAACAGAATGAATATAGAAACTGGCGTAGATGTGGATGCTTTAATGCATGCGCGAAACTATATACTGACAAAGCTCAACTAAAGTTCCGCGCATTATTTTCGTAAGGCCCTATTAATCTTTTTTGGGATTCTCAAATTTTCTATATTCTAGGTAAAGCCTTCCACCTAAATAAAGAAGGCATGCACCTCCGACAACATAACTACCAGAGGCCAGAGCCGTGAATTGGGAAATTTCTGCTAAATTTGCTGTAATGTCAGCGAGAGTATGACCATAGAGAGCATATCTATCCATCTTTTTAGGAAATTTTTGTTCATTATTTCCATTCTCATCCTTGAGCCAACTCTTTTGGATCGCCTTTGCTAAAAAAACATAACGAGGAATATTTAATAGGTCTGCCCAAGGAGATCCTGTAGAGTTTTTAACAGCAGCGTAAACAAAATCTGAGGCAAAGTGACTTAGAATCCAAAACTGAGTTGGTCGCTTCATACCGCTATCGACAACAATTTCTTTAAAATGACGCTGTGCTTTTGCGCCCACGCTTTCGGATTGCAAATCGTCTTTTGATGCATGCGTTGGGAAAGAGAACAATAAAATAAAACAGGTTAATAAAATGCGATGGACATTCATTCCTCGTCTCCTATGTTTTTTTGTTCGTCAATACTAGAAGGCAAGAGTTAAGGATTGGTGAAGAAAAGTTAATGCGATAAAAAGTGTATTTTTATATTAAAATCATTATGTTGAATATTAAAATAAACAATTATTAAAGTAATATTAACCTTATAAAGGTAACAATAAAATAATAAAAGATTTCTATTTTTATTGGAGGGTGTCATGTCATATTCAAAAGGCTTGTATTATGGGGTTGGAATTTCAATTCTTTTGCTTTCAGCGTCTCTCAATTCTAACACATGCTATGCTCTTAGTGATCAGTCGACGTCAATGCCTACAAATGTAAAGAATTTGGAGGAAGCTCAGAGCGTCATGGCAAGTTGGAAGGATGAACAAGCAAAAACAACAGTGCTTCTGGACCACTATAAAAATGTAATTGTAAGTTATGAGAAACAGCGTGTTTCATTAGGCAAACTCAAAACCAAGCTCTCGAGTATGGGGACTCTGCCCTTAGAAGCACAAGAAACAATTCTCAAGATGCATGAAGACTTTTTAGATCTTAAAACCGAAGGAAAATCCACCGAAGAAAGATTGAAGGCTACTCTAGATAACCTCGATACCAAATTGCATGAAGTTGATGAAACATTGCAAAGCTATCAAGCCAAAACAAAAGACGTAGAAGGTAAGCTCGATCTCTTAAATAAGAAAATTGAAAAAGGTCAGACCGTGATTGATAGAATGAAAAATTTTCAAGAACGCATGAGACGGTTTGAACCTGTTGATAAGACAAGTACCGAAACAGGGACTAAAACAGAACAAAGTAAAGGAAAAGTGAGCGAGTTGATTAAAAAGTTTGAAAAATAAAAGCTTATGTTGGATTCGTTCTCCTAAGTTTTCTCGGAACGGGGATTTAAAAGCCCTGCACGAAAAGAGGAGCAGAGATTAAGGCTCACGCTGGGTCAATATCTATTGATATTTATGAAAAGGAATAAAAAGTCTTCTGCTTATAAAAATGAGCCTTTTTTAAAACAAAAAAGAACAAGAGAGTGTTTTTATAGAGGATATTTTTATTTCCAGGAGAAGAAGATGAGTAGGGCTCAAAAGTTTTTTACGTATTTTATTTGGATCTCTTTTTTTGTTTCGCCTCTTAGGGCTGAAGAAAGTATTCAAGTGCAAGGTTATGCAGAACGGGAAGTGAAGCCTGATATGGCTGAGTGGACATCGCGTTTTAATGTAGAGTCGGCTCACTATGCCAAAATACCTGAACTTCTTGAAACAGCCCAGAAATTGATTTTAAAATTCCTTGAGAATAGCACCGTACCCCAATCTGCTGTTCAATTCTCTCCCCCCACTGTTCATAAAGTCTATGATAAAAAAGGAGGCGTGATGGCCACGCAAAATTTCCAAGTGCGCATCAAAGATATCGATAAAATAACGCAATTGGCCCACGGCTCTTTCAAGCTTCTTGAGAAAGGCGTTAAGATAGATCCTGAAGGTGTGTCTTATTATTTGACGACAACATCCCAGATTCAAAAAGAACTTTTTCCTGAAGCCTTTGAAGATGCGCATGCTAAAGCTGAGACTTTGGCCAAAGGGGCGGGGAGAAAATTAGGAAAAACCCTAAAAATTATTGAGGAAAGTGAAGAAAAACTTCATCCTCTGGGACGTGTTATGGCTTCTAAACTTTCCCCTACTGATACCTCAGGGGTCTTCAAAAACGTGAGTGTCCGAATTACAGTCACTTTTGCCTTAGAATAGGAGAAGAGAGGTGGTGCCCGCTGCCGGAGTCGAACCGGCATGACCTTTCGGCCGACAGATTTTAAGTCTGTTGTGTCTACCAATTCCACCAAGCGGGCGGTGGCTTAAAACCTACCTTGTCTTGACGTGTCAATCAAGGGTCTTAAGCGGCAGAAGAGGTTCTTTTTGAACCATCTAAATGGTAATCTAGAGTCTTTAAAAGAGCCGTCTTTAAGTCCATCTTGGGCTCCCACCCTAAATAGGTTTTAGCATTACGAATGGACGGGACTCTAAACCCTAAATCTTGATAGTGTTTACCATAATGTTCTTCAGCTTGTACAGTTGAGATCTTCACTTTATCAGCAAGATTTTTATAGGCTGGGTATTCTTTGACCAGTTGAACGAGGAGTTCAGCCAATTCCTTAATAGAGACATCATTTTTGGGATTACCAATATTAAAGATGCGTTGATGGGCACAATTGTCCTTATTCTCAATAATTTTAATTAAAGCATCAATACCGTCGTCAATGTAAGTAAAGGATCGGCGTTGTTTACCACCATCGACGAGCTTAATTTCTCCGTGATGCAAAATATTACTGATAAACAAGGTTACAACCCGTGAGCTTCCTTCTTTATGTTCATCAATACGGTCAAGCTTTGGTCCTAGCCAATTAAAGGGGCGGAAGATGGTATAAGGTAATTGTTCATGCACACCATAGGCATAAATTACGCGATCGAGAAGTTGTTTGGAACAGGAGTAAATCCAGCGTTGTTTGTGGATAGGGCCCAAAACAAGGCTTGTATCTTCTTCGCTAAATTCAGCGTCTTGGCTCATGCCATAGACTTCTGATGTTGATGGGAAAATAACCCGTTTCTTATAGCGCACACATTGGCGAATAATTTCCAAGTTAGCTTCAAAATCTAATTCGAAAACTTTAAGAGGATCTTTCACATACAGAGAAGGTGTCGCAATAGCGACCAAAGGCAAGATGACGTCACACTTCTTAATGTGATAAGCGATCCATTCTTTATTAATGGTGATATCGCCTTCGACGAAAGTAAAGCGTGGGTTATCAAGACAATTTTCTAGTTTATCGGAAGCCATGTCCATACCATAGACTTCCCAGTCCTTAGAGGCCAAAATGCGCTCTGTGAGGCTGTTACCAATAAAACCATTTACACCAAGAATAAGGACTTTAAGGCTCATTTCAATCTCGCTTGTTTCTTTATAGGGGTTGAATCTTCCGTGGTATCTTCTTCTAAAATCTCTCGGATCAAAAATCGTGGATGATGCCGAACAACTTGATAGGTGCGTCCAACGTACTCTCCAACGATTCCAATACCTGTTATTGCAACACTTACGAGGAAATAGAGAATTGCAAAAAGTGTAAAGAGCCCTTCTGCTTCGGGGCCGATGATAAGACGGCGCAAGAAAAGATAAGCCACCAAAACACCACTGAGAGCAGAGACAATAAATCCAAAAACTGTAAAAGCATGGAGAGGAGCTAAGGAAAAGCTCGTAAATAAATCGAATGTGACGCGCACGAGACGATAGAGATCGTACTTTGATTCACCCTCGCGTCGTGGTTCATGGGGGATGCCTATTTCTGAAGGATTAATGGCAAATGTGTACCCCAATGCAGAAATAAAAGTGGATCCTTCGCTACACTGCGTGATAAGGTCGACAATGCGTCGACTATAGGCGCGCATCATACATCCTTGGTCACGAATGTGAATATTGGTGAATTTGCCCCGCAGATAATTCATCGTCTTAGAAGAAGCGTCTCGGATCCATGAGTCATTACGTTTTAAACGATAGGTGCCCACATAATCATGACCTTTTTCGAATTCCTTTAGGAGGTTGGGAATTTCTTCGGGGGGATTTTGTAAATCTGCATCTAGGTTGATAATGATTTCACCACGGGCGCGTTCAAACGCAGCCATAATGGCCATGTGTTGTCCAAAATTACCATTGAATTCTATGACACGAATGTGTTGAGGGCGGCGCTCAAAGAAGGAACGCAAAATCTGACTTGAGCGATCTTTGCTGCCATCATTCGTAAATATCACCTCAAAGCTGCACTTTAGCTTATCTAGTACAGGTAATAAGCGATTGTAGAGTGTTTCTAAACACTCTTGTTCATTATAAACGGGGATGACAACAGAAAGATAGACTGCTTTCGACATCTTAAACTCTCTTTAATACGCGACCCATGGCCTTAATAACCCGATCTTGGTCGGCTTCGGTCATAGTGGGGAAAAGGGGAAGGCTTACGATTCTATCGCTAATCGCTTCAGCATGGGGAAAGTCACCTCTCTTATAGTGAAAGGTGTTTTGATAATAAGGAAATAAATGGACGGCTTTATAATGGAGAGCTGTTCCGATGTTTTCTTCTTTCATAGCTGCCATAAACTGATCGCGATTGAGACCCGCTTTATTCTCAAGCAGTTGTACAGCAAATAAATGCCAGCCATGTTTGTGAGAGTAAGTAGGAGATTCAGGAAGTTTTAACTCAGACCAATCCCCCAGCTTTTCATAGTAACGTGTAACCAGTTTCTGACGTTTTTCGATAAAGCTATCCAAATCTTTTAATTGATGGATCCCTAAGGCAGCTTGGATATCCATCATGTTCGCTTTATATCCAGGGAAAACAATCTCGTACTCATGACTGCCGTTTTTGCCAAAGCGGTTCCAAGCAGGACGATCAATGCCATGAAAACGATAAAGACTAATGGTTTTAGCAAGGTTTTCATCTGCACATGTAAGGCATCCACCTTCGCCGGTGGTCATTGTTTTATTGGCGTAAAAGCTGAAAATTTGGATATCACCAAAAGAACCAATTTTTTTACCTTTATACTCTGCGCCGATAGCATGGGCCGCATCTTCAATAACCCGTAGATTATGTTTTTTAGCAAGGGCATAGAGAGGATCAAGATCAACGGGAAGACCTGAAAAATGGACGGGCATAATGGCTTTCGTTTTGCTCGTCAGCACGTCTTCAATGCGATTCACATCCATATTATATGTGCCAGGTTCTACGTCCACAAAAACAGGTTTTGCCCCTTGTTTTGCAATAGAATTAGCGGTGGCGGCGAAAGTCATTGGTGTTGTGATAACTTCATCACCCGCTTGAATACCTAAAGCTTCTACGGCATAAAAAAGGCCAGCCGTTGCTGAAGTAAGGGTATGTGCATAAGGGCAGTGTAAATAATTTTTCAGATCTTCTTCAAACTTCTGTACTTTTGGGCCAGTGACGAGCCAACCAGAACGCAAACACGTCACCACATCAGCAATCGCCTCTTCACTAATGGAAGGACGTGCAAATGGCAAAAACTCCGTGTTGTCAGAAATAGACTTAACTGCGTGAGACAAGATAAACTCCTAATAAAATAACACCGATTCCCATGATACGCATGGGGGAGAGATTTTCTTGAAAGATATAGTATCCAGTGATCGCTGTGATGACATAGCCTAAGCTTGTCATCGGATACGCATAACTTATGTCAACGCGTGCAATAGCAGCCATCCAGCAAATAACGCTGAGAAAATAACAACCAAATCCAAAGAAAAGAGCCGGACTTTTTAAGACTTTTAGTGTTACAGGAATGGCATTGACCAAAGACATTTCAAAATAGCCAACGGTACGCATCCCAAATTTAAGCGCGAGTTGAGCGAGTGAATTGAGCAAAACACCGCTCAGTATCAGGGATATAGCTGAATTGTTCACAGAGGCTCCTTATTAACCACTAAAATATCTTCCTTTGTCTCCGCAAGTGGGAAAAGTTCAAGTATTCCCTCGCTTTTTAAGGAATCATAACTTTCCTTGCGGGTCACCATATACACTTTTTTATGACTCTGCCAGAGTTTCCTAAAATCGCTTTCTTGCATCATCCAAGCGCTTGTATCCTCTTGATCCATACCAAACTCTAGCTCACCTTTCCATCCCACAACATTTACTATGCGATTTAAATAAAAAGGTAAATCTTGATAATATCGTCTATAACAAATTACCTGGTCATTGCTAGTTAAAAATGATTTTAAATGATCGCTTAAAGTCTTAATTGAACGATTTTCAAATGTAGGCCAGACCTGTGTAACTGTTACACACAAAAGAAATGAGGCCATCATTATGCCATATAAAGCTTTTAAGGGACCTTTTTTTAAGAAAAGTAGAAACACGAGAGGAGGAGAAAGCAGCAAAATGGCTATGGCTATAATAATATGAGGTAAAATAGGCAAGTAGTCGATTTGTCTCTGAACAATAACTAAGGGAATCAAGGCTGCTAAAATAAATGAAATACCAAGAAATACATAAAATCCTGCCTTAAATTGGGGGACTTTTATGGTTGATAAAGATTTACCGAGAACAAGGCTTAAAGGTGGAAAAACCGGTAGGACATAGGGAATTAACTGAGATTTAGAAACAGAATAAAATGCTAATATAAAAGCAGCGGAGATCAGCCAAAAAAAATCAGTTTTAAGGCTCGAGAGCAATAGTTTAGCGTTCTTGAAATACTGTTTAAAAACGGGACCAAAAAAACCAATCCAAGGAAACCACCCTAACATTGCAATGAGAATGAAAAAGCCAAAAAACTGCTTTCGTCCATGCATAGTCGTTGTATAGCGCAACAGGTGTTCTTGAATAAAATAAAAGTATGGAAATTCTGGATTTTTAAGACTGACTAAAATATGCCAAGGCAACATGATGGCTAGATACAGAAAAATTCCCCAAGGCTTAAACGCGAGCCCAAGAGTTTTCCACTGCTTTGTTACACTCGTCCAAATAAGAATGATTGTACCGGGAATGACCGCACCAATAAGCCCTTTACTCAGAGTTGCCATGGCCATGGCTGTATAAAACATTCCTAAAGCGAGAGTTTGCTTTTTAGGAAATAAGGAAGCTAAAATAAACGAAAATAGGGACAGGGTAATAAAAAAAGAAACAGCGCCATCTAAGATTAAGATTTGGCTGTGGCTGTAAAACAGAAGAGAAGTTCCCAAAGTTAAGCTGCTGAGCCATCCCACGGAGCGATTGTAGATCCAAGTTCCCGTTAAATATACCAGCAATACGCTTAACAAAGAAAATAAGGCTGGCCATAGCCTTAACCCCCATTCTTTAGGACCGAAAACTTTTAAGGACAAACTCCCCAGCCAATACATAAGAGGGGGCTTTTCAAAATATTTTACACCATTGAGACGGGGTGTCACATAATCGTCGCTGGCGACCATCTCTCGTGGAATTTCCGCATAACGTCCCTCATCAGGTGTTGATAAAGGTCGAACTCCAAGGTTAAAACCAAAAAAGACACCAAAAATAAGCACCAAAGAAATAAGATCTTTTTTGATTGTTTTGATCGGTGTCATTGAGCTGATCTTCCTTGAGTCGCGATATATGATTCTTCATCAATAAACTAAAAATAAAACTTAGAAAATGAATTTTATCTCTTCTGTTTTAAAGAAAAGCAGGGGTATAGGCAACCAATCTTAAAAGGATCTGAAAAAGGGTAGCGGTAGTTTTTAGAAATAAATTATAGGGTTAGCATAAGACGCTTTTTTGTAATTTCTTTAAATTCATCGACTATCACGCTATGGTGCGTCATGGTACTATTTTGAAAAATTAATAATAAAAGAGAAATATATGGATAGATTCATCACAGTGCTTGCTGTTCTAGGAATTCTTTTTAAGGGGTGTGTTTCTGCGACTCACGCCTCTCAGTTGAGAGGGTTTGATGAAGAGAGCCTCTCCCCCCACTCTTTCACAAAACGTGTGAATGTTTATGAACCTAAAAAACCGTCTGCTCATGAAGAGTTCGATTCTCGTTTAGAAAAACCCTCAGAAGTGCTTATCTCGTCATCCATTCCAGAGTGTCTTCCTCTTCTTGATGGAGGCGTCGATACAATCTCGCTTCGTTTAAAGCAATTAGAATGTCATCTTGGTGAATACTTAAGCCCCCCGAAAAATAGAGCACCAAACGCGCGTAGCCTTGAAAAGGAAAATACGCCTGCTTTTGATTTTTCTCAAACGAGCTCTGTAAAAAGTTTTCCCAAGGCCAAAATTAGGCCACACTCAGTCATGGAATCGAAAGCTTTCCATGGAAAGAAAAAGGTAACAAAAAATAATTCAAATCCTCCAGGGAAAAAGAAAACACAGCTTTCAGATACTGAAAGAAAAAAAGGACAACGTTTTAGCAAAAACACATCTTTTGATTTTGACTTGGAGGTTCTGACGAAAGAACAAAAAAAACGTTTCCTATCCATTGAAAAAATACTCTCAGAGATCCCTGCAAAAGAACGAAAATATTCAATTGAACTATATAAGGTTGTTGCCTATGGGATGATGTTGAGACTATCCCCTCAGGAAATCTCAAAAAGATATGGATTTTCAAGGGGAAACATAAGTCATATTCGTATGTACCTCGAAGAAAATGGGCTCATAAAAGAATCGGAAATCTAGTGTAGGCATGTCTGCGAATGAAAGTAAATCGCGCACCAATGTATAGGCAATAAAATGGTAAACAGACAAGGATGTCATGTCCCTTCAGAGTAAATTAGGTCAGCTTTTCATATGTGGTTTTAAAGGCTTAGATCCTCGTGATCCTGCGCTCAAACCTCTTTTTGAAAACATAGAAGAAGGATTGATAGGCGGCTTGATTTTTTTTGGCTATAACATTCAAGAAAAGAATCAGTTGCAAGATTTGATTGGGACGATCAAAGCTTTAAAAGCGCCTTTCCCTTTATTTTTATCTGTTGATCAAGAGGGGGGGAGAGTGCAACGATTGTCCTCCAAAAATGGTTTTCAGGATGGACTTTCGGCCTTTGCAGTAGCAGAAAAATTCTCTCCTGAAGAAGCGTATCAATATTATCAAGAACAAGCTGCCGTTCTACAAGAAGTGGGACTTAATCTAACCTTTGCGCCAGTTGTTGATGTGCATTCTGACCAATCGCCTGTCATTGGTGCTTATGGTCGAAGTTTTGGAACCGAACCTGAAACAGTAGTCGTCTATGGACGTAGCTTTATTAAGGCTCATCAAGACAAAGGGATTCTCACGTGTCTTAAACATTTTCCCGGTCATGGATTGGCCCTGGCAGATAGTCACGCTGGCTTAGTGGACATTACCGAGACTTGGCAAGAAAGAGAATTAGAGCCTTATAAAGCTTTAATTCAAGAAAACCTGACCGATTTTGTGATGACTGGACATTTATGGCATCGCAAGTGGCATAAGGATTTACCCGCAGCTTTTCAACGGGAAAAAATAACGGCGCTTCTTAAACAAGAGCTGAAATTCAAAGGTTTAGTGATTACTGATGATTTAGCCATGGGCGCTATTCAGCAAAATTATACAATTAATGATGCTTTAATTTTATCTCTGACATCAGGTCATGATTTGTTACTGTATTCATTTAATCAAGCTGCTTCACCCGAGGCGAAAACTTTAGTTGAATCACATGATAGTCGAAGGTATTTAAACAATCTTGTATTAGAGGCAGTGCAGAGTGGGCGATTATCAGAAGAGCAAATTAACTCTTCTTACGATCGGATTTTGGAGACGAAGAAGAAGATTTCGGTGTAGATTTATTTTGAGAATCGGGCTTTTTCCCTTTGGGGCGTTTTTCTTGAATTGAAGTGCCGTGAGTGTAATAGTGAACCATTTCAGCAATGTTTGTTGTATGATCGCCGATGCGTTCTAGGTTTTTAACAACAAATAGCAACTCCGTACAAGGACCAATATTACGTGGGTCTTCCATCATATAAGTCAAAAGTTCGCGAAGATAGCTGAGATATATTTCATCGACCTCTGTGTCCCTTTGCCACACTTGAAGGGCTTTTTTGTCATCGCCAGCAATATAAGCATTAATGACGTCACGTATCATTTCTCCGGTGACGTCGGCCATGCGAATGATAACATGAGGTGAAAGAATTTGCGGCATGGCTGAAAGAGTAATCGCTCGACGAGCAATATTCGTTGCATAGTCGGCAATTCTTTCAATATGACTTGAAACTTTAAGTGCGCTTACAACGTGACGCAGATCTTTAGCAACGGGTTGACGTAAAGCAATCATGCGAATAGCAAATGTATCAATATCATGCTCAATCTTATCGATCTCTGGATCACTCTCAATAATTTGTGTGCCAAGCGCTGCATTGCGTTCAACAATCGCTTGAATAGATTTTTTAAGTTGCTGTTGGGCCATTTTGCCCATATCCCTAATCTTTGTGTTTAGGAATTTTAGGTCTTCATCATAAGATTTTACAATGTGATCGAAACCCATGTGTGCCTCCTAGCCAAAACGGCCTGTAATATATTCTTGTGTTCGTTGATCGTAAGGATTTGTGAACATATCTCCCGTATCACCTGCCTCGATCATATAGCCTAAGTGAAAAAAAGCTGTTTGTTGTGACACGCGTGCTGCTTGATGCAAGTTGTGCGTTACAATAACTATAGTATAGTTTTCCCTTAGCTCGTCAATAAGCTCTTCTATCTTAGCCGTTGCAATGGGGTCTAGAGCTGAACAGGGTTCGTCCATTAAAATAATCTCAGGGTTAATAGCAATGGCCCGTGCAATACATAAGCGTTGTTGTTGACCACCAGAAAGACGTGTAGCGGGCTTATGGAGTTGATCTTTAATTTCGTTCAATAATCCCGTGCGCTCAAGACTCTTATGAACAATTTCATCTAGCTCAGCCTTAGTTTTAAAAAGTTTGTGAATTCGTGGTCCATAAGCGACGTTGTCATAGATGGACTTGAAAAATGGGTTGGGCTTTTGAAAAACCATTCCTACTTTAGCGCGTAAGCTGACGATATCTATAGATTTATCATAAATGTTTTGCCCATCGATCTCCACGGTACCTGCAAGACGCATCCCTTCAATGGAATCATTCATACGATTTAAACATCTTAAAAATGAACTTTTTCCACAACCAGAAGGACCAATAAGAGCGGTAACCTGACGATCTTTGATACTTAATGAAATATTAAAAAGAACCTGCTTTTCACCGTAAAAGAGGTTAAGATTTGAAGTGCTGATTTTAAAGAGATGTCTTATCATATTAAGAATACTTATACTCAAATTTTCGTCTCAAGAGAATGGCAATTAAATTAATAAAGCCTAAAAAGAGCATGAGAACAATAATTGCCGCGGCAGCATCAACCATAAACCCAGGTTCTGGATTTTTTGACCAGGTAAAAATTTGCACTGGAAGGGCGGCAGCAGGATCGAGAGGTGATTGAGGAATATCGACAATAAAAGCCATCATTCCGATCATTAAAAGAGGTGCTGTTTCTCCAAGCGCGCGCGCGAGCCCAATTAAAGTGCCTGTAAGAATTCCGGGGAGCGCTAAAGGCAGCACTTGATGAAAGGTCGTTTGTACTTTTGAGGCTCCCAGGCCAAAGGCAGCGTCTCGAATAGAAGCGGGTACAGATCTGAGAGATGTGCGAGCAGTCACAATAATTGTCGGCAGTGTCATAAGCGCTAAAGTCATGCCGCCTACCAATGAAGAAGAGCGCGGTAAGTGAAAGAAATTTAGGAAAATGGCTAACCCCAAAAGCCCAAAAACAATGGAAGGCACAGAAGCAAGGTTTGATATATTGATTTCAAGAAAAGAAGTAAACCGATTTTTGTGCGCGAATTCTTCCAAATAAATGGCAGCTAACACACCTATTGGAAAAGCCAATAAAAGAGTGATCAATAATAAATATGCGGTGCCAATCAATCCTCCAAAAATCCCCGCTGTTTTCGGATTGCGAGAATCGCTTTGCGTAAAAAATCCAGTATTAAAAGCAGTTTTAACACGTCCATCTTTTTCAAGCTTTTCAGCCCAAACCAGATGGGTTTTAAACCGCACCTTAATTTCAGGAGGTAAGAGATCATTGTTGACTAATAAATATTCGAAGATATCTGATGCGGGTAACCATAAAGTATGATCATGAAAGGGACCTTTTTTGCTTTGAACCAAAATCTTGCGAGCGCCTAAATCGATAAATTGTTTCAGCGCAGCACGATCATCACTGTTAATGTTAGGGTAGGTATCTTCAATCACTAACCGCAAATGACGGTCATAGGGCGTCGTTTCTTCAACGTTAATGGCATTAAAAGCAATTTGGGTTTGAGTAAAAGCCGGTAAGCCTTTGATAATAATTCCGCCACTCAAAATCATTAAGAAAAGCAATACAATTAATAAAGCTGTTCTGCAGAGCCAACGGAAATAACGATCCATATTATAGCGCTTTTTGGTAAGATTTTTATGGTCTCTCGTTTTATAAAGCATATTTTTTCCGATGACGTTTAACCGCACTTTGAGCAATGAAATTAATTAAGAAAGTAACAATAAAAAGGGTTAATCCGAGGGCAAAGGCCGAAAGTGTTTTGGGGCTGTTAAATTCCTGATCACCGGTTAATACATTGACGATTTGAACGGTGACTGTGGTGACCGAATCAAGCGGATTTAAGGTAAAGTTTGCTGTGAGTCCTGCTGCCATAACCACTAACATTGTTTCGCCGATCGCTCTTGAGAGAGCCAAAAGGATTGATGCAATAATACTTGGAAGCGCAGAAGGAACAACTATTTTACGAATTGTTTCTGATTGTGTAGCGCCTAAGGCAAGGGAATTATCGCGATAGGTCTGTGGTATCGCTCTTAACGCATCATCTGTTAAAGATGATATAAAAGGAATAATCATGAATCCCATAACGATGCCTGCTCCTAAGGCACTTTCCGATGAAATATTGAATCCATGAGCGCTTAATTTACTGAGCCCTCTTAATAAAGGAGCTACGAGAATGATGGCAAAGAAGCCATAAACGATGGTTGGAATCCCTGCCAAAATTTCTACGAGAGGCTTTAAAAGAAGACGTGTTTTTGGATGAGCATACTCAGAAGTATAAATGGCGATGAGTAAGCCTAAAGGAACAGCCGTGATCAAAGCGATTAAAGTGATTAACAAGGTACCACTAAAAAGTGGGAGTACGCCATAATCACTGGAGATCTCTGGATTGTTGGTATCAAAAGTAATCTCTGGTTCCCAATGAGTACCGGTGAGAAACTCAAAAAGATTTACAATCTTGAAAAAGCGTATAGCCTCAAAAATCAAAGAAAGAACAAGAGAAGTGGTAATCAAAATAGCTATAAATGCTGATAACCACAATAGGATCTTGATGAAAAACTCAAAAGTTCTTTTTCTAGAAGGTTTGATCATGGAAGCTCTCCAGATATTTTTTTGCTTTCTTGTTTTCGCAAATGATCGGGAAGAGGAATAAACCCATAATTTTTTAAATATCCTTTTGGACCTGATATTTCTTCTTTCATCAAAAATTCAATAAACGCAGAAAGCCCTGCTACATCCTTTTTATGATCCAGTTTTACATAAAGAAAAAGTGGTCGTGAAAGGGGGTATTGACCAGATGTAATGGTTTCAAAAGACGGGGCTATATCATTGATTTTGATAGGAATGATTTGGTCGCGATTCTTTGAAAGAAATCCAAAAGTGAAAATGGCGATAGCGTCAGTTTCAAGATGTAATTTCTTCGCTGTCATTGTTTCTTGTTCAGCGGTCTCAATATAGGTGTGATCATCGCGCAATTGAGGGGTAAGTGTGTATTTTTCTTCAGCATCTAGAAAAGATTCAAAAACAATCTGTAAAAAAGTCTGACGCGTTCCTGAAGTCGACGGCGGACCTAAAAAGCGAATTGTTTGTTGAGGAAGCGTTTTATCTATGTCGGACCAGAGATGGTAAGGATTGCGAATAGCAGTGTCTTCGATAAGGATATAACGCGCTAAAGCCAGAAACAATTGCTTCATGGTTAAGTTTTTTGGTCCCTGTGGCCGGGCCTTGGCGATGACAATACCATCATACCCTATTGTAATTTCAAGAATATCTTTAATGCCATTGTTGGTACAATAGTCTCGCTCTTCTTTACTCATGAGACGAGAACTCGTTACAATGTCTGGCGTATCTATATCTACACCATTACAAAATACTTTAATTCCTCCTCCAGTACCGGTTGATTCGACAATTGGCGTCTTATAGTCGGTTTCGCTGCCAAAAATTTCTGCAACAGCACTAATAAAAGGATAAACAGTGCTTGATCCCACAATATGAATATGCTCTCGCTGGGCTTTTAAAGGAGCCATGAGCAGCACAAACAATACAAGGAGCAAACATAAACTTTGCCTAAAAAATCTGAGACCTCTTGTCAGGGACTCCCCCATCCTTTACTTTTCAACCCAATAGGTCTTATATCTTGTTCAAAGGGTATTACGAGAGTTGAGGGAAGTGTCAAGCATTTCAAACAAACTAAGGGTTAATTTTCAGGGAAGTGTGCCATGACCCCTATGATGGCACAATACCGTAGAATTAAAGAAAGTCATCCAAACTGCCTATTATTCTTTAGGCTAGGGGATTTTTATGAACTATTTTTTGATGATGCAATTGTTGCCTCAAAAGCACTCAACATAACTTTAACGCGACGGGGTCAACAGGGCGGCGAAATCCCTATGTGTGGCGTACCCTATCATGCAGTTGAAAATTATTTGGCGCGTCTAGTGAAGCAGGGCCATCGCGTTGCTTTATGTGATCAAATTGAAGATGCTACCGTCGCTAAAAAGCGCGGAGCAAAATCTATTGTGGAAAGAGATATAACGCGCATTGTTACGCCCGGCACATTGACTGAAGACACTCTTTTAGAGTCAAAGCGTTCTAACTATCTTTCTCTTTTATTAGTTGAAGAGAGAAAAGCAACGCTTTCTATAATGGAAATGTCGACGGGCTTTTACACTGTAGAAACCGCCCCTATTGCGCAAATCAATTCTATGCTTTTGCGCTATGAGCCAAGTGAATTGATCGTCCCTGAAGGTATTCTTCAAAATCCTGAACTCTGTGACGTGTTAAAGAATTGGAAAAAAATTATAACACTCGTGCCCGATAGTCGATTTGATCCTGAGAATTCGAAAAGTCAGCTTGAAGAAGCTTTTAAGGTGAAAACCTTAGAATCTTTTGGGGAGTTTTCAAAAATTGAAATAACCGCTTTGGGAAGCTTGCTTGATTATGTAAAGCTGACTCAGCGTGGCATTTTGCCTAAAATTCTCCCTCCCCAACGAAAATCAAATAACCATATTCTTGAAATTGATGGGGCTACGAGACGTAATTTGGAGCTTACACAAAATTTGTCGGGGGGTTCGAAAAATACCCTTCTTGAAACTATGGATGAAACCCAGACCTCTTTTGGAGGTCGTTTGCTTTTGCAATGGTTAGCATCTCCTCTTGCAGATCTGTACGGTCTTAATGAACGTTTGGATCGCGTAGCGTTTTTTAAAGAAAGACGTGCTCTCTTAGAAGAGATACGTGAGTCCTTAAAGAACTGCCCTGATCTGGAGCGCGCTCTTTCCCGATTGAGTTTAAATAGAGGGGGGCCTCGGGATCTTGCGGGTGTTCGTGACGGATTATTGATTGTTGAGAAGGTTAGAAAAGCCTTAGAAAAAATAGAAAAGCTGCCAGATGCCCTTGGCAAAATAACAGGGAAGCTCAGTCATCAAGAAGTTTTAATTGATCGATTGACGCGGGCTTTAAATCCTGAATCTCTCCCTATTTTAGCGACGCAAGGAGATTTTATTAGAGAAGGGTATTCAAAGGAATTGGATGAGTTGCGGCAATTAAAAGATAGGGGTCGTCAATTGATGATTGAGCTCCAGGCTCGTTACGCCGAAGCGTATGACATTCCTTCTTTGAAAATTAAACACAATAATATTATCGGTTATCATATTGAAATTACAGCGACGCATCTTAGCAAAGTTCCCCAGGAATTCATTCATCGTCAAACAATTGTCAATGGTCAACGTTACACAACTCTCGAACTTTCAGAATTAGAGCGTAAGCTCAAGAGTGCAGCAGAAGATGCTCAAGTCCTTGAGATGAGACTCTTTCAAGAGTTAGTTGGCGAGATAATGGTGCAAGCGGAGGAAATTGCCAGCACAGCCGGAGGGTTAGCGATACTTGACGTATCAACAGCTTTGGCTTTCTTGGCTGAAAAGTGGAACTATTGTCGACCCGAATTTTTAGAAAATACTACTTTCTTGATTAAGAAAGGTCGTCATCCGGTCGTTGAAAAAGCTTTAACCGAAGGAAATGAAACGCCTTTTGTACCCAATGATTGTCACATGGATGCTCAGAAACATCTCTGGTTGCTTACGGGTCCGAATATGGCTGGTAAGAGTACATTTTTAAGACAAAATGCTTTGATTCTCATCATGGCTCAAATGGGTTCTTATGTGCCTGCAGAGGCAGCAAAAATAGGAATTGTGGATCGATTGTTTAGCCGAGTAGGGGCCGCTGATGATTTGGCGCAAGGACGCTCAACTTTTATGGTTGAAATGGTTGAAACAGCAGCTATCCTGAATCAAGCAACAGCGCGCTCATTTGTAATCTTGGATGAAGTGGGAAGAGGGACATCCACTTACGATGGCTTATCCATCGCGTGGGCAACCATAGAATATCTGGAAAAGACCATTACTTGTCGTGGCTTATTTGCTACTCATTACCATGAGCTAACAGAGCTTAAAAAAGAGTTCCCTCATATTCATTGTGCGACAATGCGGGTCAAAGAATGGGAAAAAGAAGTCGTTTTTATGCATGAAGTTATTAGCGGAGTTGCTGATCGCTCTTATGGACTTCATGTGGCAGCACTGGCTGGCGTACCTAAAACTGTTTTGGATCGCGCTCAAGAGGTTCTCCTTTTCCTCGAAAATAAAAAAGAAAATAAGAAAGCAATTAAAGTTGCAGAACTTCCTTTATTTTCTGCTTATCAATCGTCAGCGCTTGAACAAGAAGTTGAGACAATAAATCCTGATGAGCTTAGTCCTCGTCAAGCATTAGAGTTTTTGTATCGCCTGAAAACCCTTGTTAAAAGGACTGCTGCATGAGGATTGTGCGTTCTGTTGCGACTATCGGCGGTTTTACCATGATAAGTCGCGTGTTGGGATTTGTGCGCGATGCTTTTATTGCTTCTTATCTGGGAGCAGGGCCAGTTGCTGACGCCTTTTTTGTGGCCTTTAAGTTTCCGAATTTTTTTCGCAGGTTATTTGCGGAAGGAGCACTTAATGCGGCTTTTGTTCCAATGTTTTCAAGGTTTTTGACTGGTAAGGGAATTCAGCAAGCAACACAAATGGCCGAGCAAGTTTTTTCTGCTCTTTTCTTAACTCTTTTTGCATTTGTGCTGCTTGTAGAGATATGTTTACCCTGGTTGATTTATATATTGGCTCCGGGGTTTCACGCAACGCCAGAACGTTTAGAACTGGCTTTAACTTTTGCGCGCATTACTTTTCCATATATTTTATTTATTTCTTTGACGGCTTTAATGAGTGGAATTTTAAATTCTCTTCATCGCTTTGCTGCCGCCTCTGCAGCGCCAATTTTACTGAATATTGCCATGATTGGTGGATTGCTCTTTTTTAGGAGTTTAACACCAACTGTAGGACATACCTTGGCTTGGTCAGTTACTGTTGCGGGCGTATTTCAATTTTTGTGGATTCGTCGATCTTTGAGAGTGGCAGGTGTTCAATTGAAATGGCAAATGCCCAAATTGACGCCGGCGGTTAAACAGCTGCTACATGTGATGATGCCTGGTGCTTTAGGAGCGGGAATCATTCAAGTAAATCTCTTTGTAGATATGATCGTGGCTTCTTTTTTACCTGTAGGTTCTGTTTCCTTCCTCTTTTATGCGGATCGTTTGAATCAGCTGCCTTTAAGCGTCATTGGTATTGCCGTGAGCACCGCGCTTTTGCCATTGCTTTCTAAACACTTTGAGAAAAGAGATCATCATTTAGCGATTGAAGCACAAAATCGTGCTTTAGAATTTACTTTGTTCTTAACTTTGCCTGCCACTTTGGCGTTAATTATTTTGGCGGAACCCATCATTTCCGTGTTGTTTGAACGTAATGCTTTTGGTCCTTTACAAGTAAAAGAAACAGCAGCGACACTTTCTGCTTTTGCCATTGGTTTGCCGGCTTACATAATGGTGAAAATTTTTTCCACAAGCTTTTTTGCGCGCTATGACACGCGAACACCTGTCAAAGGGGCACTTATGTCTCTTGCAGCAAATTTTTTGATGAATCTTGCTTTTATGACAACCTTAAAGCATGTGGGAATTGCTCTTGCAACAGCTTTGGCGGCTTGGGTGAATGTTGCTTATTTACTGCGTTATTTGTTTAAGGAGGGAGTTTTTCATTTCACAGCCTCCTTTAAAAATAAGTTTCCTCGCATGTTGTTGGCTACAGCTATCATGGGAAGTGTTCTTGGTATTCTGTTGCGTGTATTTGAGAATGTTGTACAAGATTCAAGCTGGATGAAAATCCTTGTTGTTGTAACTCTTGTGGGGGCTGGCATGATTTCCTATCTTTTGTTGGGCCTCGTATTAAAAGCCTTTGATGTTGAAGAAGTCAAAATGAAACTTAAGATCAGAGAGGGGGAGTAACCCCTTCCTGTCTTAAAATATAATCTCTAAACTTCGATTATCCCCAGCATTCACTAATTTTTTTTGCCCTGAACCTGTAAATTTATTGCCTTTCAAGATAAGTTTTCGCAAGCTTTTAAGAGCAATAAGATCATCAATACAGGTATCATCAAGACTACAGGAACTTGCATCAAGGTAAGTAAGCTTAGTGTGATCTGAAAGAGCTTTAGGGAGTGTATTGCCCAAAGGATTGCCAGCACAGATAAGCACCGTCAAATTCTGCAAGGTAGTAAAAAGTCCCACTGACTTACTAGAGAGTTTATTTTGGCTTATATCCAAACCTGTCAGCCAAGTCATTTTAAATAAAGGCACTCCACACTCATCATCTAAATTACATTCCCTAAGATTAAGCACTGTTATTTTCTTGTTTGTGGACAAGGCCTCTGCAAGCTCTAGATAAAAAGAGTTTTTTGATAAATTAGCGCTGACTACAGAGGGGTCACTATCTTCTAAAGATTCAATTTCAGAAAGCTGGAGTCCGGACAAATCTGATAAATCGCTATCATATTGGAAATTGTCTTCTAAAAATGATGAAATTTTGGGTGAGCTTTGACTTGCCTCAATTTCGTCCGTTGCTTTTAATAAATCAAGAGAAGACCAAATAAAAACAAAATAAAACACTGAGATCAAAGCTATTTTATTCATAATTATAGTTCCTTAGGTGATTTTTTAATTAAAAGGATACCCTGTATTTAGCGCAGAGTCAAATTTTGACATTGGAACATGTATGTTCACAAGAGACAATTTGTTCATTTTATTTTTAGTAATCAATTTCTTATCTAAGTTAGAGTGCACTTTATTTTTTCTGAATGACAATATACGTGTTTACAATAATAAAAAATAAAATTTTTATGAATCATAGAAATCACGCAGGATCCTTAAGCGTGCAAAGATTTTATTAAGTGATTGTTAACAGTAGGTCTTTATAGTCTTGAAAGGAAAGCTAATACAGTCTCTAGCACCTTTTTATACTTTTTTGGAGGAACAGATGGCTAAAATTCTTTGTGTTCTCTATGATGATCCAATTGCTGGGTATCCTAAAACGTATCCTCGGACAGATATTCCAAAACTTAATAGTTACCCTGATGGCATGTCGTTGCCTACACCACACCATATTGATTTTAATCCAGGCGATTTGCTAGGGAGCGTTTCAGGTGAATTAGGTTTGCGTAAGTTTCTAGAGACTCAGGGGCATACTTTCATCGTCACCTCGGATAAAGATGGACAGAATTCAGTTTTTGAAAAAGAATTACCTGATGCTGATATTGTGATTTCTCAACCATTTTGGCCAGCTTATTTGACCTCAGAACGGCTGGCAAAAGCTCAAAAATTAAAATTGGCTATTACTGCTGGAATTGGTTCTGATCATGTGGACTTAGAAGCCGCAATTTCAAGAGGCATTACAGTGACTGAAGTAACCTATTGTAATAGTATTAGTGTTGCTGAACATGTTGTTATGGCAATTCTTGCTTTGGTCCATAATTACATCCCTTCCTATAAAACTGTTGTTAACAAGGGATGGAACATTGCCGATTGTGTCTCTAGAGCCTATGACGTGGAAGGGATGAATATTGGTTCCGTTGCAGCAGGACGTATTGGTTTAGCAGTTTTAAGACGTTTAAAGCCTTTTGATGTTAAATTACACTATACAGATCGGCATCGTTTACCAGAGAGCATCGAGAAAGAATTAAATGTTACCTTTCATCCCAACGTAGAATCTCTCGTTTCAGTATGTGATGTTGTTTCTATTAATTGCCCTCTTCATCCTGAAACAGAGCATCTATTTGACGATGATTTAATCAGCAAAATGAAGAGAGGATCATATATCGTAAATACAGCGCGAGGTAAAATTTGTGAGCGTGATGCTATAGTCCGTGCGCTTGAAAGCGGC
The DNA here is from genome assembly GCF_002117145.1 of Candidatus Nucleicultrix amoebiphila FS5. Taxonomy (NCBI): domain Bacteria; kingdom Pseudomonadati; phylum Pseudomonadota; class Alphaproteobacteria; order Holosporales; family Nucleicultricaceae (SeqCode); genus Nucleicultrix (SeqCode); species Nucleicultrix amoebiphila (SeqCode). The sequence continues at coordinate 938,288 of NZ_CP008743.1, read as the reverse complement.
CAATTAGCAGGATATGCTGGTGATGTTTGGTTTCCTCAGCCAGCGCCTAAAGATCATCCCTGGAGAACAATGCCCCATCATGGCATGACCCCCCATGTTTCAGGGACAACCCTTTCTGCACAAGCTCGATATGCAGCAGGAGTGCGCGAAATATTAGAGTGCTGGTTTGAGAATCGCCCAATTCGCGAGCAGTATTTGATTGTAAATCAAGGTAAACTCGCCGGGATGGGCGCTTATTCCTATAGTGCTGGGAATACAACGGGTGGTTCAGAAGAAGCTGAAAAATTCAAAAAATCCTAGCAGTAAAAGCCAGGATGTGCAAAAAATTCATAGTCTTTTAGATAGATCAATAGAACATAAGGAATTCGCTATGATTTTAAGATGCGTGCTTTCTTCTCTTGTTTTGTTTTTGTCTATAAGGCCTCTTGTTGCTTCTCATTCTACGGAGCGTGATGATGAGGATCGTGCTCTTAAAATTTCAAAAAAGGAACTCACAAAAACAAAAAAAGATTTACGAAAAGTCGGTGAGAGAAAGAAAAATTTAAAAATATCGCTTGCGACAACTTTTGTACAAGAAAATGGAGAGACTGAAAATCGTCAGAGATTTGTCAATGGAAGTCTTTCCCCAAGAGGTATCTCAGCGCTCAGAATCACGAAAAGTCAAAGTGCACGTGTCATTGAAGAATTTTCAGTAGAAATGGAAGGATTACATATAAGTGATTCTCCCTTTGTCCCCGTCGTACACGGAAACATTCCTAAAGAAAAATCTTCTCTAAATAGATCTCCAAGACCGAGTACGCTTAAAAAAGCTAAAAGTTTTAACGGTCGCGAAGAAAAGGAAGATGAACATAGTATCACTGCTTATAAAAACCGGACTGCTGAAAAAAAGAAAAAATCTCATGATAAAAAGAAGAAACGTCACCCTAAACATGACCTAGATACAAAAAGAAAAGATAAAGGTGAGACTAGGAAACCGCGCGCGCGTTCTAAAAGTTTGATGAAGTCAGTTGAAAATCAAAGATTTAAGAGTAATGAAGAAGATGAAAAAAACAGCTCCTTGGTTGTGGTTCCCAACATGCTTCTTTCATCCCATGCCGGAAAGGTAGTGAGATATGTTGAGAAAGCTCAGCAAGCGTACCAAGATGCGAAATATTCCTCGTTATTAGAGGAGGCTCAGAAAGAATATAAGAAGAAAAAAGTCGGCATTCCTTAAAAGAAAAAACGCTGCTGAGCTATTTTGAATAGGAACGCTGTGACAAAGCATGAAGTAATGCTTTGTGATGATCGGGTTTAGAGATTGATATTTTTACAGTACTGGAGAGACTTGCTGAACAGTCTGCCACATAAATGCCTTGATCTTTTAAAAATTTTAGCGTGTCAGGGAAACTATTGAGGGTCACACAGAGGAAGTTGCTATCGCTTTTAAACACTTTTCCCACGATTGATAATGAAGACAGTTTTTTGCTTAAAGAATCTCGCTGCTTTTTAATTTTATCCCAAGAATTCATTATTTTTTGGGGATTAAAAAGGCGCTTTTTAATTTGCTCTTGTGAAGGTGTAGAAATACCAAAAGGAATTTGAGTGTATCGCAGAGTACTGATTATCAAAGGATCTGCAAGAATGCTCCCACATCTTAACCCCGCCATCCCCCAGGCCTTCGAAAAAGTTCTTAAAATGATAAGATTCTTGTATTTCTCCAAAAATTGCATGTGAGAGGGTTGGCGTGCAAATTCAATATAAGCTTCGTCAATGACGACAAATCCAGAGATTTTTCTACACAGATCTTTGATCAAATCCATTTTTAAAAGAGAGCCCGTTGGATTGTTGGGGCTACACAAAAAGATCATTTTTGGATTTGTTTTGACAACAGCCCCAATGTCAAAAGAATCAAGATTTTCGCCTTCTAACGGCACTTGACTGACGTTTAACCCATGGATCTTTCCCCAGTGCGCATAAGCTGGGAATGAAGGGGTTAATGTGCAGATCGTATCCTTTCCAGGTTCACAAAAAGTTCTTAAAAGAAGATCAATGCCTTCAATAGAGCCAACCGTAAAAAGAATCTGTTCTGGCTTTAAGTTTGTAGGGATATCAGGGTATAACTTTGAATTTATGTGCGTAAGAGATTTAATATAAAGTTCTCTCATGGAGAGTTGGATGAGATCTGGATATTCAGTAAATTGCCCGCCATAAGGGTTGGTACTATTAGAAAGATCTATTTTAAAACGAATATTATTAAGCTCTTTTTGTACAGGGCCAGGGAGATACAACTCATTATATATTTTTCTAGCTTGAGGATGTAATGGCATAGAGGTCAAAATTCTTTCAATCTAATCCAAAAATTGCGTCTATCTTTAAGCATAACTGTACTGGTTATCTCTAACTTTTTTCAAAATATGAAACATCGATTCTGCATCAACTGGTCTACTGAAATAATAACCTTGGGCCTCATCACAGAGATGCTTTTTCAAAAAGCTATATTGTTCTTTTGTTTCAACACCTTCAGCAACGACTTTTAGTTTTAGCTTTTTTGCTAAGGCAATGACAGAAAGAACGATGTTTCCTTCAGTCGTATAGATCTCATCTTGCACAAACGATTTATCGATTTTTAATTTATCAACAGGAAGGATTTTAAGATAATTGAGGCCTGAATAACCCGTTCCAAAATCATCAATACTCAAGGCAACACCCTTCTCTTTAATTTTTCTCAGAAGATTTAGAAAGGTATTAAAGTTGCGCATAAACCCAGTTTCACTAATTTCTAGTTCAAGAAATTTTGTATCTAGATTTGTTTCCTTGAGTGTTTTTTCAAGTTTTGCCAAGAAATCCTTCTGCTTAAATTGGTTGATACTAACGTTTACTGCGATCGATATTTCAGGAAGACCGTCATCGTGCCAGGCCTTTAATTGTCTGCAAGCTTCTGTTAAAACCCATTCTCCAATTCCAGAAATTAACCCTGTTTCTTCCGCCAGAGGGATAAATTTGTCTGGAGACAAAAGACCCCGCTGAGGGTGTTTCCAGCGAATTAAAGCTTCCACACTTTTGATAGAATGCGTTTTAATATCAACAATTGGCTGATAATAGAGAAGAAATTGATTGTTAAGAATTGCTTGATGAAGATCATTTTCCAATTCAAGTTGCTCAAGAGCGTATTCCGTCATATGAGATTTATAGAATTGAAAGGTATTCTTACCTTCAGCTTTTGCATGATACATTGCAGAATCAGCACTCTTGAGTAAGCTTGTCGCAAACTGCCCATCTTTTGGATAAAAACTAATACCCATGCTACAGGTAATAGTGATGCTGTGATTTTGAATATGAAAAGGTTGTTCCATAGAAAACATACAATGCCTTATAATGGAGGCGACGTTTTCTTCAGATTTTAGATCAGGAATGACAATAACAAATTCATCTCCTCCCCAACGGGTCAGAGTATCATATTCTCGAATTGATTCACTTAAACGTTCAGAGACTAATTTTAAAAGAAGATCACCTGTATCATGACCTAAACTGTCGTTTACACCTTTGAACCTGTCTAAGTCTAGGAACAGAATTGCAACTTTTTTCTTATGCCGTTTGGCGTATTTTATACACTGGTTAATACGATCCATTAAAAGAGTGCGATTGGGAAGACCTGTCAGAATATCGTGCGTAGCTTGATGAACAAGCTGATACTCCATTTGTTTGCGCTCTGTTACATCGCGAAAACTAAACACGCGACCAACAACTTTCTTTTCCATTTTCTGAGGAATGGAATAGCGCTCATAAATACGACCATCCTTAAATTCTATTTCATCAAAAACGTCAGTGTTTGGTTTGGAATAAAGCCTTTTTAATGATTCTACGAAACCATCAGGATCTTTGAGTTGTTTTAAAACATACGTGATTGCTTTTTGATCTTCTCTGTTCTCTAAAACCCCGACCGGGATCTTCCACATTTTTCTGAATTTTTGGTTAAAAGTCACAATATTCCCATGAATATCAACCACCAGAATGCCATCCGCAGTTGATTCAAGAGTTGCCTCTAGTAAGGAAATTGACCTTCTAAGGTTGTCTTCGCTTTTTTTCATTCTTTATATGCCTTAAGTATTATTTCAGCACATTGAGAGATGTTATCCCTGTCAAGCTTATTATAAATAGTATTCTTGATTTAAGGCTAACTTATTTAGGAGGTGGTTGCAAGTGATCTAGTGACGACCGTTTACAAGGATCTTAAAGATGTTGCGATAAAATATGTGAGCAAATTTTACCATTTATTTATACGTGTGCAGTATTTTTATCTCAAGCATGAACGTGAAAGGTGTTTTTGATATTACACAATAGGGATTATCAAGTGAGAGATTCCAGCTTAAATTTTTATAGCGTCATTGAAGTTTTTCTCAGATGGTATGAATTCAAAGGAGGCTTCAAATGCGCTATTTAATTCTCTTTCCTCATGCACAATGGCTGGAAAGTCTTTCTTTGGAAGAGGGGCTTTTTAAAAATAGCACGCTTGTGCTCCCGCATAACAGCTTGGAAACGGCACAGGTAAAGCGCTTGCAGCCATTTCTTGGGGAAATTATTCAAGTTGAAAATTATTTCATGACGGGTGAAGTTGAGTGGTTAGTTTACAAGATCTTTCAAAAAGCCCCCTTTGACAGAATTATCGCGCCAGATGAAGAAGATATTTTAAGGGCAGGTCGTTTAAGGACTTTACTAGATCTTGAAGGGCAGAACTATGAAAGTTCACTGGCATTTCGTGATAAGATAGTTATGAAAGAAATTCTTGCTAAGAAAGGAATAGTCGTTCCTCCATTTCGTGCCCTAAATAATTATTCTGATTTTATCGAGTTTATTCAAAGTCATACTTTTCCAATAGTTTTAAAGCCACGACTGGGTACTGGATGTCAGGGAATTCATGTTTTGCACAGCGAAGATGACGTTCGGAAAATACTCTCCAACTCATCTGTTTTCAGCAATTCAGAAATCACTCTTTTGCAAACGGAAGTTTTTATTCATGGTCCGATGTATCACATCAATGGATTAGCTATAGGGGAAAAAGTTATTTGCTCTTGGCCTTCTGTATATTTACATTCAGCATTGGGAATTATTGCCGGCACTTATGCTGCGAGTTCTTTGTTGGCTGCTGAAAATCCTTTGACAGATAAACTCAACCAATATGCAAAAAAGATCATAAAATTGATGCCTACTCCTCAAGCCGCTGCTTTTCATCTCGAAGTTTTTATGGTTGATGGTCAAGATGAGCCTGTATTTTGTGAAATTGCTTCTCGTGTAGGAGGAAAAGGTGTGAATCATTCTTGGAAAACCTCCTTCAATATTGATCTGAAAAAGCTATTTATTTTAATGCAAGCAAATATCGATATTAAAGTGATTGAACAACCAAGAACTCCTTCAGTCATTAGTGGGGAAGTTTGGTTTCCCAAAATTAAGGGAACGTTGGTGCATATTGAGAATCAATGTCCCTTTCCTTGGGTGAAAGAATATGAAGTTTACTCAAGGCCTGGCGATGCTCTTTCCTCTCCCCATGATATTACCGAAATCTTAGGAGGCACCCCGTTGATTTTGGGAGAGTCAGAAATAGAACTTCAAAAAAGAATTGAGGATCTAGAAGCTTGGTTTTATCAAAACACCAAGATCTCATAGGAAGGACATTGTCGGCAAGTGCACACGCTTCGTTTCCCAGCAGGATAGGAAAAGAAAAGATTAACTTTTCATTCACCTATTTTCATTACCTTAGAAATAATAGAACTTAATAAAGGAGCACATCATGGGGTTTCCAGCTCAATTGTCAAATATGGAAAGAGTGAAAGTAATTTCGAGAGAAGATATTCCTGCCGTTAATTATGCAAATGTTGCTGGAGAAATTCACAACCTTGGTCTTTTGCTAGATTTTAGAAAGAATAAAGACTTAAGTTATTTTATGCCTGAGCAGTCTCGTTTTTCTATGAGTTGGGTTCGCTTGAGAAAAGAAGAAACTCTGAGTATTCATCAGCACCCTACAGCAAGTATGATCATTATTACTTCAGGAGAGGGGATGGTTTTAGGAGATGTGCATCAGGCAGTCAATGAAGGAGATGTTGTTATTGTTCCTCCAAATTGTCGCCATGGTTTTATAGGCAAAGGAAAAAAAGGATTTTGGGGTCTTTCTGTCCAATTTGAGGGGCTAGGTCTTTATGAAGATCCAGAAAATCCAAGGGTTAAGTTTACTGGAAAAACTGATGAAGATGAATTTAAGCTGCTCTTAAAAGATCAGGAAAAGTATGAAAAACATTTCAGAAAAAATGCTTTAATGAAATTACTCGCTTCAGATCACATCAAGAAAAAAGAAGTGCGTGAACGACTCTTAGAAGCACTTAATTTTTGGTCCGACTGGTTTCAAAGAATTTTAGCAGCACGTGTTGCAGCGGGCAGTCCAAAAGCATTTCAAATGTTAGCTGAGCAACACTGGGAAGAAGAAGCAGGCCATAATAAAGAATTATCATCCCTCAGGGGGATAAACCTATTTCTCTCTGGGATCCTATTCTCGATGCTGCAGCAAGTTGGTTTTATCAACGCGCTTTATCAGGAAGTCCTGAAGAGAAAACGGTTTTGATGCATTGTGTTCTTGAAGCTGCTTCCCACATCTTTCATAGTGAAGCGCAAACGCATTTCCCTGGAGCGACGCACTTTAAACTTCATAGTGAGCTTGATGAAGAACATACAAAAATGGGCTTTGAAATTCTTAAAGCATCACCAAATATTGATCTTCACGAAATGCGCGCTGTTCTTTGGGAAGGATGGCGTATGATGGAATATCTTACTTCAAGAATGGCCCATTATGCTAAAACTGGGAGCTCTTAAACTGAGCTGAATAAAGTTATTGCCTTCTGAGGCTAAACATATTTACATACGCATATAATTTGTAGAGGTTTTACGTATCATGAAAATCATTCTCTAAAATTGCCCTGAATTTTAGGGCACAAAACAATAATCAGCAGATGCGCATTGTTTTGTTACTCAGTCCTTAAAATCACTTTTATAGAGAGAAATTATGATGCATAAACCCATTCAAATCAAAAGCCTTGATCTATCTTTTTCCCACAAAACCTGTTTTAACAATTTCAATTTCCAGATTGCTTATGGTAGTCGCATTGGGATCATCGGCAGAAATGGCAGCGGTAAATCAACATTATTGAAAATAATAGCGGGCTATTTTGACTCTTCTGATGGGGCCATTATACATAGTGAGGATTTGATTATTGGCTACGTTCCCCAAGTCATTGAAGATCACGTCAACTTAAGTGGTGGTGAACGCTTAAACAGGGTTATGACAGAAGCCTTAAGCCTTGATCCAAACGTTCTATTGCTAGATGAACCGACCAATCATTTAGATCGCCGCAATCGAAAAAGCTTGATGCGGATGCTGCAAAATTACCATGGTACACTGATTGTTGTGTCTCATGATACAGAACTTCTGAGTATTTGTATTGATAAGCTCTGGCACATCGATAACGGGAATATCCATGTATTTTCCGGTAATTATGACAATTATATTTATGAAATTAAACTTAAGCGTGCATCCATTGAAAGCGAGCTGGCGCTTCTAAATCGCCAGAAAAAGGATATGCACCATAAGCTGATGCAAGAGCAACAACGAGCTGCCAAAAGCAAGCTCAAGGGCGAGAAAAGCATCGATCAGCGTAAATGGCCAACTATCGTAAGTAAAAGCAAAGCGCTGCGTGCTGAGGAAACTTCAGGACGTAAGAAATCTTCTATTGATAAGCGTAAATATGATTTAATAGCAAGCTTAGCTGAACTTCGTATCCCAGAAATCATCATTCCTAAATTTTCTATTGGGAGTTCCGAAGTAGGTGCTCGAACGCTTATACAAATTGGAAATGGATCCGTTGGGTATTCTATAGATGTCCCGCTCTTATCAGGAATTAGCCTCAATCTTTCTGGCGATGAACGTATGGCTATCACGGGCGATAACAGGAGTGGAAAATCGACTTTGATTAAAGCCATCCTTGGTGATGATACAGTCTATAAAACCGGAGACTGGCTTGTTATCAAAAGAGAAGACATCGGCTATCTCGATCAACATTACAGCACTCTTCAGCCCCATAAATCCGTGCTTGAGACAATATCAGAACGCGCGCCCTATTGGTCTCATGCTAAAATAAGGTGCCACCTAAATGATTTTCTATTCCGTAAAAATGAGGAGGTAAATAGCCCTATTCGTGCTTTATCTGGTGGGGAAAAAGCAAGGCTGAGTTTAGCACAAATCGCAGCCTGTAGCCCAAAGCTCCTGATCCTTGATGAAATCACCAATAATCTTGATTTAGAAACACGCGAACATGTTATCCAAGTTCTGAAAGCTTATCCCGGAGCTATGATTGTGATTTCTCATGATGCTGATTTCCTGGAGGAGGTTGGGGTGGATACGTATTTCAAAATTAACGGGGATTATTAAGTTTTAGAGCTAAGTGATGGCAATTAAATTCGAAACCTTTTTTAGGTAAATTTTATGTTCTGTGTATCTTAAGTATCTATGGTCAGATGAATTTCTTGACACAGATTCTCTTTCAAAATTTGGATTATAGGGTGATGATATTGGTTTCTGTGGGGATCTTCTCATATCCATTACTATTTATTGTAAAGTTAAATTTGGAAGACCGCAGGAAAAAAGTTAAGCGGGTGTTCTTCCCTCGTTTAATAAATATTTATTTTGAATGGGCTAATTTATTTAAGTCCACTGCTATTGGATGCTGCGCAGACGTAGCAGGATCAAAGACTCTTGTAGAAAGCCAATTGTAATCTTTATCGCCTTTCTTAACTTCCAAGTGAAATTGAGAAGCCGGGTGAGAAATGGTTATCCCGTGACTCATTGATGTTAAACTTTTTCCCTGGGTAGAAATAATAGGAGGATGATCACTCATACGCTTGTGCATTTTCTCACGAGACAGTATGCGTTGCATCTCTAAGTCGCCTGGTGCTTCTTTGTGGACGTTGTCCCAATTCCAAGGCGTTTTAAACTCTTCGAAAGACTCGTGCAAATTTTTTTGCAAAAGTCTATCGTATACTCCTTTTCTTTCAGCTTCATTGATAGAAAGCTTTTCCATTTCTCGATCTGTTTCTTGTTTGCTTTTTTCTAGAATTTTTTGATAAATTTCTGGGTGTTGTTCCTTTAATTCGCTTAATTCCATATAATCATACTTTTTTATATGATCTTGCATTTCTCTTGTTCCCATAGAAAGAGAATCCGAAGGCAACGCTTTCGTCAAAATTTGCGTCATGGCTTCAACGGGAGCGTTGACCATGAAGCGACGTTTAGGGTTTCTTATCAACATAACTTTAGCTGCAAAGGCATGCAAATCTACGGAAACTCCCTTTGGTCGTCCAGTGAAAACACCTTCGGCAGATACCGTTATGCCAAGGTGTGATGTGAGCAAAGCATTAGGAGAAGAAGTCACTGTCATATACATTTTAAGATTGTAGGGGAAAGAGCTTTTATCTCGAAACATATATTCTCTTCCTGCTTGATAATCGATGGGCAGTGTTATGTGACGTGCCGTTGAATCTGATGTGATGTAAGCCATCCACACTTCATTTGATTCTATTGAAACACTGTTTAAAACTCTAAGCGCATAGCCAGAGCCATCAGATATATTACCTTTTTGTACGTGTTTCCCTGTGCCAGTTACTAAACTTTTTACTGCGCCTACTACGCGAGGAGCGTTTTGAACTTCAAGATATTTTTTCCATGCAACTATATTAAAGCCAGTAATTTTCTCCATGACAAGACGTAACCCTGGTTGATCTGTCATAGGAGATGTATATAGTCCATCATCTATTTTTGTGACATTTTGGAATATGTGCTGTCCAGGATCTGGCGTTATTCCAATAGCAGAAGAAAAAACAGGTGTTGATAAAAAAGTTTCTAGTACTGCACACAATAAGAGTATTTTCTTCATTTTTACTATGAATTCTAAATATATATGTTCTTGTTAACTCTATACAAAAAAGGCTGAGCTCTTCATGGGTTCAGCCTTTTTTATGAGTTTCTTTATTTAGCCTTGCTAGGCTTGAATTTTTTAATGTTGCTTGTGATTTCTGCACGTGTCGGAACAGTAATCTTCAAAAGCTCCTTAGCAGCAGTTGCGGCTATGCGCGTTGTATCAGCATAAGGAGGAAGAGAAAGATTGATGTAGCCTTGATTTTCTTGACCAACAAGACGAATCCTGACGTCATTTCCAAATGTTGTTAGTTCACAATTTTCAGCATTAATACCGGGGATATAGCATTCAATAGTTGTTTCCGTGTCATTATCCCAATACTTAACAGCGAACCCTTGAGAAGCCCACCAGGCCCCTTCTCCTTTGTAAAAATTCCAACTTTGCCACCCATTAGCTGGCCAAGGATTATTTGACCCAGGTCCATCACCACCACCATAGCCGGGAAAATTTTTTACATTATCTTCTTTCCATGCTGGATTCCACCATGCTTGAGGGGCTTGGTTCTGCCACCACCAACTGGGGTTTGCTTGGTTTTGCCAACTGTTCCATTGTTGAGGAGCTTGATTATTCCAGTTCCACCACTGTGGGGCTTGATTCTGCCAGCCATGCCACTGTTGGGGGGCTTGGTTCTGCCACCACCAATTGGGGTTTGCTTGGTTTTGCCAACTGTTCCATTGTTGAGGAGCTTGATTATTCCAGTTCCACCACTGTGGGGCTTGATTCTGCCAGCCATGCCATTGTTGGGGGGCTTGATGTTGCCAATTCCACCATTGAGGCGCTTGATTCTGCCACCACCACTGTGGGGCTTGGTTTTGCCATGCACGAGAAGATGCCTGATTCTGCCACCACCAAGATGGATCGCTTTGATTTGAAGGTTTAGGTTGAGCTTGAGCTAACATGATGAAAGTCCTCCTGATTTATACGATGAATATTTTTCAATACTCTCAGATACGGAGATATTGTTACCCTAAGAGTTAAATTAGTATTAGAGAGGAGTGGTTAATTTATCCTTAATAAAATTGAAAGCATATTAAGGACAAACTAACCCGTGATATTCACGCATTAACCTTAAAAATTAACTCTAAGTCCTAAGGTTCCACCGATCGTTCTACTTTCTATAGTGGCCCCTCTGCTGACGCCTCCTGGCATGGATGTGCCATCATCAGTCATTTTTTTATGGGGAATAAAATAACCAATACCAATGAGTTCGACGCTTTCAGTAACTTTATAACGAACACCTCCGCTGATATGATGTTCATCTAAGGGAATACTCAAAGCATTAAAGAAAACTTTATTCTCATAAATCGGCGATTTTCCATAATTGTATCCAATGCCGACTGTTAGAGAGTCTGTAAATTTATGTTGAATACCCGTTAAGATAATCGCTTGGTTTCCCCAGCCTAGATTTTTGTGTAAAAAGTTTACTTTGCCCCAGTAAATACCTTTGAAATCCAAAACAAAATCTGTTTGAGGATTGAAATGTACAGCAATTCCAAAACGAAAGGTTGCAGGGATTTCATAAGCATCTTGAAACTCGGGATATTTATTATACTTTGCAAAGAAAACAGGCGTTGCGGCAGAAGATCCGATCGTCAGATATTTATTGACATCCCACATGCCTCCAATGCGAACACCAACCCCAAAAACTTTATTGGATTGAAGCTGTCCGCTGATCTGTTGTCCATTGGGGAGGCCTAAGTTCATCCAAAAGTCTGAATATCCGACGAGCAAGCTTATCCCATACGATTGACCTTTTGTTGGGTTATACGCAAGTGTTGGCGCAGTTAATATGACGCGATTAACAGCTTCATTGTCAAAGTTGCCGTTCGGTGGGTTGAGTGCACCAGGATTTCTGGTCGCAGACTTGAAGGCAACAAAGCCGCCCCCCCCAGACATTCCGATACCAAAAGCCCATTTTTCATTAATGCGATAGTTAAATCCCGCATCATTAACAAAGAGCGTTTTATAACGATTTTTTTGCTTTCCAATCGGATTTCCAAGAAGGGCTGATGATGAATCTAGAGATTGATCTTGATTAAAAACGCCTTGGAATAGTGCCACATGCGTTGGTAAGCGTCCAATATGTGCGGGGTTTGCAATAACATTGGAGGCATCAAGAGGAAGCGCCGTTCCTGCGCCACTCAGCATACCATGTGTTCCTACGAAATGAGGGAAAAGACCATTGCGCGCTTGTGCGCCGTGTGTGTACATCAACCCAACTATGAAAAATAAAGAAAGTTTTGTTAAAGAAAAACGTCGGATTTTCAATGAATTAACGAACTGCATGCCTATGGTGTCTCCCAAATTTTTTTAAAAGTTTACCATAGAATCGACGTAATTTATTAAAATTTGATCGAATTTTTTATGCGTAAAAACAATGAGTTATGCGATTGCTGAAAGTGTTGCGAATTTTCAACTGTATTAGACAGCCTCATCCAACTTTCAACACTGGGAAATATCTAAGCGTTTTTGTTTAGTAGAGCATTAGTGTAGTCAGAAGAGAAGCTATCCAAGTATTCTCGTCACGAGAACATCCTCCTCCTGATGAGCTAGGCATCCCCTTAAATAACCGTTACATTAGGTTGAACGGCCCAACGAGAAAGGCGTCAATCCAATAAAATACTGAGGAGTAAAGTGCTTCTCGGTTGCTTTTACACTTTGGATGCCTTCAATTAAAAATGACCTTGGCTCATTTGAAGGAAGCTTAACTGCAAATAACAATAGTTTTCTATCTTTTGTTCTTTTTAATTCGTATGGTTCAATTAAATAGTTTTTAATTGTTTGATCTTTCTTTTTGTATGTTATTTCCACGCATAAGTGATTCGCTGCAGCATAACGAATTAATTCTAAAGGTATTGTTGTGTTCCAGGGGCTAATCATGCTTGGCGGTTGCCAAGTGAGGTCCATATCCTTCTTCTGGAATGGGAACAAATCCAATTTTAGTTTATTGCCTTTACCTTCCAACCAATTAAAAACGTTGGGCAACTCTTGCCAGAAATCATCTAAATTCGGCAAGGCAGGAAGCTGATGGCCTAACATGTTTTCCCATTCTGCTCTGAGTTCGTCTCTTTTAGGATGGTTTTCCATAAAGGTTAGGGTGGGAACAGAAATGGATTTGAATTCGCATTTCTTCTTGAGAACTTCAAAGACCTGTTCGCCAGTTTCAGCCTGGTTAGCATGGCGAAAAAGATGAATGACATCATATAAATCTCTTGGTCGTGCCCGCTCACCCAATGCTCTTAGCTTCTCGGCAAAAATTTCTGGAAAACTATAGCAATAACTTTTAATGCCACTTTCTGGATTGTCTTTGTATGGATGGTGAACTAATCGTAGGTCTGGGCTTGTTACAACAAGTTCATTCACAGTTAAATCTAATTTTATGCGAGCAGGAGCACGTCTACGCTGCATAGGCCCTATATAGCCAACCTTTCCTTCAGCAGACCTTTTATTATCTCTAATTTTGAATTGAATGGTTTCTTTGGGAATCTCAATTCCAACAACGTCATAAAGCCATGGTGCAATATCATTAAAGCACATCGTCAAGAAATCAACGTCAATTTGGCTTTCATCAATTAGTGTGTAGTCTAAGTCTTCAGAAAAACGATAGGTCTCAAAATAGCATTTTTTAAGGCATGTTCCTCCTTTGAAGATCCACTTATTAGATAAGAAACGATGGTTATTAATTGCAGCGAGTAACCAACCAAGTACGTAGTCCTTCTCGACTACATTCACATCTAGGCTAAATTCCCCTGCTAAGGTCATTAAATTTTTGTTAGAGATCATGTTAGTATTTCCAGTTAGCCGGTATCCACAAACGCCATTTTGTTATGAGCTTATCTGCGCTCAATTGAGGGTCCAGCTTGCTTTTTCCTTTAGTTAGATGTTTTGAACAAGCTTCAATAGTTGCCGTTTCTTCAGGAACACACATTTCTAGTAAAAATCCCAACCTCTTGAAAACAGCTCCATTAGCAAGTTGGGTAGCATATTCAATCATTAAAGAAAGATTCTTATGCTCAGATTGCAAATATTCCTTCAGCATATCTGTTGTTGTTCGAATTCCCCCCCCAATTTTAGGGTCAACCAAAAAATCTATAATGGTTCGCGTGGGGTCCGATACCATAACCTTAATCTGGCCTCTCCACACAGGTTTCAACCCAAACATTGCATTTGGAGAGGTTGTAATAAGCATAAAGGGTGTACCGTTCATTACTGGATGAAGGTTGCGCGGTTTTTGGGTTGTTTTAATGAGAAGGGTTCGGAAAATTTGCTCTGTTAGCCCCCAGTATTCTCCTGCACTCCAACCTCCAACATAGCAAGGTCTATATAACTTTTCTGCGATGATCCATGGATCTTCTAAAGATACATCAGTCACTTTTGATTCTAGGGGAACAGGGATATACACCCCTCGTTTAATGCGAGATAACCATCCTTTGCTGCACCATCGAGCTAATTGCTTTCCAGCTAGGTGTCGAGAAACTCCTAAAATTTCAGAGGCTTGTTCAACTGAAATGACGTTTTCTGCTTCCCTCAAAATTGATGAAAGTTGCTCCCTATCTAATTTTCCAAGACCTGATATGGTAGACATAGTACATTATAATCGCAGTAATTCCACTAATATAAGAATAATGACATATGTAATATACTTAATGCAACTGAATTAGTGCATATAAAGCGCAGTAATACCCTTAATGTGGGAATAATTGCGTATTATATGCACTATAGTGGTAAGCATTTTGTGAATAAGAGGTAAGCGGAATACGCGGATCTTTTTAGGCTAACTACGACAATGGTACATTAAAGGATCCTCTTCTCACTCCATGAGATGTAGACGTGCAGATGTAATTAACGGCACTCCTACAAAGGCTCAGTCCCCTCGGAAAGAATATGAATATACTTATCATAAGTATAAATCTTGCCTCTTTGTTTTCCTGTGATTTCCCTCACAATGTTCATCTCTTCCAATTTGTTTAATGCCGACAGGACAGTATGTTGCGTAATTTTTAAATGAGCACTTATTGTTGGGATATTTGTAACGGGATGTTTTTTGAGATGGTCAAACACGTCTCTTACTGCGCCAGATCTTAAACTTGATATTTTTTGTGTGTCTTCCTGCAGGGTTTTTAAGAGACGTTTTGTAGCAAAGATTTCATCTTGGCATGATTCAATAATACCTTTTAAGAAGAATGAAATCCAACTGTCCCAATCATTCTCCATTCTTAATTTTTGTAATAAGTCATAATACTTTTGTCTCTCTGCTTTGAGAAAATAACTGATATATAAAACGGGATGTTTTAGAATTTTCCAGTTACACAATAACAAAGTCACAAGTAATCTTCCAATTCTTCCGTTGCCATCGAGGAAAGGATGGATGCTTTCAAATTGAACGTGAGTGAATGCAATTTTAATTAAAGCGGGAAGTCCCGCATCTTCCAAATGAATAAATTTTTCAAGATCGCCCATGAGAGGAATAACCAAATCAGGGGAAGGAGGAACATACAATGCATTACCAGGACGGCTTCCTCCTATCCAATTCTGAGAGATTCGAAACTCACCAGGGTTTTTATCTTGCCCTCTCACACCTTTCATTAAGACCTTATGGATTTCTTTAATGAGCCTTAGAGAGAAGGGGAGTTCCTGGATCCTTTTTAGACCATAATTGATGGCATTTACATAATTGGTTACTTCTTCTACATCCGATGCTGCTACAGAAGGAGAGAGATTGTTTTCGAACATAAAGAGGTCAGCGAGAGAAGATTGCGTTCCTTCAATCTGAGAAGACAGGAGAGCTTCTTTTCTTACGTACAAATAGATAAAGAGAGTGATATCGGGTATGAATTCAGAGAGCGCGTCAATTCTACCTAACGCTTGATTGGCTTGATCAAGGAGTCCTTGAAACTTACTGATATCGATGAGATTTTTGGTTAAGTGGCCTGGCACATAGCATTTGTAGCTTTCTCCATGCCCAGAAATTTCTTTAAAACTGCCAAATGTCATCGTGTAACCTTTCCTGCAATCACACTTTTCTTAATGCAGTTTAGCGCATTTTATTGCAATAAGGAAAATGTTAATGCAATTAAGATCACTTTATTACAATAAAGAAAATGTTAATGGAATGAAGAGGACTAATTTACAAGAGTTTGATTTATTTTTAGGACTCGACATGCGGCACTAAAAATTTTTAAACTTTGGGTTTTTGTGAAAAAAAGCTTTTTCAGGATTGGCTCCCCGGGACGGACTCGAACCGCCGACCCAGTGGTTAACAGCCACTTGCTCTACCGACTGAGCTACCGGGGATCACGACTATACTTACACATGGCTCTCTAGCAGACTCAGAAAGCCAAGGCAAGCTCAAAATGGAGGCCGGGACCGGAATTGAACCGACGTACAAGGATTTGCAGTCCTCTGCATAACCACTCTGCCACCCGGCCAGTTTTGAGCATGGAGGGAATGTAACGCCCTCTTAGAAGTCGGTCAATTGGTGTTTTTTGGTTTTGATGAGAAAAACTTTTTCTTTATATAAATAATGCCAAAAACGACGACGACAATGGCCCCAAGAATCCCCAGCGCCATTTTTTCTAAGTGCAAAATCTTCATAATCATTTCTTCAACAAAGTCAGCGGCAAAATAGCCAATAGTATACCCGGCTAAACAGCTCAACACTGACCAGATAAAGGCTGCAATCACATTAAGAATCGTAAAGCGTTTGATGCTGATACCGCTGGCACCGATAATTAAGGGACTGGCGATGCGAATGCCATAAATAAAGCGAAATGACAAAATGAATCCCACATTGTATTTATGCAGAAGTTCAAAAACGCGCTTTGATTTTTCTTTCAGCGTTGGATAACGCTCAATAAGATTGGGGCCATAAAAACGCCCAATGTAAAACAAAAGCTGATCAGCAAACAAAGTCCCTAAAAAGGAAATGACCATAAGAAGGGGGAGGGAAAAATAGCCCTTATAAGAGAAAGCACTGGCTGTGAGAACGACCGACTCTCCTTCAACAAAGGAGCCCAAAAGGACAATGAGATAGCCTAAAAATTGATATTCTTTAAAAAATTCTTCCATAAACGATCGCAATTTATAAGGGTGAATATGTTCTTACTTAATGGTTTTTTCTAAAGCTTGTCTAGGGAAAACTGGCTTGCGTCAACGGATTGATTCTCTGAGGTGCGATATAAATAGCCAAAACAACAAAAAGTCATAAAGATCACCCCTGCAACATAGAGCAATGGGCTTGAAGGATGATTCGTTAAGCTATAAATCCAAAGACAAATGGCGGGAGTCGTACGTCCAAAGGTCTCAGATCCGATGGCATAACTGATACTGTGGATAAGATATTTATCTTGATCAGGAAAAATGCTAGCAGCCCAAGGAATTAAAGCAGCAGAAAAACCAACGCCACCAATAACCATCAATGCGCGCCAAATAAAGACTTCCATAAGCGATAGCCCCTGGAAAAAGCCAAGAAGGGCGCAAGTGCTTACTAAGAATAACAAAGCGCATCCAATCATCACACGTTGCCAATTCAATTGCCTGATCGTGAGCGCAACCAGTGGCATAATAAGGGCGTCGAGCCATAGCAGACTACTCGACTGGTTCATAAGACTTGGCAGAGAAAGAGAGCTGATTTGCGGAAGATAGGGATTCAAAAAAACAAAAATAAATGAATAGGTTAAATATGAAAGCCCGTAAATGGGGATAAAGCAAATAATCAGTTTGTAGTTAGCTTTAATGCGCTTTAAGAACGCCCCATAAGGTAAGGCAATGTTGAAAGCGGAGAGAGGGCGATCGTCTTTTAACTGAAATCGCATCCACAAACCGCAAAGTCCCACGAGAAAGCCAATAATAAAGGGTATACGCCATAAATTCTGAGAATCGGGAGAGGCGACAATTAAAGCACTCAACGACGAAGCTGCTAGGATTCCCAAAACCGTTGAGCTTTGATAAATGCTGGTTAAGGGGACTTGCTGGTGCTTTTGGCATTTTTCTATAAGATAATATCCCGCAATGGTATTTTCGCCAGCCGCGCAAAAACTCTGAAAAAAGCGCGTGCTTACTAAAAGAATGGGCGCCAAGATACCAATTTGTTCTGCTCCAGGGATTAGCCCCATAAGGCCTGTGGCAAGGGCAACACCAATAAGTGTCCAAGAGAGAGCCTTTAAAGGACCATAGCGATAGGTCAATTTGCTAAAAAATACACCGCCTAAAGGTCGCGCAATAAAAGTAACTGCAAAAACACTGTATGTTAAGATCAGCTGGTAAAGGGGCGAAAAATTGGGGAAAAATAGTTTCCCTAAAATAGGCGCTAAAAAGCCATAAAGGGATGAATCAAAATGCTCTAGCAGATTGCCAATAATAATACTGTAGCGATGTTTACGGCCGTAGACCTTTGAATGATAAGTAATAGTATCAGAATAGATGGTTGTCATCTCAATTTCCTCCGCCAGCATTATCTGGTTCAGGTTCACGGGTTGGAAAACCTCTCAGCCCCCTATGGGCACCCCGATGAGAATATACTGCAGCATAGATTTTTGGATTTGCGCTGTCAACTTATTGGCGCTAGGAAGTAATAAGAAACAAATTTAAGATCGAGGGCGATGCGTATTAAACCCACTTCTGTAAAAGAGCTTTATGCTTTTGCTGCTGCAGTGGCTGAAAAGAGTCAGCCAGGAGATGTGCTTTTGCTTAAGGGAGATTTAGGCGCCGGAAAAACAGAATTTTCGAGGGGTTTTGTGCGCGCACTGATGGGGCATGAGATAGACGTGCCCAGTCCAACCTTCACTCTTGTACAAACTTATGAATCCACAAAAGCATTGATTTGGCATTTTGACCTATATCGTCTAAAACATTCTGAAGAAATATGGGAATTAGGTCTGGAAGAAGCTTTAGGCGGAGGGATTGTGCTCATTGAATGGCCTGAACGACTTCCAAAACTTGAGCTTACCAACACATTAACTTTGTCTATGGATGCTCAAGATCATAGTATTGAGCTTTCGGGTACAGGACATTGGATTAAAACAATCAAAACACTTGAGAACGCTCATGGATAAGGGCGTATTCAATGTACCAGGAGGAGAGACTTTTTTAGAGACTTTGTCTCAATTTTTGATTCATGGCGCCAAGCAAGATCCCTTGCATAATGCAAAGACACTTATTTTTCTGCCTACCCGACGTGCGTGTCGCCATTTAACGGAGAATGTAGGACGTTTGAGTCAAAATCATCCTATCGTTTTACCGCGAATGATTCCTATTACAGATATTCCCAACGATTTGCTGCCCGTACACTATCAGCGTGATCTTGTCCCAGCTGTTAATGCTTTTTCTCGTTTAGGTCTTTTAAGTAAGCTTGTGTATGAAGCAGGACAAAAGATCTTAGGGGTCAGTTACAATGATGCTATGCAATTGGCGTCCTCACTGATTGAATTGTTAGATGAAGCTGGAGATGAGGGAGTACAGCTTACAAATTTCAAAAAAATTGTTCCGGAAGTTTATGCAGAACATTGGCAAAAAATTCTCAATTTTTTTGAAGTTTTAACGGATAAATGGCCGCGTATTCTAAAAGAAAAAAATGTTATGGATCCGGCATATCGACGTACAATTATTCTTGAAAAATTGACAGAGTCTTGGCAGAAAGAGCCTCCCAAAACTCCAATCATTGGGGCTGGATTAACTGGAACACTCCCGAGTGTTGCTCGGTTGTTGAAATCTATTAAAGATTTGCCGCGTGGCCTCATTTTGATACCCGGCCTTGATCACACTTTAGATGAGGCACATTGGCAAAGTTTGCCCTATTCCCATCCCCAGTATGCTCTTTCAAGACTCCTCAAAATCATGGATATCACACGATCAGATATTAAAAATTGGAGTCTTGGTTCTAACGTTTCCTCAAGACAGCAACTTTTTCAAAATATATTTCATCCCTATGACTTGAGAAATGCAAAAACAAAAGATCTCATCGAAGAAGGGGCATTAAAAAAAATAACGTTGCTTGAGGTTAGTAATGATGAAGAAGAAGCTTCAAGTGTGGCAATGATCTTAAGAGGAGTTTTAGAAGCTCCCCAAAAAACAGGAGCCTTGATCACGCCGGATCGTACCTTGGCCAAAAGAGTATTGGTGCATTTACGTCGCTGGGGATTGTCTGTAGATGATTCAGCAGGAACAAGGTTGTGTGAAACACTCCATGGACGATTCTTTGCTCTTTCAGCCGCGCTTCTCTTTAAGGAATTTGATAGTGTAACTTTTCTTAGTTTTCTCAAACATCCTTTTTGTCGCTTTGGGATGTCTACAAAACTGATCAGGTCTCAAAGCCGTGATTTTGAGAAAAATTATTTAAGGGGCAAAGAATTAAAGGGGGATCCTAGTAGGATCGAATGCTATCACTCACTATGGAGTCGGGTTGTTGAGGATGCTCAACATGCTTGGCAACTACAAAAACAGAAGGCGACAAGTCTTAAGTTTCTTATCGAAGTCCATGTGAAGTTTTGTGATGCTGCTTCCAAAAGACATCAAGATGAAACGGGATTCTCGCTTTGGCAAGATGATATTGGTCAAGCATCCCGTGATTTTTTTGAGAACTTGTTAAAATCTGCATCTGACTTTACAGACCTTCGCGCTGAAGATTACCCAGGATTTTTGCAAAACTTTTTAGCCTCTGAACGCGTTCGACAGCCCTGGGGTCATCACCCAAGACTTTTCATTTATGGTCCTTTAGAAGCGCGTCTTATGCGACCAGATGTGGTGGTGTTAGGAGGGCTTAATGAAGGAGTCTGGCCCAAGGGAAAATCAGAAAGTCCCTGGCTAAGTAACACGATGAAGACACAAATAGGTCTACCAGATTCTGAACAAAATATCGGATTTATGGCTCATGATTTCTGCCAGTTTTTGCAATGTGATGAAGTTTACTTGTCTCGTTCACAGCGCTCTCAAGGAACTCCTACTTTTCCATCTCGGTGGGTTTTACGTCTTAAGACTGTGCTCAAAGGTGTCGACAAAGAATCTACAATATACCCTGCGCAAAATTGGCTTGGATGGAGACATCTCCTTGATCAGCCAAAAGAAATTGTCTCAGTTAAGCGCCCGAAGGCATGTCCTCCAGTGAGTGCAAGACCCAAAAAACTACGTGTTACGCAAATCGATCTTTTGAGTAAAGATCCTTATGGACTTTATGTGGATGAGATTCTGAAGTTACGTCCTCTCTCTGAATTGGGTCTAGAGTTGAATGAGGCTTTTTTTGGATCAGTTGTCCATAAGGTTCTTGAAAAGTCCACAAAACTGAAAGATCTGACTCTAGAAAATTTAGAGAGTTTGGGAATGGAATTTTTCGCGCCCCACACGCGGCATCCAAAAGTCACTTATTATTGGATGCCCCGTTTTAGAAAAGTTGCAGAAAATTTTCTTAAAATCATAACGCAACGATCACATGTAAAAGCTATTTATGCTGAAATACAAGGGGCTAATGAAGTGATCCCAGGATTTACCCTGACAACAAAAATAGATCACCTAGAACTCCATGAAGGGCAGGCTGTTAAACTTATTGATTATAAAACCGGCAAAGCTCCTTCCTATTCTGAAGTGCAAAAACAAAACGCGCTACAATTACCGTTAGAGGGTCTTCTGGTGCAAAGAGGAGCATTAAGCGACAGGGTGTCAGCTACCAAAGTTATTGGCTTAGAATATTGGCAGTTGCAGACCGAACAGGATGAAGCCGTTGTTGAGTTAGGAGATGTTGATCATCTTATCCAAGAAGCGCAGAAGCGTTTGCGGTATCTTGTAGAATACTATGACGATCCAAGTACGGCCTATCGCCCGCCTTTAACAGCAGAAAAAACTCTTTATCCACATTTAGCAAGGAATGCAGAATGGCTCAGCATTCTTTAAGTTTAGCATCACAACGTCAGGCTCTCAACACGCAGTCCCATGTCTGGGTTTCAGCGTCGGCTGGGACAGGAAAGACTAAAATTCTGACGGATCGAATTTTATTGCTGCTTTTAGAAAATATAGATCCTGGGCATATTTTGGGCATTACGTTCACAAAAGCTGCTGCTGCAGAAATGTTGCATCGATTGACTGAACGCTTGGGGCTTTGGGCGACAATGGACGAAGAGTTCGTTGTGAAAGATTTGACATCTCTTTTTGGTAGTCAGCCATCAGAAGTACAGCTAGAAAGAGCCCGCCGTCTTTTTTGCAAAATTATTGATGGGACAGATTCTCTTAAAATTCAAACACTTCATAGCTTTTGCCAAGCCTTATTAAAACGTTTTCCTTTAGAAGCCGCAATAACTCCGCATTTTAAAGTTATTGATGAGGCTGAATCTCATGGACTCATTGAAAAAGCTTTTGAAGATATTGTAGGTGAGGGGAACAAAAATAAAAAGGATTTTGACGTTTTAGCGCTTTCATTTTCTTTTGATAAATTAAAAGATTTTCTAACCTCAATCGCTCTTGAGAAGAACGTTCATTCTTATGGTGAAAAAACATTAAAGGAATATCTAGACATAAAAGATCTTCTTCCTTGGTATACTGAGATCCCTGGTGAAGAGTTAAAAAATGCTGCTGAAATAATGATAAATGGGGGAGTAGAAGATCAGAAAAGAGCTCTTCTTTTAAAGGAAATTTTGCACAGTGAAAATTTATACCAAAGAAGACGCGATTATTTTCAAATATTTCTGAACCAACAAGGTCAGCAGCGTGCACGTCTTTTGAGCAAAAAAATAACCGAAAATTATCCCGGGATTAGAGATCTATTTGAAGCAGAGGCTCAAAGAATATCACTCTATGAGCAAATGAGAAAAGCTGAAACTATAAAAAATATTTCTTCGGCTTTGATGAAAATTGGCAGTTCATTAAGAGAGAAATACACTTCCTTAAAACAGCAATCGGCTGCCCTTGACTATAACGATTTGATCTCTCACACCCTAAGGCTACTGCAATGTCAAGATATGCGCGATTGGATTCTTTATAAGCTTGATGCAGAAATTGATCACATTTTGGTAGATGAAGCTCAAGATACTAATGTGGAGCAGTGGGCCATCGTTGAAGCTTTAGTCGAAGAGTTCTTTGCCGGTAAGGGCGCTCGTGAGGTCAATCGTACTCTTTTTGCTGTTGGTGATGAAAAACAATCTATTTTTAGTTTTCAAGGAGCAGATCCGGATATTTTTCAAAAAGTAAGGGATAGTTTTTCTGAAAAATCAAATAGGATAAAAAAGACTTGGTCGGATGTAACGTTACAGCATTCTTTTCGTTCTTCCCCTGTTGTTTTAAAAGCGGTCAATGCGACTTTTCAAAATCTTTTTAATGTTCCATTTCATGAAAGTACGCGAGAAGAGCAAGGGGGCTTAGTTGAAATCTGGCCTCTCCTTAAACCAACGGCAGAAATGTTAGAGGGGGGAAATTCTACCTCTCATAGTTTGGCTAAGCAAATTGCTAAAAAAATTTCGACTTGGTTGAAAAATGGTGAGAGACTTCCTGCAAAAGGAAGAGCTATTGAGCCGCGCGATATCATGATTTTAGTGCAGAGACGCAGTTCCTTTTTATATCAAGTAATTCGCGCTCTTAAATCTCATAAAATTCCTGTAGCGGGTGCTGATCGTTTGCAACTTTTGGAAAATATCGCTGTACAAGATCTCTTGGCTTTATGCGAATTTTTGTTGCTCCCTGAAGATGATTTTCATTTGGCGTGTGTTCTTAAAAGTCCCCTCTTTGGTTTGAATGAAGAACAGATATTTGAATTGTGTTTTGATCGGGGGAAAGAGAGTCTTTGGCAACGTTTGAAGCAGCACCCGAAATTTTCTTTTGAATCAACTATTCTAAGAGAGTTGTTAAAGAGTGTTGATTTTATGGGACCTTATAGTCTTTTGTCCAAAATCCTTAACGAGTTCGAAGGCTGGAAAAAATTTCAAGGACGCTTGGGTTTAGAGGTCAGAGATGTGATTGAGGAATTACTCAGTCTTGCAATAAATTTTGAAGAGCGTGAAGTCTTTAGTTTGCAGAAATTTGTCTATTGGATGAAAGGACAAAAGATCGATGTAAAACGTGATTTTATGGGGCACAGCAGAAATGAAGTTCGCGTAATGACTATACATGGTGCAAAGGGTTTACAATCACCGATTGTCTTTTTGCCCGATACAACGCGTGTGCCGCAAGTGCGTGAAGATTGGCTACCTTCATCTGTTGGCTGGATATGGAATCCTCGAATGGATGAGGATATAGAGCAAACTTCTGTTTTACGGCAAGCCCTACAAAAAAAGAAAATAGAGGAATATTATCGTCTCCTTTATGTTGCGATGACAAGAGCAGAGGATCGTCTTTATATTTGTGGCTATGAGGGACAACGATCATCAGCCGAAGGTAACTGGTACGAAGTGATGACCAATGCTCTGGTTCCATTAGCGCATTCTTTTGATTTGTCAGAAGGGACCGTTTTACAAATAAGAGAGAGCCAAAAAGTTACCCCTTTGTTTGAAGAGAAGTCTTTGGGTGTTGCGAGGAAGTCTGAACCTGAGCCCGCTTGGCTTTTTATAAAGCCTACAGTTGAACAGGGGACGCTGCCTCCAAAACGACCATCTGCAGCTCTTGATTCTCAGGAAGCGACACAGTTCGCTCTTAAAGATCATCGTTACAAGCGTGGCCTTCTTATTCATAAATTGTTAGAAGTACTTCCCTCAATTCCTGAACAAGATTGGTCAGAAACCGCGCGTCTTCTGATAGTAGATTTTGATATGAAGGATCAATGGCAAGAACTTTATTCTAAAGTTCATGGTATTCTTAAGGATCCAAAATTTTCCCATCTGTTTCAAGCGAATGGCTATGGGGAAGTGCCTCTTACTGGAAAGGTGGAGGGCGAGATCGTGAATGCTCAGATTGATCGATTAATCATTGAAAATGAGCGGGTGCTTATTGTTGATTTTAAATCGGATCAAAATTCTGCGTGTCATCAAAGAAAAGAAGTTCCACGAGAATATGTTGCTCAACTAGAACTCTATAAAAAACTTGTGCGCGGCCTTTACCCAAATAAATCCGTTGAAGCTTATATTTTGTGGACGGAAACGGCGACACTTACGGTTGTTTAATGCCCGGCGTAATTTTTGTTTTTTCTGCTTGTTCTTTAAGAAAATTACGAAAGATCTTAAGGCGCTCAAGGCTTTCCTGCTGTTTCAGATAAACCATAAAAATATCAATATGAGGACCTTGAATCTCAGGTAATACGCGGATCAAGTTGGTATCTTTCAATAGAAGTGATTCTTGAGAAAAACTTATGATGCCTATGTCATTTTGGGCCGCTGTCAACATGGCACGCATAGAATTAATCGCGAGATATGGCTCGCGTCTTTCGCCAGGTTCAGTACCAATTTTTAAATGCCAGTCTCTATCTTCATGAAGAAAGGATTTGCTCTCACCAAAGCTGATTAGCCGATGATGACTGAGATCTTGGACGGTTTTAGGAATGCCAAACTGTTTGAGATATCCTTCGCTCGCATAAAGACAACGGTTCCAGCTCATCAAAAATTCTTTTTCAACGAGAGGTGAATCGGGAAAGAAGCTCGTAATGACGAGATCAATACCTTCATCAATAAGGTCGACGATTTTTTCTTTGACAAGAACGGATAGTCTAATCTCGGCGTGCTTTTTAATAAAATCAGGAAGATAATAGTTGAGCCAAGTATCAATAAACCCAAAGTTCGACGCAATGCGTAGATCGCCTGCAAGAGTATTATCCATGGATTGGATGATTTGATTGAGAGATTCAAGTTTATTAAAGGCTTTTTCTAGTTCAGGAAAAATAGCTTTTCCTTGAGAGGTTAACGTCACCCCTCTTAAGTGACGGTTTAAAAGCTGCGTACCTAAGTCTTCTTCAAGACTTGATATGCGCCGACTAAGGGCAGATTGGGTAACATTCAGCTCTCGAGCAGCCTTTGAAATGTTGCCGATCTTTGCGGTGATGTAGAATAACTTCAACTTATCCCAATCCATAGGGTCTCCTCACCCTTTAATTTTACGAGCCTTTGATTAAAAATTGATAAAAATTAGATCAAAAGGTTCAAATGGCGAGATAAATACACGCAAAAATCATGCTCAATAGATGGGGAATAGCCTTGACGAGCGACGCAATCCAGCACAACAAGCGAGAGTGCCGCGGCCAAGGGGCCTCGCAGAGACGTGGTTTGGTTACCAATAAACACGCTGGAGCGTCGCGGTTCTGAAAGACCGGCGCGATGACGGCCTATAGAAGTGCGTCATCACGAGCGAAGCGACGTGATCCAGTTAAATAAGCAATATGGACTGCCGCGGCCAAGGGGCCTCGCAGAGACGTGGTTTGGTTACCAATAAGCACGCTGAATTGCCGCGGTTCTGAAAGAATCGGCGCGATGACATTTTCTGACGATGTTTTTTTATTGTTCTTGGGTGATGACTCTTTCACTCCCCCATCGCCTGGGTGGCTCAGGACGCTGAGGGAGGAAAGAGCATGATACCGTTTTCAAAGGGAGACTCTTCTCTCAAATCTTCTCTCTTCGAAGCTCTTTCCCCGGGGAAAAATTCTTTTAACACTCTAAAAATCTTCTTAAAAGGTCCTGGGCCGGCGGACAACTAACCCTCTTCCTTTTAAAAGATCGTTTACTGTGTGGTCTTAAGATCTTAATGACCTATTACTTCTTTAACGTATCTTACTCCAGTCTCTCTTGGGGAGAGACAAGGGTAAATGTTATTCTGCAGAACAAACATAAGGGTATTTATACGCCTAAAGGGCAAAAAGGACCAAGAAAAAAGATTAAAAAAAATGCACACGACCTCTGAAAACCCTTATGAACAAAGGCGCTTGCAGAGACAAAATCTTGGAAAAAGAAAATAAAAAAATTTGCCCTTGGAAAGGGAATCCCGCGATCATGTTTGCAACGAAGAGATATCGTTTAAAGCGTATCGTCGCATCCCAATCAAGAGCAGCCAACGTTAAACCTTCTTTAGTTGTGCGATCATTGTAGTAGAGAAATAACAATGAAAAGAAAAAGTATTTGTAGTTTCAACTATTCGTTTTATGAATAGATTGTCTTCGAAAATCTAAGATTGAAAAAGTATTTTTTGTATGAGATCTTCTGCTCAACAGTTTATATTTTATAGGAGATGGTTATGTTGCAATTTATTACTAAAGAAGTTTCAAGTAGTACTTCTGGATTATTTTCTTCTCTTGGGAGGGAGAAGAAAAAATCCACAAAAAATACCGACACGACCTATGTGGTTTATATTGATCGATCATCGGGTTTAATTGGGGGTGCAAAACTACAGCCCATTACACAGTCTAAAATTTCACGTACTGAGAGATTTGCGGCTGGCTTGGTGAGAGAAGAGAATGTGTGGGAATGTTCACAAGTTTTCTTTGATATTGAGGGATTGCAAGAAGAAGATGTGCATCAAGATGAGACACAAAAGTTAATTAAGAAATTTTATAGTGAACTTTACAAAGGATTACAGGATTTTGCCGTTGAAAAAAGAGCTAAAATGATTGTAACGCACCATCCTAAAAACTTACATCAAGAACTGCGTTTTCTTGGGCAATGGTCATTCCATACGGAAATGAAAATAGAGAAGTTTGAAACATCCCCCGTTATTATGGGCATTCTCGATTTGCAATTGAAAGCACGCAATCCTTTGGAAATTCTAAAGTCCTTAAGAATTCAAGAAATGTCACACCCACAATTGGCTTGCTAAGAAAGAGTTATTGAGGGAAAGTTAAAGGACACTGAGATTCTCAGTGTCCTTTTTTATTTAATTAGCAGTTTGTTCAACATCTTGACGACGAATGTTGAAATGCAAAAGCAAGTTGGCACTGACAAAGATAGAAGAAAGAGTGCCTACAAAAATACCCACTAAGATAGGGAGACTAAATACCGAAATCACAGGTCCACCAAAGAAGTATAGACCAAGAAGAGCCATCATTGTAGTTGAAGAGGTCATCACTGTTCTGGATAAAGTCTCATTGGTACTGCGGTTCACGAGTTCATTGAGAGGTGTCTTTTTATATTTACGTAGGTTATCACGAATACGGTCATAAATCACCACCGTGTCGTTGACCGAATAGCCAAGAGTCGTGAGAATTGCTACGAAAGCTGTTTCGCTAAACTCAACGTTAAAAAGAGAATAGAATCCAACCACGCTGATACAATCGTGCATAAGACTGATGACACAGCAGAGACCAAACTGCCATTCAAATCGAATCCAGATGTAAAGTAGAATAAGAATAATCGCAAAAGCGACAGCATAACCACCATTTCGAATCAAGTCCGCGCTCACTTTGGGACCTACGGTTTCCACACGACGATATTCCACATCTGGACCAAGCGTCTCTTTGATTTTCTCTAACGCAGCGGATTGGGCCTTTTCGTCTCCATGCTGACGTTCAATTCGAATCATGACATCTCGATTACTGCCAAATTCTTGAAGTTTTGCTTCGCCAAAATTAAGTGCATTTAACTCTGCACGCATTTTGGATAAATCAGCGGGAGCTTGTGTGCGAACTTCAATAAGAAATCCGCCTTTGAAATCGATGCCATAATTGAGGCCTTTGACAAAAAAGAGGCCAATGGATCCGACAACCATAATTAAAGAGATTAAATAAGAGACATAGCGAATAGTCCCTGTAAAAGGGATGTTCGTATTAACTGGAACGAATTGAAAGCCTTTCATAAGTCTATCCTTATATTAAATGGGGAGCTTGGAGGGTTTAAAAATCTTCAACCAACCCACAATTAAAAGTCGTGTCAGTGAGATCGCTGTAAACATTGAGATAATAATGCCAACAGCCGTTGTGACCGCAAATCCACGAACAGGGCCTGTACCAAAGAAATAAAGAGCAGCTGCCGCAAACAAAGTGGTGACGTTCGAGTCAATAATTGTTCCCATGGCTTGCCTGAACCCTGAATCAATGGCAGAGACCATCTTGCGGCCTAAGCGAATTTCTTCTTTGATACGCTCAAAGATCAACACGTTGGCGTCCACAGCCATTCCTAAAGTTAAAGCGATACCGGCTACACCAGGAAGCGTGAGAGTAGCACCCAAAACAGACAAAGCTGCAAAGAGGAAAATTAAGTTAAAAATGAGGGCCAAATTAGCGATGATGCCAAAGAGCGAGTAGGAAACAAGCATAAAGGCTAACACAAACAAAACGCCAATAATTGTCGCACGATGACCGGCGGCAATTGAGTCAGCGCCCAGATCTGGACCGACTGTGCGTTCTTCGATGACAGTCAAAGGTGCAGGAAGAGCACCTGCCCGCATGAGGAGTGCTAAGTCATTTGCTTCTTGAACGCTAAACTGTCCCTGAATAACGCCATTGCCTGGGATAACGCTGTTGATTACCGGAGCGCTTATGACCTGATTATCCAAAACAATAGCCAATCTGCGACCAATGTTATCACGGGTTATTTCAGCAAATTTTCGACCCCCTGGCGTATCAAATTTAAAGTTCACTTGGGGCCTATTATACTCATCAAAACTGACTGAAGCATCATCAAGGCTATCGCCACCGAGCAGAATTTTTTTCATAACCACATACTGAATTTGTCCACCATTACTTTTAGATTCACCCGGTAGAATTTCAGTGCCGGCAGGCGGGGGATTTCCTCCTAACATCGCAGCTTCGGGATATTCAGGATGCAAAAGACGAAATGTCATTTGTGCTGTTTTTCCTAAAAGAGCTTTAACGTGGCTAGGATCTTCAATGCCGGGAAGTTGAACCAAAATTCGATCATCTCCTTGGCGTTGAATGTTGGGTTCTTTGGTTCCCAATTGATCAATACGCTTTCGAACAATCTCAATGGATTGTTGTAGAACTTTATATTTACGATCACTGATAGCAATATCTTTAAAGTGCAAAGTAACAGTTTCTTGTTGAGGGTCGTAGCTCACATCTGCATCGCTTTGTTCTTTCTTTAAGATGCTTTGCGCAAGCGTTGCTTGACTTGCGTCACGTAATTTAAAACTGACAGCATCTTTGTTGATCGCTAGATTTAAATACCCTACTTTTTCGCTGCGCAGAATTTTACGCGTTCCCTCAAGGAGACTGTCTAAACGATCTTTTAAGGCATGCTGAACATCTACTTCTAAAAGAAGATGAGATCCCCCCTGGAGATCAAGTCCCAAGCTTATTTTTTGGTTCGAATACCACGTTGGAAGTTTGTTTAGAACAGTCTCGGGTAAAATATTAGGAAGGGGCAAAATGACCCCGATTACGCACGCGAATAAAATTAATATGACCTTCCAAGGGGGCAGTTGAACCATTGAATCCTCTACTTCTTCTTTTTATCTGGCTTATTATTCACCACGCTTGAAGAAGGCTCTGTTTTAGCGAGAACTTGAGACACCATGCTCTTCAACATGCGTACTTGTACATTATTCGCAATTTCAATCTCAATTTCCGTGTCATTAACGACGCGAAACACAGAACCGAAGATGCCGCTTGAGGTAATTACTTTATCGCCACGCCTCAGGTTGGAAACTAGTTGACGATGCTCAGCTTCCTTTTTCTTTTGAGGACGAATAATAAAAAAGTACATGACCACAAAGAGAAACAAAAGAGGGGCGGCAAAACCAAGGATGTCAAAGCTTCCACCAGCACCACCCGCTCCTTGGGCATGGGCTTCAGAAATAAAAGAAAAATTATTTAAAAGGGTCATTCATTGTGCTCCATTAAGCTATGTTATCTAATTAATTGGCCTGATTCTAAACGCAAATAGCTGTTATTGCCAACCCCCAACCTTAGGATTGCTTCAAATATTTAAGAGGATCATGGGGTTTTGCATTTTTGCGCAGCTCAAAATGCAGCTGTGGGGTATTCACAAAGCCTGAAGAGCCTACAGTCGCAATAGTTTGCCCTTTCGTTACGCGATCTCCTTGTTTGATTAAAACTTTATCAGCATGACAATAAGCTGACTTCCATCCACCGCCGTGGTTGATGAGAATGATATTGCCAAAACCACGTACTTCATTGGCGCTGTATTCGATCACCCCATCTTCAATAGCTAAAATCTTTGTGCCGCGCGATGCTTTAATATTAATACCATCATTTTTAGCACCCTCTGTGCTTTGGTTAAATTGGATCAAAATTGACCCTGTCGACTCTAAGGGCCACGAGAAATTGAAAAGTTTTGGCTCAGTCGATTCTTTTTCTGTGGCTGCGTCGTTCGTTTCTGCCCCTGATTCTTGAGTGGTTTCTGAGAGTGGGGCTTCTTCATTCACAGATTCCTCCTGAGGAGTCTGCTCTTCGACACGAGGCTCTTCAGTCTTTTTGGACTTGGAGTGAGTCTTATTTTTTTGAAGCAAAGGCTCTTGAGTTTCGGTTACTGATTTCTTTTCAACTTTGTTTTTCTTTTTTCGAAAAGAGCTTAGTTCCTGATTTATTTCTTCTCCTCGGAGGCTTTCAAAGGGATCTTCTTCCTCTGCTTCATTAAAGCTGCTGGTTTTTTCTTTCTTTTTAGAGTCATGTTTTTCCTTTTTTTTAGCTTCTTTAAGGTTTTTTTTTGCTGGCTTTAGATCTTGATCCTTAATGTTTGACGTGGATTTATCTGGATTCTTTTGATCGAGCGTTTCAACATCTTCCCATTCCTCTTCCGTTTTTTGAGGAACAGACGGTTCTGCGGTTTTGAGAGGTTGGGGTGTGATGACAGATGGTACAGGACTTAGGGGGTGAGAAGAAACGACTGGGGCGGTAGATGGCTTTGAAAGCGTCGCTAAGTGCTGAACTTTTGGAACAAGAAGTTGTTGACCAGGTCGGACACTATAAGGTGAAGGAATATGATTAAGTATAATTAAGTCACGGGTCGATACATGATATTTTTGTGCAATTTGTGTCAAAGTCTCACCTTGTTGGACAATGACCATCATGCGATTCATCGCCGGCGCTGCAGTACCTGTTCCATAGGAAAAATGTGCAGGTGGACCAACACGCTCACTACAAGCCGACAAGAGGATGACAAACGATATATATAACCAGGATTTCATTAGAAAACTTGCTTTAAATTCCTTAAAGTTTTCTCATGAGTCAGATCCAAATGCAAGGGGGTGATTGAAATTTCACCATTAGCAATGGCTTCCAAGTCAGTGCCTTCTTCTGTGGGCGTGCTGTCTCTTGGACCAATCCAATAAAAGGGTTGCCCATTGGGATCAAACCAATCCAAAAGATTTTCACGCACAGTTCTAACACCTTGTTTCACGACGCGAATGCCTTTTACTGAACTAGAAACCACATCTGGAAAGTTAACATTAATTAATACATAGGGAGGCCAGGGATTCGCTATTAATTTCTTAATGATATCAGTGGCAAAATGTTCAGCCGTACTCCACTTGATGGGCTGATCGTTCTTACCTGCTTGACTAAAAGCAATAGAGGGGACACCCAATAATGTTGCTTCCATGGCTGCTGCAACTGTTCCTGAATACGTAATATCATCGCCTATGTTTATGCCATGATTGATACCAGATAACATTAAAGTAGGTTGATTATCTTTTAATATTTTTGTGAGAGCCACCATGACGCAATCTGTTGGTGTACCATCAACGGCATAACGTTGGCTCGAAACTTTACGAGCACGAATGGGACGACGTAAAGTGAGAGAATGACCGGCGCCACTATGTTCAATTTCAGGAGCAACGACCCAAACATCATCCGTAAAAGTATGAGCAATTTTTTCGAGAACTTTAATGCCATGGGCATTAATACCATCATCATTGGAGATTAAAATTCTAGGCTTTACATTCTTTGTCATAGGGCTTTTATCCTCTCTAAGCCATTCATATAAGGTATGAGTACTTGTGGAATTTTAACCGTTCCGTCTTTTTCTTGATAGTTCTCTAAGACCGCAACAAGTGCACGTCCCACGGCAATTCCTGAGCCATTGAGGGTGTGAACATATTGAGGGTTGGATTTTTTGCCATCCTTATCAGTAGGTCTAAAACGTGCCATCATACGTCTCGCTTGGTAATCACCACAATTTGAGCAGCTAGAAATTTCTCGATAGAGACCTTCTCCAGGCAACCAGACTTCTATGTCATAAGTTTTGCGTGATTGAATTCCTGTATCGCCAGAGCAAAGAATGATAATACGATGGGGTATCTCAAGCAGTTTGAGAACTTCCTCTGCAGCATTAACCATGCGCTTGTGTTCATCTACAGAATGATCGGGATGGGTAATACTGACCAGTTCTACTTTATGAAACTGATGTTGACGAATCATGCCGCGCGTATCTTTGCCAGCAGCGCCTGCTTCTGAGCGAAAGCAAGGAGTATGTGCAACAAATCGTTGAGGAAGAATAGATTCTTCCATAATTTGTTCACGTACCATATTAGTCAGTGATACTTCAGCCGTTGGTATAAGCCAATGGTCGCTTGTCGTACGGAAAAGATCTTCGCCAAACTTCGGCAACTGTCCCGTGCCAAAAAGAGCACGATCTTGAACTAAATAGGGTGGAGAAACTTCTTGATACCCAAATTTTTGCACATGTAAATCAAGCATGAAATTTCCCAAAGCGCGTTCTAGAAGAGCTAATGCACCTTTTAAGATCACAAACCGAGAGCCAGAAATTTTAGCTGCTGATTCAAAATCCATAAGACCTAATTTGGTGCCGATTTCATCATGACGTTGCGGCGTGAAATCGAAACTTTTAGGCGTTCCCCAGGACAAAACAACTTTATTGTCGTGTTCATTGCTTCCAAGGGGGACTTCATCTTCTAAAATATTTGGCAAAACCTCTAGTATCAAAGAAAGTTCATTATCCAAAACTTGCAGTTCACTCTCAAGGACGGGGATGCGTTCTTTAATGGTTGCTGCTTCAGCAACTTGCGCATCGGCATTTTGACCTTGTTGTTTCGCTTGGCCGATAGCTTTGGCCAGAGCATTTCGCTGATTTTGTAAATCTTGTAGCTCTGTTTGACATTGACGGTGTTGTTTATCAAGCGCGATAATTTTTGGCGAACAAGGCTCCGCTCCACGCTTCTTCAAATTTTCATCTAGTTTATCGGGATTTTCCCTAATCCACTTTAAATCGAGCAACGTAACTCTCCAAACTTATTTCTTTGTTTTTACCAGCAAACGAATTAATAAAATCGAAATCTCATAAAGACCATACAAGGGCAAAGCCAATCCTACCATACTCAAAACATCTGGCGGTGTTAAGAGGGCAGAAACAACCAAAATCATGATAAAACTATATTTACGATATTTCTCAAGCATTTGATACTGAAGAATGCCAACACGTGCTAACAGAAAAAGCAAAATTGGCAATTGGAAACAAATACCAAAGGCCATGATCAAACGCATGATAATAGAAAGATATTCTCCGACACGCGCTTCTAATTGAATAGGCAGAGTCTCTGACGTACCGTGGGTTTCAAAATTAAGAAAAAACTGCCAAGCTGGAGGAATAATGATGTAGTACGCAAAGGCTGCTCCAAGGAAAAACAAAATGGGGGTTGCCAAAAGAAAGGGGAGTGCGACACGCTTTTCTTGGCTGTATAAGCCAGGGGCGATAAAAATCCACAACTGATTTGCAACAATGGGAAATGAGAGAAAGGCAGCAGAAAAGAAAGCCACCTTGAGGTAAGTAAAAAAAGCTTCGGCCAGACCTGTGTAAATTAAGCGACGGCCTTCCTTATCTTTGAGTGCCTCGGCGAGAGGACGAATCAAGAAGGCAAAAATTTCTTCAGAAAAATAATAGCAAACTAAAAAGGCACTAAAAAAAGCGAACACCGAATAGAGTAAACGACGGCGTAGCTCAATTAAATGATCAACGATAGCCATCTCATGACTAGTTGCGAGCGCGTCTTTTTGGAGTCTTGATGGTTTTTTTGTCATTGATTATAGGCTTTTTTAAAGGATCATTATCATTTTGCAGAGGCGTATAAATATTCGCCGATTTCTTAAATTCTTCAAATTCCCCTTGATGAATAAAATGATTCAGGGTTGAGCGAACTTCATTACTTAAATTCTTAGCTTTGGCAATCCAACGGCCCAAGGCACGCAGTACCACAGGTATTTCTTTAGGTCCTAAGAGGATTAAAGCGACCACGGCGATGATAAAAATTTCTCCCCAACTGCCCAAGTCAAACATGGACTAGCTCTTTTTCTTTTTACTTGGGGATTTATTTGAGCGTGACTGTAAAACCTTTGGATTATTTTTGGAAGGAACAGGCTCTTCTTCAAGGCCTCCTTTAAAGGCCTTAATGCCTTTTGCTAATTCTTCCATCACCTTGGGTAATTTGCCTGCACCAAAAATGATCAGTACGACAACCAAGAGAAGAAGGACGTGACCTAAACTTAATCCCATTAACAATACTCCTAAAGTAATTCCTTGGTTTGTATATAAAACTTACTACATGTGCGCAATAAAAAACGCTTATTATATCTTTTGAAGGCCAAATCTATCTTGATCTCCAAGCGTTTAAGGGATCAAAAAAAATAATAAACCAGGGGGCAAAAGAGTACAAGGGGAAGTAAGACACATATTTGACAAAAAACTTGACAAATGCAAATAGTAGATATCATACTCTAAAAAAATCATAAAATAGTTGGCGGGTGAAGTGTAACGTTTAGAACAGGAGAAAGAGTCATGGGGCTGCAGTGTAGACGTCTAAAATTTATATTCATTATGTTGGGGTTATGCGTGGGGGCAGGAAGTGGCGAGAGTCACGGGTCGTTCTTCTTGGTTGAGGAAGTGATCAAAGACTTTAGTCGGCTCACTGTCAAGAGTACGGCGAGCAGAGCAAAGCCGCTCCCTCAAAAGGCTTTTGTGAGAAAAAACTATCGAAAAGGTATGCCAAGAACTCTATTCTTCCAGCCAATGCTTTCCAAGAATTTCCCTAACGCCCGAGGCTATCATATCACGTGTGCTGTGCATGATGAGGGGAAAAAGGGAAAGAAGGAGACAAAACCAACGTTCAATATTTCAGTTAAAGACTTTAAAAATGAGGGGTTAGAGGTAGAGTTGGTTCTCGAAATTAAAGAAGAAAACAATAGGTTTCACGGCCTGTATTCTTTAAACACGGAATTAAGAATGGAAGCAGACCTGTGTGTAAGAGATCACTACACATCTAGCACTTATCTAGAATTGATTCATAATACATTAATTCCTAAAAAGGAACTTGATTTTCTTGATGATCGCAGGGGAAATCATCATAGAATCAAACATTATAGTCAAACGACTCAAGATTTAGCAGAACAAGTAGAGGAGTATTCGAGATATTTGATATACGGGGCCAAATTTAAAATGATCCTGCCCCCGGAGAGAAAATTTTAGTGAGCCTGCATCAAAGAAGACGATCTTAAGAAGTTACAGGAGTGAGGGAGGCTCTGGATTATCCGCTTGGAGGTGTGAATAACAGCAGGGCTCGGGCGCTGTCAACACTTGCAAGTTAATTGGGATTAATCACCTAATAGCTTTCTTGGACAACACACTGACGACTAGAGACTTTGCAAAAATTTAAGGCTTTCTCAAGAGTAACAAAGGGGCCTACAAGGATACGATGTTCGATACCCTGCCTGAATCCTAAATCGACCCGTCTAAAGTATGTTTCGAGTCTCAATGTATCTTTTTTTATAGCGGGCATCTTCATTATTTGACCCCAAGCAGACTCGGCTTCGTCGTGACTTTGAAACCCTTTGAAAGAGACAAAGTATTTAATTGATGCCAATTTTGGATGAGAAGGAAGAGACTCTCCTTTCAAGGTGTAAGGACAGCGTTCGTAAACTGTAATGTTTTCCTTAGAAGAAATGTCTGATTCTGTGGGATTATGATCATTTTGAGTGTCCATATGCTCAGCAAAAAAGTTCTCACTTAACGCTGGAGGTCGGATAATGGGCTCTTCAGGTTTTTCAATAATTTTGGTTTCAGTGGTTTTGTCTTTCTTATGATCCAAGCTTTGATAAATGGTTTTTTCTTGATGGGGGATCAGACGTGAAGAGCCCTCTTTGGGGCGAATTTTCAAAGGAGTGTCAGGTGGAGAAATGATGGGGAGAGTTGTTGTGGGTTTTGAGTGATTGTAATTAAGAAAAAGAAACCCACCGCCTATGAGCAAAGTGAATCCTAAAAGAAACAAAAAAATTCTTAATGGAGAGCTAAAAAATCCCGATTTTTCCTGACCATAGGAATAGGACCGAAACTGGGTGTGCACCGAAGTTGGTCTTTTATTCCACTTTGTCTGGGTCACTAACGCATCTCCTCCAGAGGTTGCACCCCTAGTACTTTTAATCCTGATGCTATGATGAGCATGACTGCGTAGACAAGGCAATAGCGTTTTTGTGAAAGTTCAACATCGTTGGGTAAAATAAACCGTAATTCTTCATTTTCGCGGCCTTTGTTCCATAAAGAATGAAAGGCTGAAGCCACATCATATAGATAAAAAGCAATACGATGGGGTTCATAAGTGAGCGCAGCGGTCTCAATAACGCGGGGCCATGTGGCCATCAATTTTATAAGAGAAAGCTCACCAAGATCTTGAAATTGACCCTTGAGATCAAGACTTGCCAAGGTTTCAGGAGTTAAGTCAACGTGGGGAAATGTCCCCAAAAAATGACGTTTTACAGAATGACAACGGGCGTGAGCGTATTGCACATAAAAAACAGGGTTATCCTTTGTTTGCTCTATCACTTTATCAAAATCAAAGTCTAAAGGAGCATCGTTTTTGCGGGTTAGCATGATGAAGCGAATCGCATCGCGACCTACTTTTTGGATAGCTTCTTGAACAGTGACAAAAACACCTGCCCGTTTTGACATTTTTAAAACTTGTCCCTGATCAATGAAGCGAACCATCTGGCAAAGTTTAACAATGGCTTGTCCTTTTCCCTCAGTGATCGCGGTGACCGCCGCAGATAAACGTTTTACGTAGCCGCCATGATCAGCGCCTAAAACATCGATAAGAGTCGGTGACCCTCGATTAAACTTATCAAAATGATAGGCAATATCGTTGGCAAAATATGTCCAGCTGCCATCAGACTTTTTTAAGGGACGATCAACATCATCGCCGAATTGAGCAGCACGGAACAAAGTTTGTTCACGAGGTTCCCAATCATCGGGGGTTTTACCTTTGGGAGGCTCTAGGATGCCTTGATAAATTAATCCTAGATTTTCTAAAGCTTTAAAAGCAGCTTCTACTTTGCCTTCTTTGACAATGCTATGCTCGGATGTAAAGACGTCGTGAAAAACTCCTAAATCATTAAGATCAGATTTAATACGTGTCATCATGGCGTCAATGGAAAAAGCGCGAAATGTCTCATACCATTGCTCTTCAGGTTTATTAACCCATTGATCTCCATACTTTTTAGCCAGAGCTTGACCCACCGGAATTAAATAGTCTCCTTGATAACCATCAATAGGACCAATGGTATGGCCGAGGGCTTCTAAATAGCGTTGATAGACAGACAATACCAAAATACGCGCTTGGCCCCCACTATCATTTACGTAATATTCACGCTGTATAGGATGTCCCGCTTTTTCGAGCAAGTTGGCCAATACGTCTGCGACAAGTGCTACACGACTGTGGCCCATATGAAGAGGACCCGTGGGATTCACAGAAGCATATTCTACGTTGATAGCATGCCCTTTTCCTAAAGTTGAATCGCCATAATTTATGCCAGATTTTAGAATGTTCCTAACTTCTTGAGCCCAGAAGTCATGATGAAGAGAAAAATTGATAAAGCCTGGACCTGCTATTTCAATATGCGTGACAAAAGAATTATTTTTCAATTTTTCTTCGACCAGTTGAGCCAAATCCCGAGGAGATAGATTGGCTTCTTTTGCAAGAACCATCGCCACATTAGTTGCTAAATCGCCATGGGTAGACTCTCGGGGAGGGTCAACGGTGACTTTACTGGTATCAAGCCCTGCCTTTAGTTTTTTTTCTTGAACAAGGGCATCAATAATCTTAATGATTTCATCACGAAAAGTTTTGTAGAGATTTTGGGGCATTTGTTGCTAT
This sequence comes from Candidatus Nucleicultrix amoebiphila FS5, assembly GCF_002117145.1. Taxonomy (NCBI): domain Bacteria; kingdom Pseudomonadati; phylum Pseudomonadota; class Alphaproteobacteria; order Holosporales; family Nucleicultricaceae (SeqCode); genus Nucleicultrix (SeqCode); species Nucleicultrix amoebiphila (SeqCode). Next base: position 899,340 of record NZ_CP008743.1, on the reverse strand, counting down.
AGTCTAAAGAATTGTTATGTCCAACATGATTTCTGCATAACACACTATGCTAAATCTACCAATGGTTTCAAAGAATATTTTTGAAAATGAATAAAGACGATATTTTAAAGATGACTCCCCTTAATCCCTCAAGTGATTTGAATTTGCAAGTCACCCAAAGGGCTTTTGATCAAATAACAGTTTTAGAAAAAACCGAGGGCATGCTGCGTGTACGCGTTGATGGAGGCGGATGTTCAGGACTTCAGTATAACTTTTCATTTGAAAAAGAACCTGGTCATGAAGATATCGTCTTTTCTTTGGGTGAAGTTAAAATCATCTCTGATGAAACTTCTTTAAATTTTCTCAATGGATCTATGATTGATTATACGGAAGATATGATGAGTGCTGCCTTTGTGATTAAGAATCCCAATGCTGTAGCTTCATGTGGATGTGGAAATTCATTTTCAATTATTTAAGGTCTAACAGGGCATAACAATAATGACCAAAATAGCAACATGGAACGTCAATTCTATTAGAGTTCGTCTGCCTCAGGTCCTTGAATGGATTAAAAATGTTGGGCCGGACATTCTGCTTTTACAAGAAATTAAGTGTTTAAAAGAAGCTTTTCCAAGCCAAGAATTTGAAGAGGCGGGCTATAATGTCGCTGTCTTGGGGCAAAAGACGTATAATGGTGTTGCCATCCTTGCGAAAAATCCCATTGAAGACGTAAAAGAAGGTTTGCCGGGGGATGATGCTGACATAGCGGCACGTTATATCGAAGCGGTGGTTGGGACGACGCGTGTGGCGTCTGTCTATGTTCCCAATGGTCGAGAGGTGGGGAGTGAGAGCTATGAGTATAAACTCAGGTTCTATGAAAGGCTTCACGATCACTTAAAAATGCTTTTGACGTACAATGAGGTCTTGTGTGTGGGGGGGGATTACAATGTGGCCCCTGAAGTGGATGATGTCTACGACCCGAGCTTATTCGAGAGAGAACGAATTTTGTGTAGCTATCAAGAGCGGGCAGCATTTAGAAAGCTGGTCCATCTGGGACTTTATGACGCACAAAAACAAATAGGCTTAAAGCCTCACCAAGATCCAAGGTCTCATTTTACTTGGTGGGATTATCGAGCAGGGTCGTGGCAACAAAACTTGGGCTTTCGCATTGATCATTTTCTCTTATCTCCTCAGGCTATAGACCTTTTAGAAGATGGGGGGGTTGCTTTTGAAGTGCGCGGACAACCTCAGGCTTCTGATCATGCCCCTTTGTGGATTCAGCTTAAATGAGTATAAATGTTAGCTTAAATTAGCTAAAGCCGATTCAAGTTTCACTTTCTTTTCCAAGCCCTCACTGAGACGTGCCTTATTCTTTTCAAGAATATCTTCAGGGGCTTTTTGCACAAACTCTTTATTGTTCAGTTTATTTTCCGTGGCTTGGATATCCTTGATGACGTCTTTTAAAGAGTTCTCAAGGCGTGCACGCTCTTTATTAACATCCAGAACATCGCCAATGGGAAGAACATACGTAGCTTCTTGCACAACACATTGAATTGTGCCTTTTAACTTCTCATCAGGAGCTGATGAATCAAAACGCACAAATGCCAACCGTTGGAGAAGAGCTAAAAATCTGTCAATACGAGACAAAGATTGAGAAGAGGCATCACGCACGTGTAAAGGAAGAATCGTGCTTGGTGGAACATTAAGCTCTGTGCGAGATGTTCGGATTGCAGAAATCAACGTGATCAACCAACGAATATCGCTAGAAGCGTTTTCATCGATTAGCTGTTTTGTTTTATGTGCGTTGAACGGCCACTGTGCTTTAGCAAGCATCTCACTCTGAGGGCTCAAAGCTTGCCAGAGCTCTTCCGTAATAAAAGGCATGAAAGGGTTCAGCATATGGTAAATAATTTTCAGAACCCAGGCGGTTGTCGCGCGCGTTTCTTCTTGCTCTTTTTGCTCTGCCGATCCCATAAAAATGGGTTTAGAAAATTCAATATACCAATCGCAGAATGTCCTCCAAACGAAATGATAGAGAAGGCTAGCGGCCTCATCAAAGCGATAACGATCGAGAGCGTTTTCAAAAGCGTGGTTAAGCGTTGCAACTTCAGAGACAATCCAACGATTGAGGGGCGAATTTAACGTTGAAGGATCATAATCATCTTTTAATGCGCATTGATTTTGCAAAGAAAAGCGGGTGGCATTCCAAAGCTTGGTTGCAAAATTTCGATTATTTTCCACAATAGATTCCGAGAGGCGAATATCTCTGCCCGGGGTTGTTAAAGCGGCCACTGTAAATCTGAGGGCATCCCCCCCAAATTTTGCAACAACATCCAAAGGATCAATGACGTTCCCTTTTGATTTTGACATCTTATGGCCTTTTTCATCACGGACCATGGCATGTAAGAAGATGTTTTTAAACGGGGACTTCTTCATAAAATGCATGCCCATCATCATCATACGGGCAACCCAAAAGAAAATAATATCCAAGCCGGTGACAAGGACATCGCTGGGATAATGACGTTCCAACACACTGTTTTTTTCTGGCCAGTTTAATGTTAAGAACGGCCATAAGGATGAAGAAAACCAGGTGTCTAAAACATCTTCATCTTGTACGAGAAAAACCTCGTGGCCAAAATGATTTTTGGCAAGCGTGTGTGCTTCCGTCGAATCGTGAGCTACGAAAATTTCTCCATCGGGAGCATACCAAGCAGGAATACGATGTCCCCACCACAGTTGACGGGAAATACACCAAGGTTGAATGTTTTCAAGCCAATGGTAATAGGTAGATGACCAGCTTTCAGGGACGATTTTAGTTTTTCCAGATTTAACAGTCTCAAGGGCATCTTTGGCGAGGGTAACAGCATCCACATACCATTGCTCTGTAATACGTGGTTCAAGAATATCTCCTGAAAAACGATCTGCATGAGGCACCATGTGCACGACATCTTCTTCTTTTTCCAAGAGGCCGAGTTCAGTTAAGGCTTCAAGAACTTTTTTGCGTGCCACAAAACGATCGAGCCCTTGAAATTCTTCAGGAACTTTTTCATTTAAACAGGCGTGCATATCAAAGATATTGAGAGGCTCAAGATTATTTCTCTTCCCTACTTCAAAGTCATTAAAATCATGGGCAGGAGTGATTTTTACTGCACCTGTTCCTTTTTCAGGATCGGAATATTCATCGGTAATAATAGGAATTTCACGATTGCTCAGGGGCAAAAGCGCAAACTTTCCATGAAGATGATGATAACGTTCATCGTTGGGATGGACCGCCACAGCTTGATCTCCGAAGAGAGTTTCTGGTCGAGTCGTGGCCACAGTAATATATTCATCGCTTCCCACAACAGGATAGCGGATGTACCAAAGCTTTCCTTTTGTTTCGATGTTTTTCACTTCAAGATCTGACAAAGCGGTAAGGAGCTTTGGATCCCAGTTCACAAGGCGTTGGTCTTTGTAAATGAGCTTTTCTCGATAAAGAGAAACGAATATTTTGATCACGACTTCAGACGCATGAGGATCCATGGTAAAGCGTTCACGACTCCAATCTGGGGAAAATCCCAAGAGTCGCTGTTGCTTGAAAATCATTCCGCCGTATTCTTCTTTCCATGCCCAAACACGCTCAACAAATTTTTCACGACCTAAATCCTGTCGGTGTAGACCTTCTTTCTCTAAAGCTTTTTCTACCAGAATTTGAGTTGTAATACCCGCATGATCCATGCCCGGTTGCCAGAGAACGCTATACCCTTTCATACGCTTATAACGCACTAAAATATCTTGGAGTGTAAAGGTGAGCGCATGTCCTAGATGAAGACTGCCAGTCACATTCGGTGGGGGCATAATAATGGTAAAAGGAGGTTTCGAAGGGTCGTCTTCAAAGTGAAAAACGTCTGATTTTTCCCAAAGATCAATAATTTTTGCCTCAATTTCTTGAGGCTGGTAGGTCTTGCTTAACATTGGCTCGTCATAAATATTTAGGGGTTAGATACTTAAAAAGTCGACAATCAATCTACTTTTTATTCTTAATTTTTTCAATCTGTTCACTCACCAAAAATTTTACGATGGTAGGAAGGTGAGCATCAAGCCACTCTTTAAGCATGGGTTGTAACATTTGGTGAATGATACTCTCAAAGGTTTGACTACCAATATTGCCACTGTGAATGGGAGGAGCCTGGTGCGGCATTTCAGGATTCTGAATAACACTTTTGAATTGATCGAACGACTCTTGTAGTTTTGCAGTGGTTTCTTGAGCGAGAATATCTTCCTTTTGTTTCATAAGGTAATCTCCTTTTAAGGGCGTCGAGGTTTTTTGTGAAACGGGCGTAGGCCTTGGTGATATTTTCTCTGGAGAGGTGGTTTCGATGGAGGGACTGGAAACTATGTCTTGTTTTAAATTTACGACAGAACCATCCTGTTGCACCATATCGGTAAGTTCAAGAATAGCTTTTTTATTACTCGGAAGTGGCAATGAGGGGTCTGTTTTCTTCATTGGTTTTCCTGTTTTATAATGTATATCCTCGGCAATAATGCTGCGAATAGACGTTAAAATTTCCTCAACTTTTTGATCTTCCGGAGACGGGGCTTTCATGAATCATATCGTCCTTATTTAATAATCAGTGCCAGCCGTTCCGAACCAACGATCATTAACAAGATCATAATGGCCTTGAACATCATGCTGTGTGGTTGGTAGCTTTAAATTTCTGGCCGTCATGGATCCCATGGCACTCAAAAGAGTATAGCCAGCAATTAAATAATCTCTTTGAGCTTTTACTAATTCTGTTTGAGCAGTAACTAAGTTCTGTTCGGTAATTAAAGCATCAAGCAGTGTTCTTTCCCCAACCAAGGATTCTTGACGCGCTCCTTGAACACTGAGTTCTGCCGCTTGTACTTGAACCGTCAATTGTGCAATTCTATTTTTTGCACCGACCCAAGACTCCCAAGCAGAGATTGCATTAGCTGTTGATTGTTGAAGAGCTTTACGTGCTTCTACGCGTTTTTGTGCTTCTGCATGATAGGCTTTTCTTAAGTTTGCCCAATCAGAACCACCGCCATTCAGGATAGGAACTGTTAAAGAGACAGTTGCCTGAGCGCTATTGCTGCGACTGTGGGCGCCCCTTGATTGTAAGTCTCTCCCAGCATTTGCATTGAGATCCACACTTGGCAAAAGCAATCCTTCACGGACATCGACACCTTTCTTAGCTGCTGCCAACGAGTAATTAGCACTCACAACATTTGGGTGGTCTTTATTTGCCTTTTTAATTGCTTCTTCTTTAGTCTTGGGAGTGTCCATAGCTTCATCTAAAGCAGGAGGAGGCGTTAAATCAGTGGGGGGTGAACCAATGGTATTGATATATGAACCTTCTGCCGTTTTTGCATCTTGTGCCGCCGCAATCAATTCTGATTTTGCTTGCGCTAAAGCTGATTTTGCTTGAGAAACATCTGTTAATGTTTTTTCACCAACTTCGGCTTGAGCGAGGGCTTGTTCTAATGTCTTTTCTAGGACTTTAACTTGGGTTTTTTTTAATTCAACCGCTGCTCTTTTATACCAGAGGTCCAAATAAACTTGCACAGCAGATAACAAAACGTCTTGTTCAGTTGAACGGAAAGATTCTAGGCCTGCATGGACTCCGATTTCAGCTGCCTTCGTGTTTGCAAGAGTTGATCCACCTGCATAAAGAGATTGTTTTAATGTAACTGAAGCGCTTGTAGGTCTTGAGAGAGCAGCACCACCTGGTGGAGGACTTTCTACGGCTTGCCAATTTTTTCCGACACTTGATGTTACAGAAAGGCTGGGTAAGAATCCAGACCGAGCAATAGATACATCCTCGTGAACACTATATTGTTCCCGAATTTTAGCTAATAGGTTACTATTTTGCTGGTAGGCAAGAGTAAGAGCTGTAATAAAGGGATGATCTGATGTTAAAGTCCCATGTTGAATGCCTGATTGTAAGACTTTTTCAACAGCCTTTTCTTCTGCATACAGCAGACCTATCTCAGGATTTTCTGGCTCTGGACTTTGCGCTGCCACGGGCTCTAAAAGAACAACGACAGCTGAGGAAATTAAGAATAGTTTCTTCAAAGAAATATTTTGTTTCATGGGTTTTTTTAGCCTTACCTTTTAATAGCATTATTTCTAATACAATGGCACCGATGAGTCAATAAGGCGGCTCCAAGCATCAATGCCGCCTTTTAAGCTTTGAACCTTTGTAAACCCTAATTCTCTAAAATACAGTGCAGCTTGGAGACTGCGATAACCATGATGACAAAGAGTTATAATATGGCTTTTAGGATTTAATAGCGGACCCTTCAATGTTAACTCATTCATGGGAATATGTGAGGTTCCTTGTATACTTGATAATAGAAGTTCGGCTTTTTCCCGTACATCTAGGACGAGCAATGTTGGATTGTTGACCCATAATTCTTGAAGTTCTTGAGGAGATAACTCAAGGGGGTATTTTTGTTGATGAGTCATAGTACAAAGGTGGTTTTTACAGGTGCAAGCTCCTTGATCATTGGAGCTTCAGCTTCAAAAACAATTTTTCTTGTAAGAGTTTTATTGGTTTTATGGAAAATGGTTGCTCGAGGGGTTTCATAGGAGTTATACGCGATAAGTGCCCCTAATCGCCCGCCATCTTTTAATTGTTCAAAGAGTTTTGATGGGACTTCATGAACAACGCCTTCAAGAATAATGACATCATAAGGTGCAGCTTTTAACCAGCCCTTATTTAAAGGATTTGAGACGGATTTCACATTAAAAATGTTAAGCTCTTCCAACAGTCTTTTAGCAATTTTTGAACGATCAAGATCTGATTCTAAGCTGATCACGAGCTTAGAGAGAAAACCTAGGATGGCTGAAGAATAGCCGTATCCTGCAGCAACATCGAGGACATTTTCGTCAGGCTGAATTGAGAGAGCTTCTACCAGGTTTGCAAAGACGAGAGGAGGCATAATGGATCTATTGTGATCAAGAGGGAGAATTCCATCAGCATAAGCCAAATTTTCATACTCTTTTTTTACAAAAAGTTCTCTAGGCACTGTTGATAAGGCCTTAATGAGAAGAGGATTTGAAACTTTATTAGGGAGAATTTGGCTCTTAACCATGGTCTCCCTCAGTGCATTAAAATCAAGCATGTAATAAAAATAGCACAGCTTCTAGTGGTCACAACAGGAAAATAAAGAACTCGACTTATTTTTCTTCTGCAAGTGCTTTTTCGATTGCACTGATTGCTGTAGAAATTTTGCTCGTTTCTGGACCCCCAGCTTGTGCCAGGTCGGGTCTCCCCCCTCCACCTTTACCACCAAGGATCGGTACTACAAGTCTCACAAATTTTACAGCATCAAGCTTGCTGGTGAGGTCATCAGTGATGCCTACAACAATCGACGCTTTGCCTTCAAAACTACTCCCTACAACTACAACTCCAGAGCCAACTTTTTTCTTGAGCTGGTCAACAATGGGTTTTAATTCTCCCGCAGGTGTTTCATCGCTAACATGACTTACTAATTTAATGCCTGCAATAATCTTGATATCACCATCATCTGAGCCACCTGTAACACGTTTTTCACGTAATTCTTTAAGAGAGCGTTCAAGCTTTTTTTGTTCTTCACGGAGCGCTTCAATGCGCTCAATGATCTTATCGGGAGTTACTTTTAAGGAAGTGGCGATGTGATCGAGAATAGAAAGACGTTGTGATATGAATTGTTCTGCACTTTTTCCAGTTAAAGCTTCAATGCGTCTTATGCCTGCTGCGACGCCGGATTCTGAAATAATTTTGAAATAGCCAATATCACCTGTGTGATGGACGTGGGTGCCACCACAAAATTCAATAGAATAAGACTTATCTTGATCTCCCGCCCCCATAAAAACCACACGTACGGTTTCTCCATACTTTTCTCCAAAGAGGGCAAGGGCTCCAGAATGTTGAGCCTCTTCTGGGCTCATAACATGCGTAACGGTATCCGTGTTACGGCGAATGAGGAAATTAACTTCGTCTTCAATTGATTGCAGAAGATCCTTTGACAGAGGTGTTGGATAACTAAAATCAAAACGCAAACGGTCGGGAGCAACAAGAGAACCTTTTTGTACAACGTGAGTGCCCAAATGCTTCCTTAAAACTGCATGCAAAAGGTGAGTGGCAGAATGATTAGAGCGCAGGAGCGTTCGGCGCTCTGCATCAACCTTAAGTGTTACTGTATCGTTTATTTCAAAGGAACCATCCTTAACGATTCCCTTGTGGACAAACAATCCATCGGCGCGTTTAAAAGTATCAACGACTTCAAAGGAAGCCTTTTTTTCACTAAGGATAATGCCTGTATCACCAACTTGACCACCAGATTCAGCATAGAAAGGTGTTTGATTAGAAATCAAATGGACCATATCCCCTTTTTGTGCGCGGGGGACACTTTTGTTGTCTAAAACTAATGCTTGAACAATCCCTTGAGCTTCATGGGTTGTGTACCCTAAAAATTCTGAAGGACCAGTTTTTTCAAACACATCAAACCAAATGCGATCAGTCTTTTGTTCGCCAGACCCAACCCATGCTGCCCGGGCTTCTTGACGTTGATGCTCCATGGCTTTTTCGTAGCCTTGCATTTCGACTGAAATACCGCGTGATTTTAGGACATCTTCTGTTAAGTCTATGGGAAAGCCATACGTATCATAGAGTTTAAAGGCGATAGCACCTGCAAGACTGCCGTTTTGAGCAATTCCTTTTGATTCTTCTTCAAGAAGTTTTAAGCCGCGACCTAACGTTTTTAAGAACCGTTCTTCCTCAAGCTTGATTGTTTCAGTGATAAAAGCTCGGGCTTGGGTAAGCTCGGGATAGGCTTCTCCCATCTCATTGATCAAAGTTGGCACAAGACGATAAATAAAGGGCTCTTCTTGTCCCATCAAATAGGCGTGTCGCATAGCACGACGCATGATACGTCTTAAAACATAGCCCCGTCCTTCATTAGAAGGCGTTACACCTTCAGCAACTAAAAAAGAAGTGGAACGTAGATGATCAGCAATAACGCGGTGAGAAGGCGTTTGGGGACCTTGATAGGCAACTTTTGATTCTTCGGCAATAACCTGAATAATATTTTTAAAGAGGTCGATGTCATAGTTGTCATGGACACCTTGCAGAACGGCAGATACACGCTCAAGCCCCATGCCTGTATCAATGGAAGGCTTGGGAAGAGAAAGACGCTTGATCGCTCCTTCTGTATCCGCTGCATCTTCATATTGCATAAAAACTAGGTTCCAAATCTCAACGAAGCGATCTCCATCAGCTTCAGGTGTGCCTGGAGGTCCGCCTTGAATTTTATCGCCATGGTCGAAAAATATTTCAGAACAGGGGCCACAGGGACCTGTTTCACCCATAGCCCAAAAATTGTCGGATCCAGCAATACGTAAAATACGATCGTCGCTAAGACCGGCAATTTTTTTCCATAGTTTTGCAGCTTCGTCATCGTCAATATAAACGGTGACTAAAAGACGCTTTGCATCGATACCAAATTCCTTTGTTACTAAATTCCAGGCAAGCTCAATGGCGCGATCTTTAAAATAATCGCCGAAAGAAAAGTTACCAAGCATCTCAAAGAATGTATGATGGCGGGCTGTATGCCCCACATTTTCCAAGTCATTGTGTTTACCTCCGGCACGAATGCATTTTTGTGCGGTGGCTGCTCGAGAAAATGAAGATTTTTCGGCACCCGTGAAAATATTTTTGAATTGCACCATACCCGCATTGGTAAAGAGAAGGGTTGGGTCGTTACGAGGAACGAGACCACTGGATGGAACAATTTTATGCTCATTCCTGGAAAAATAATCCAAAAAGAATTGACGTGTTTTCGCTGTAGTCCACATAGATTTATAAACGCTTTATTTTATGTAAGTTCTAAAAAGTTTATGCAGCTGCATCCGTTTCTGTTTTCGTATCGCGCCCATCCTTTTTAGACTTTTTCTCAGACTTTGTAGGTTCTGAAGTATGTCCAACACGTGACGGTAAACCCACCTTTTGCAGAATCGCATTTTCAATTTCCACAGCCATCTCAGCATTTTCTTTTAAAAAGACCTTTGCTGCTTCACGTCCTTGGGCGATACGCTGGTCTTTGTAAGAGTACCAAGAGCCTGATTTCTCAAGAATTTCATACTTTACGCCCAGATCAATGAGTTCACCGACTTTAGAAATACCTTCGCCATACATGATGTCAAAGTCGACGACCTTGAAGGGAGGCGCTACTTTATTTTTCACGACCTTAACGCGGGTTTGGCTGCCAACCACATCTTCTTGGTTCTTGATGGCAGAAACGCGACGAATATCAAGTCTTACAGAGGCGTAGAATTTTAGGGCATTACCACCCGTGGTTGTTTCTGGGTTGCCAAACATAATACCGATTTTGTGACGGATTTGGTTGATAAAAATCACCATGCATTTGGATTTGCTGCAGGAACCTGTCAATTTACGTAAAGCTTGACTCATAAGGCGCGCTTGTAATCCCATGTGGGAATCTCCCATCTCGCCTTCGAGTTCAGCTTTTGGAACTAAAGCGGCAACGCTGTCGATAACAAGAACATCAACGCTTCCTGATCGCACAAGAGTATCCGCAATTTCAAGAGCTTGCTCGCCCGAATCTGGTTGAGAGATCAGCAGACTATCGACAGAGACACCAACTTTACCCGCATAAACGGAGTCTAAAGCATGCTCGGCATCAATAAAAGCACAGGTACACCCTGTTTTTTGCGCTTCAGCGATGACATGCAACGCCAAAGTTGTCTTCCCCGAGCTTTCAGGGCCAAAAATTTCAATGATACGACCTATGGGAAGGCCCCCAATACCTAAATCAATATCAAGGCCAAGAGACCCGGTTGGGATGGCTTGAACCTCTTCAATTTTTTGTTGACCTAAACGCATAACTGACCCTTTGCCAAAGGCCTTTTCGATTTGACTTAAAGCGGCTTCTAATGCTTTTTGCTTATCCATTGATATGAACCCTAAATTTTATGATGGTGGCATCCTAACATGGGGCAAAGTGAAAGCGCAAATAATCCTCACCCCATGGTGATCGAAATCATCTTAAGAGCATTTCTTGCAAAAAAACAACTGGCAAATTTTCTTTATATGAGTTTAGGGCATATAAGACTCAAGACGTCTGAAAATAGGAAAGAATCACGAAATATAATGCGAAGAAGCGAGATCATTAAAACTACGATGTAATGACACATTTACTTTAAAAAATTTTAAATAAGTATACCTTAGGTATTCAAAATATTACAAAAATAAAGTTTCTTGGTGATTTTCTTTAAAAAAGGTCTACAACAAAAAAGAAAAGAAGCCGTGGGTATTTAAGGAAAAAGCTGTTCTTAAAATGAAAGAGGCAAAGGATATGGACATCAAGCTCCCAATAAATGTTGCCCTTGTAGGGTTTGGATTCTCTGGAAGGACTTTTCATGCGCCTTTTTTAAATGTTCTTGAAGACTACAATTTATGCTGGGTTGTCTCCTCAAATGCTGAAAAAGTTCAAGAAACCCTTCCCAGAGCCCAGGTTGAATCAGATTTTTCCAATGTTCTTAAAGATCCAACCTTAGATTTAATTGTGATTGCTACTCCTAATACAACTCATTATGAATTGGCTAAAGCCTCTCTTGAAGCTGGAAAACACGTTGTGATTGATAAGCCTTTTACGATTCATTCTAAAGAAGCTCAAGATCTTATCAAAATCGCTCAGCGTCAAAAACGAATTCTAACCGTTTATCACAATAGACGATGGGATGGAGACTTTTTAACCATCAAAAAACTCATCGCCGAAAAAGTATTAGGCGAGATCTATTTATATGAAGCGCACTTTCACAGATATAGACCGCTCCCTAATCCACAACGATGGAAAGAAAATGAAGGGCTTGGGTCAGGAATTTTATACGATTTAGGCTCTCATTTACTCGATCAGGCCGTCTCTCTTTTTGGTCTGCCGAGTGCTATTGATGCTGATATCATAACACAAAGGCCTGGTGCCATTGCTGATGACTACGTCCATTTAATTTTAAAGTATGGAGCAAAGCGGGTTATTCTAAAGGCTAGCAATCTCGTTTATAGTCCAGGGCCACGCTATCAACTTCATGGGACAAACGGAAGTTTCTTGAAATATGGAATAGACCCTCAAGAACAAGACCTGATTGCAGGAAGAATCCCTCTTTGTAAAACCTGGGGTCAAGATAAGGAAGAGAATCATGGTATCCTGAGTGTTAATAAACGACATACCAGGGTTCCTACAATTCCTGGGAATTATGCAACATTTTATAAATCCCTAGCTAAGGCCATTGATAATAACTCTCCTCCGCCCATTCTTGCAGAGGAGGCCTATCAAGTCATGCTTCTGCTTGAAGCGTGCCACTAACAAGCCTCTTTTCTTGAGAGAATGCATAATTCCAAGCTTGTTCAAGCACTTTTGATTTAGCTGAATTTTCTATAAATGAAGAGACTATGAAAGATGAGTTTTTATACCGCATCCACTTTATTTCTTTCAGTCTTAATTTAATAAAACAGCTTTTATGGCCATTTGACTTCAGGAGGCATAGACATCAAGATCGCTTCTACATTTCCTCCAGTCATCAAACCAAAGCGTGTTCCACGATCATAGAGTAAGTTAAACTCCACATAACGCCCACGACGTTGAAGTTGATGTTGACGTTGTTCTGGTGTCCAAGACGACTCCATGCGTCGTCTGACAAGTTTGGGGTAAATGTGGAGGAAGGCTTTGCCTACATCTTGCGTGAAGGCGAAATCATGCTCCCAATCATTTGAATTATGATAGTCGTAAAAAATACCGCCAATGCCACGAGGCTCTTGACGATGTTTAAGATAAAAATACTCATCACACCATTTTTTATATTTTGTGTAATAGTCTGGATGATGTTTGTCGCAGGCGCTTTGAAAAGCGTCATGAAATTCTTTACGGTCTTCCTCGAAAGGAACATAAGGCGTCAGATCCGCGCCTCCTCCAAACCACGATTTTGACGTGACGATGTGGCGTGTATTCATGTGAACAGCAGGCACGATTGGCGATGCCATGTGGGAAACAAGGGAAATACCACTCGCCCAAAATTTTGGATCTTGATCAGCTCCAGGGATTTCATGACGGAAGTCTTCTGAAAATTCTCCATGAACTGTTGAAGCATTGACTCCGACTTTTTCAAAAACGTTGCCGCGCATGACACGCATACGTCCGCCACCCCCTTGCGGGTGTTGCCACTTGGTTTCTTCAAAGCGTCCCGGAGTTAAGCCTGGGTGTTTTGCCGCGTGCTCTTGTTCAATGGATTCAAAGGCTAAACAAATTTGATCTTGAAGATTTTCAAACCATTCTTGAGCGCGTTTTTTTTGCATTTCTATTCTCCTTTTATAGGGTCCTTGGGAATAAATTTGTTTGCTTGAGGGCTTCACCAAGAACCATGGCCGCAGCAATGGCGACGTTTAAAGAGCGTCTTTCCGGAACCATGGGGATCGACACCGTGGCATCCATATTAGAATAAAGTTCTTGAGGAATGCCAGTGCTTTCGCTTCCCAAAAGCAATGTATCATTATGATTAAATGAAAATAAATGATAGGGGGTAGGAGATTCTGGGGTGAGAAAAATGAGACGTCCCAGAGGTCTGTTATCCATAAAGTCTTTCCACGATATGTAACGATTCAGGACGGCTAAATCAATGTAATCCATTCCTGCACGTTTTAACCCTTTATCTGTGAGCACGAAACCGCAGGGTTCAATGAGATCAATGGGTACATTAAGACAAGCTCCTAAACGAATTAAAGTGCCGGTGTTTTGAGGAATTTCAGGTTGAAATAGGGTGAGTCTCATAGCATTAAACCTTAAAAAGCAAAGAGTGATGGGGTGTTTTTTCGGAGCCAAAGCCGACATTGTTTGTGGTTTGGGTGCAGCGTGTTCACCAATTGCCAAAACCGATGACTGTGGTTCAGTTCCTTTAAATGAGCAACTTCGTGTGCACAAACATATTGAGATACTTCTAGAGGAGCTAGGATAAGGCGCCATGAAAAAGATAAATTGCCTGAAGACGAACAGCTCCCCCATCGAGTTGTGGAATCTCTAATGCTAATTTTTTGAAAAGTAACGTTTAGTTGTTCAGCAAAAAGGGTAACATTATGGTGGAAATAGCTTTTTGCTTGTTGCTTGAGCCATTTCTTCAAACTCTCAAGGTGATGTTCTTCAGGTCCATATATATAAAGTGTTTTTTCATCTGCCCAAATATGCGTCGTCGTTCTGTTTGCAAATGTTAATTGCAGCGTTTGACCAAACAAAGTGATGTCCTGGGGAATCGCAGGACGCTCTATACGTTGAGCTAACTGTCTTTTAATCCATACCTCACAGTCTTTTAAGAAATCTAAAATTTTGGCAGGTTTGATACGTACTGGCGTGGTGAGTTTAAAATTTTGACGACGTTGATCAAACTGTAGTTTTAATCGTTTGGCGCGAGGATGAGGGGCAATCATGAGTTCCAAAGGGAAGCCTTTTTGGTGCCAATGATCTAATACTTCTGGAATCATGAGAATAATCTCTTGAGTGTCGTTTTAACATAGGACCATTCTAAAGGAGGACGATTGTGATAATGTTTAATCTGTCCTTTTAAGATGCCAGTTTGATCAAAAAGACCTTCTATTCCCCACATCTCATGTTTTTCATCGAGTCCATAGCGCAAATCTAAAATTTTGACCAACTTGTCGCCATTCTCTAACCTTGTGGTTTTTCTCAAGACTTTTCCCATGGCAAACCAAATAAAAAGCTGTCCTTGGTGAGTATTTTCTAATGATTTTACTTCAGGGTCAGAAGCTTGATTTTGACATGACCAATTTATTTTTTGAGGAGGATGGAGAATATTAAAATACGCAATACAACTTTGGTTCTCTTTTATAGCAATAAGACGATGAAAGTGAGGCTGAAGAAGTGTCGGGTAAGAGTAAATCTCAAAAGTGCTCATGGAGGGGTCAGCTTTGGCTAAGGCAATGGACTTCTGATTCATCCAATAACCGTACCCTAAATAGAGTGTTGAAAGGATCAAAGCTGATACAGCTAATCCCCGCGCTAGAGAGATTTTTTTGCGTTTGATAGCAACGATTCCAGAAACAACGGCAATGAAAACAATAATACTGTAAAATGGATCGATGACGGCTACTGCATCCCCAGCAACTCTGGTAGTGCTGAAAGGAGAAAATAGCTGAGTGCCGTAACTTGTTGAGCAATCTAGAAAGGCATGACTCAAGAGAGCTAAAGAAAGAATCAAACTCCAGATAAAGAAATAAAATGGTTTGCGTTCATGTGAGTATTTTTTTCCATAAATTTTCCATAAAAGAAATCCCAAAAAAGGTCCTACAATAGGACCAAAAAATATTGAGTGGGTTATCCAACGATGATAAAAAAGACCTTCAAGAGTTCCGACAAAGGGGTCGGCGATAATATCAACATCAGGGAGCATGGCGACTAGACCGCCGACCACAATCAACCGAAGGCCTAGGGAACGAGGAGTGAAGCTTTGAGCAATCGTACTGCCAAGAAATCCGTGTGTAATTGGATCCATAATATCCTTGATGTGTTTGAGACGCTTTTTTAAATAAAATATGCAGAAAAAGCGTCTTGCTATTTACTCAAGTCTGCATTCAGATTACATTCTATGATCAAACAAGACAAAGACTCAACAAAACTTTTTGAGGGGAACGTGTCCAAAACAACGATACAAAAAATTGAAAACAATAAAAAATCTCGTAGGGATTTTTTAATTTTAGCTTCCTCTGCCATGGGTGGAGTCGGCATTGCTGGGGCGACTTGGACGTTGATTGATAGTATGAACCCAGCTGCAGATGCTCTTGCTGTAGCCTCTGTGGATGTTAATCTGGCTCCAGTTAAAGAGGGGCAAGCGATTACTGTAATGTGGCAAGGAAAACCAATTTTTATCCGTCGCAGGACCCCTGATGAAATAAAGGCGGCTGTGAATGTGAATATGAATGAACTTGTCGATCCTCAAGCTGATAAAGATCGTGTCCAAAAACCCGAATGGTTAGTCGTCATAGGGGTTTGTACGCACTTAGGTTGCGTTCCTTCTGGTCAGAAAGTCAGCGATAATCGTGGCCATTTTGGTGGTTGGTTTTGCCCCTGTCATGGCTCTGAGTACGATACCTCGGGACGTATTCGCAAAGGCCCCGCTCCTAAAAATCTTGAAGTGCCTCACTATAGATTTTTAAGCGATCACTCTATCCGTATCGGTGAGGAGGCAGTGTAATGGCAATAAAAAAATCTAAGAGTGCAAAACCGAGAAAAGGCATAAAAAAGCAATCGAAAACTGCAGCACTTGTCGACTGGATTGAATATAGATTGCCGATGTTCGGCTTTATGCAGAAGCATCTCGTTGAATATAAGACACCTAAAAATTTAAATTATTTTTGGAATATGGGGTCATTGGCAGGCATCACTTTGGTGATAATGATTTTGACGGGCATTTTTTTAGCTATGCATTATACCCCTCATGTGGACCACGCGTTTCGTAGCGTTGAGAGTATTATGCGTGATGTAAACTATGGTTGGCTTATTCGCTATATTCACATGAACGGCGCTTCTATGTTTTTTATTGTGGTCTATTTGCACATTTTTAGAGGTCTTTATTACGGCTCCTATAAAGCTCCCCGTGAGTTGCTTTGGATTTTGGGAGTTGTGATTTTTTTGATGATGATGGCCACAGCATTTATGGGGTATGTGCTTCCATGGGGACAAATGAGTTTCTGGGGTGCAAAGGTTATCACTAACTTATTTTCAGCGATTCCGCTTGTTGGAGATAGTATTGTCAGTTGGCTTTGGGGGGGATTGTCAGTCGACAACCCAACGCTTAATAGGTTTTTTGTTTTGCACTACCTTATTCCCTTTTTAATTATTGCAGTCGTAGCGCTTCATTTGATTGCTCTCCATGAACATGGTTCGAATAATCCTTTAGGCATTGATAAAAAGACACCAAAAGACAGTATTCCTTTTCATCCTTATTATACGTTGAAAGATAGCTTTGGGTTGGGTGTGTTCTTGTTAATATGGGCAGGTTTCGTATTTTTTGCGCCGAATTTTTTTGGCGAACCTGATAATTATATTCCAGCAGACCCCTTAGTAACACCTCAACACATTGTGCCTGAGTGGTATTTCCTTCCCTTTTATGCCATTTTGCGGTCTGTTCCAAGCAAATTGGGAGGGGTCATTTTAATGTTCAGCGCTGTTTTGGTGCTGTTTGTGGTGCCTTGGCTAGATCGTTCACCCATCAGAAGTGCGCATTTTAGACCTTATTATAAATGGTTATTCTGGGTTTTTGTTATGACCTGTTTAACTTTGGGATGGGTAGGATCTCAATTACCAGAAGGTTGGCCTCTTTTTATTGGACGCTTGGCAACGGTCTATTATTTTTTCCACTTCTTCGCTGTATTGCCTGTGTTGAGTCGCTTTGAAAAGCCGCTGCCTTTACCAAAAAGTATTGATGAAGCCTATGCTAAAAAGCAAGGGAGAGGCAAATGAAGTTAAGAGCAGTTTTTCTTACCCTCCTCTTTTGCGGAATATCTTCTTTTGTGCGTGGAGAAGGTCATACTCCTCCACCAAAAAACGACTGGAGTTTTAAAAGTCCCATTGGTACTTTTGACCGCGCTGCTTTGCAAAGAGGTTTTCAGGTCTATAAAGAAGTATGTTCAACGTGTCATTCCATGAATCTTGTGAGTTATCGCAATTTACGTGATCTTGGTTTTTCTCATGGGGAAGTCAAAGCCATAGCAAAGCAATATCAAGTTCCCACGTTAAATGATGAAGGAGAATCGATAACACGCCCTGCTGAATCACAAGATGCATTTGTTTCACCTTATCCTAATGAAAAAGCAGCTCGAGCAGCAAACAATGGGGCCTATCCCCCTGATTTATCGCTGATTGTCAAGGCACGTAATGGTGGGGCTGATTATGTAAAAGCGTTACTTGTTGGCTTCAAAGAGCCTCCAGCTGGAGTAACTTTAAATCCTGGAATGCATTATAACGTTTACTTCCAAGGTAATCAGATTGCCATGGCTGAGCCCTTAAAAGAAGGTCTCGTAACGTATACTGATGGAACAAAAGCAACTGTTGAGCAGATGGCAGATGATGTCGTGACTTTTTTATCTTGGGCTGCTGAACCTGAAATGGAAGCAAGAAAACGTCTTGGCATTAAAGTTCTGATTTACTTGTCAGTTTTTTCTGTAATGATGTATTTTGCCTTGAGGAGGGTACGTCGTCATATAAAATAATAGTGCTTTTAACTCTTAAATAATAAGGAGTAAGCATGTCTAATGTTGTGGTAGAAGCTGCTGAACTCAAGTGTGACATGGGGTCTTCTTCTTGTTCTCTACTTGCTATCGAAGCTGTAACAATTAATGTTACTGGAGAAATTGTTGCTCTTGTGACAGATAATGAGTTTGGAGCAAATATTGAGGGTTTTGGAACTTGTACCATTTTAAGTGCGATCGAAGAGTCAGATGCAGATTGTACTATGGAACCGGCAGGTGAATGGTTGATTGGTTCTATGACAACAAAATTTGAAGGAGAAACGGCTGTTCTGACAAGTGATTCAGTCCTAATGTGTTCTTTTGGTGGCGAAATTACCATAGAATCTGCAGGTGAAGAAATTGTGGAAGCAGAATAAGAAACATCCTTGACTGTATCCTCTCACTTTGGGATCTTTTGAAAAGTTTAATCTAATTTAGTTAAGTGTTGAAAACCTATGGCTGGACATTCCCAATTTAAAAACATTATGTATCGTAAGGGCGCGCAAGATGCCAAACGTGCCAAGATTTTTACAAAAATCATTCGAGAACTTACAGTGTCTGCAAAAGAAGGTGGAAGCGATCCTGATTCGAATCCCCGCTTAAGAGCTGCTATCATTTCGGCAAGGGAAGCTAACATGCCGAAAGATACTGTGACGCGAGCAATTAAACGTGCTTCTGGTGGAGATGAAGATCTTGATTACCAGGAAATTCGCTATGAAGGGTATGGGCCTGGTGGAGTAGCATTAATTGTTGAATGCTTAACAGAGAATCGTAATCGAACCGCTTCTGATGTGCGAGCTGCGTTTACAAAGTTTGGCGGAAATTTAGGCGAAACAAATAGTGTAAGTTTTCAATTTTCTCGTATAGGGCTCATACGGTACCCAGCTTCCGTATCAACTCCTGAGAAAATGTTTGAGGAAGCCCTAGAAGCAGGAGCAGAAGATATCGTTTCTGATTCAGAAGGGCATACAATAACGTGTGCTGCAGATAGATTGAATGCAGTTCGTGAGGCTTTACAAAAAAAATTTGGCGACCCTCAAGCGGCGAAGCTTGATTGGCGCCCAAATGTAAGTGTTCCTTTAGATGAAGAAACAGCAAAGGGTCTTTTTAAGCTCATTGATGCCTTGGAAGATAATGATGATGTACAAACTGTTGCTGCAAACTATGAGGTTGACGAGGCGATATTGACGAAGTTAACCCAATAAGGATAAGAGGGTGTCACATTCTTTAAGAATAATTGGTTTTGATCCAGGGCTCATTCGTACAGGATGGGGTGTGATTGAATGCCAAGGAAATTCTTTAAAGCATGTGGCTCACGGTACGGTCTCTCCCCCCAAAGATCTTGATTTTAGTGAAAGATTGAAATTTTTATTCGAAAAGCTGATGAGCATTCTTCAGAGTTATACTCCCCGTGAAGCAGCAGTAGAGGAAACTTTTGTTAACAAAAACCCAACTTCAACGTTAAAACTTGGTATGGCGCGTGGTGTTGTAATGTTGGCGCCAGCTCAGTTCGGATTAAGGGTTGGCGAGTATTCGGCTAATCGTGTAAAAAAAACCGTGGTGGGAGTAGGACATGCTGAAAAAGATCAAGTACTGATGATGGTGCGAAGACTTTTGCCGACAAGTAATTGTCAGGAGGTTGATGCTGCTGATGCTTTGGCTGTCGCAATCTGTCATGGGCACTTTTTGCAAACTCAGGAACGATGGGGAACAGTTGCATGATTACCAAGTTAAAAGGGGTTGTTGAACACAGATTCGAGAATGCTATTGTGCTTGATGTACAGGGAGTTGGCTATCACGTGTTTTGTTCTGCAAAAACACTCGATAAAATCCCTCAAATGGGTCATGCATGTGCTTTACACACAGACATGATCGTACGTGAAGATTTTATGCATCTTTATGGATTTTGGGACTTGGAAGAACGTGATTGGTTTCGGATGCTTTTAAGTGTTCAAGGGGTTGGTATGAAAGTTGCCCTTTCTCTTCTTTCCGTTGGAACACCAGCTGAATTAGCTCAAGGGATTGCTTCCCAAGACAAAACATTTCTTTCAAGAGCCGATGGTGTTGGGCCAAAATTGGCAGCTCGGCTTCTGACTGAATTGAAAGATAAAGTGCAATCTTTGGCTCCTGTTTACATGCATCCTGCGTTGACCAAAAAGATGGGCTCTCAAGCTGATAATATTTTTCAAGATGCAGTTTCAGCTCTTGTTAACCTTGGTTACCGAAACTTTGAAGCTGAAAGAGCAGTACAATTTGCACTTCAGAAAAATCCAGAGCATGGTACAGTAGAAGAATTAGTTCGGGTTGGACTTGCGAAATTGGCAAAGGTATAAAATTTGCAACCACAACGTCTTATAACGCCAGAAACACTTCATGAAGATTTTGGGGAGAATACGCTCCGTCCAATATCTCTTAAGGATTTTATTGGTCAAGAACAAGTCTGTCAAAATTTGAAAATCTTTATTGAAGCTGCCAAAAAACGACAGGAAGCCTTGGATCACGTTTTATTTTTTGGCCCTCCAGGTTTAGGGAAAACAACTCTATCTCAGATTATTTCTCACGAATTGGGAGTTGGCTTTAGGGCCACATCTGGTCCTATTATTTCTAAGGCTGGAGACCTTGCAGCGATTCTTACGAATTTGCAGCCACGAGACGTTCTTTTTATTGATGAAATACATCGTTTGAATCCGGCAGTGGAAGAAGTGTTGTATCCGGCGATGGAAGATTTTAAACTCGATTTAATTATTGGTGAAGGACCCGCTGCTCGTTCCATTCGTATTGATCTTCCTCCTTTTACATTGGTAGCAGCAACAACTCGTACAGGATTGATGACATCGCCTTTAAGAGATCGATTTGGCATTCCCTTACGTTTAGATTTTTATACACCTCAAGAATTAGAGACCATTGTTGCTCGTGGTGCTCGGATTCTTAATTTGTCTATGACAAAAGATGGTGTCGTTGAAATAGCGAATCGATCTCGTGGAACACCGCGTATCGCTGGACGTTTATTAAAGCGTGTGCGGGATTTTGCAGAGGTGTTGAATAAGACCAGTATTGATAAAATTATCGTAGATGAAGCCCTTAATAGATTGGGGGTTGATAAGCGAGGATTAGATAGTTTAGATAGGCTTTACTTGGAGCGTATTGCGACTGTATATTCGGGTGGTCCTGTTGGTGCAGACACATTGGCAGCTCTTCTTTCTGAGCAAAAAGATAGTTTAGAAGAAGTGATAGAGCCGTATTTGATTCAGCAGGGGTTTATTCAACGTACTCCTAGAGGACGAGTTTTGACGAAAGATGCATATTCTTACCTTGGGCTAGCTTTTGATAAAGGCGCGGTCCAAATCGATACATTAGAATGAGTATGGCTACGATTCATAAGATTTTAAAGCCTGAACCACCCTTTTACCATAAGGTGCGTGTATATATTGAAGATACCGACCTTGGCGGAGTTGTCTATCACAGTAATTATTTGAAATTTGCTGAAAGAGCACGCACAGAAATGTTTCGTGAGCATGGGTATGATATTGCAAATATTTTACACCCAAAAGGCATATTTTTTGCTATAAGGCAGTGTATTGTAGATTATCGTGCGCCGGCCTTTTTAGGGGATTTATTAACAATTCAAACGGATATCTCTCAAGTCAAGCCGACACGTATTTATTTTGATCAGAATGTATGGCGTGAAGACAAACTTTTAGCGGAAATCAAAATAATTGTGGCAACTATTGATGTTAAAAAACTAAAACCAGTGCCTTTGCCCCATGAGGTAAAGCAAGTTATTAAAGAGAAGTTGACGAAACATAGCGAGTAAGAAAGATGGAAAATACGACGGTTGATTCTGTAGCAGTTGGGCAGTCTGTACATAATACAGGCTTTTCTATGTGGGATTTGTTTCTTAATGCTGACTGGGTTGTGCAGATCGTAATGATTGTACTTCTTTTGGCATCTTTTTGGAGCTGGACAATTATCTTTGCAAAGATTTCTAAGATTAGTGTTCTCAACGTTAAGGCAGATAATTTTGAAGAAGCCTTTTGGTCGGGAGGGGCCTTAGATACTCTGTTTGAGCGCGTGGGAGCTCGACCAAAAGATCCTATGTCAGCTGTGTTTGCTGCGGCGATGCGTGAATGGCGTCGTTCCAGTACCAAGTCTCGTGGAGGTTTATCCCATGATCTCAGAGCGACACTTCAACAACGCATTGAAAAAGTGATGCACGTGACTGTAAACCGTGAAATGGATCATTTGGAAAAGCAAATGACTTTTTTAGCCTCTGTAGGCTCAACCGCTCCCTTCATTGGATTATTTGGAACTGTATGGGGAATTATGCACAGTTTTCAAAGTATTGCTGCGTCCCAAAGCACAAACCTTGCAGTTGTGGCACCGGGGATTGCCGAAGCTCTTTTTGCAACAGCCATTGGCTTGGTTGCTGCTATTCCAGCTGTGTTAGCGTATAATAAAATTTCAACTGAGCTCAATCGTTACGCAGGTCGTTTGGATTCTTTTGTGAATGAATTTATGGCGATTATTTCTCGTCAACTTGAGGGAGTCGAGTAAATGGCTGGCGGTTTTGGTTCAAAACCATCGATGAGAACTTTAAGGCGTCGTGCAAGTCAAGGTACGATGAGCGATATTAATATGACTCCTTTGGTGGACGTCATGCTTGTGCTCTTAGTAATTTTTATGGTGACGGCGCCTCTTTTGACCGTTGGGGTGCCTGTTGATCTGCCTAAAACTAAAGCAACTGCGATTGGCGATAATATAGAGCCCTTAACCGTCTCCATCGACAATGAAGGTCGTGTGTATTTACAAGAAACGCAAATGGACGTTGAAGCAATGATTTCGCGGTTGAAAGCAATCACAGAAACAAAACCAGATGCACGTATCTTTGTGCGTGGAGATCAGAAAATCCCTTATGGACGAATCATGGAAGTCGTTGGTGCTATTAATGCAGCAGGTCTTAAAAAAGTCGCACTTATTACTGAGATGCATCAGGGGAAACCTTCCCATGGAAAGAAAAACACAGGACATCCAGGTTAACATATGAAAATGCGTAAGGCTGCAATACTATCAGGCCTGCTTCATCTGGTGATTTTTTTTCTTATATTTATTGGCTTGCCTTTGATTTCGTCAAAGCGTCCCGAAATGATTTTGCCTTTAGCAGTGGATGTGGTTGAGATTGCTGATAAAACACAAGCGCCAAATCCTGTTTTAAAACCCGCGCCAAATCCAAAGCCTGAGCCAAAACCGGAACCAAAACCAGAACCAAAGCCTGAGCCAAAGCCCGAACCAAAGCCCGAGCCAGAACCAGAACCTGAACCTGAAGAAGAGCCTGAAGCTTTGGCTATTGAAAAGAAAGAAGAAAAACCAAAGCCAAAACCAAAACCAAAAGAGAAGCCTAAGCCAAAGATTGAGAAAAAAAAGGAAGTAAAGAAAAAAGAGCCTAAGAAGAAGACAGCTGATCGCTTTAATTCTATTTTGAAGAATTTAGAAGAGCTCAAAGAATCAACAGCTGACGACAAAAAAGCTGAAGAGAACGAGGAAGAAGAATCTGCAGTGTCTAACGAAGCTGGAGAAAAAGGAGATAAACTTACTATGAGCCAGCTAGATGCCTTACGTCGACAATTGGGACAATGTTGGAATATTCCGGCTGGTGCTCGAGATGCTGAAAATCTCGTGGTGGATATAAAAGTGCATATGAATCCTGATGCTACTGTGAGGGATGCTAAAATTGTTGACACAGGGCGCATGGCGAGCGATCCTTTCTTTCGAACAGCAGCGGAAAGTGCTTTAAGGGCTATTTTAAGCCCCCAATGTAGCCCTTTAAAATTGCCGCTGGACAAGTATGAGTCTTGGAAAGAGATGACTATTGGTTTTGATCCAAAAATGATGTTTTAAGTGAGTAATATGGAGATGAAGATGCAAGGACTATATAGAATTTTATTGGCATTGACGCTTATGTTCGGAGCGATTCCTCTCCAAGCAGAGATGCGTGTTGATGTGACCGAAGGAACAATGCAGCCTATGCCCATAGCCGTTCTTCCTTTTTCAGGGAACACAGCTGAAACAAATCAGATGGGTCAAAATATTGCTAGTGTGATCAGCAATGATTTGGAAAGCTCCGGACTTTTTAAGCCTATTGATTCATCTGCTTTCATTCAAAGCCAACCCTCTCAAGAGCAAATTCGTTTTGCTGATTGGCGTGCTATTAATGCCCAAGCTCTTCTTAAGGGGCAAGTACATCAAACGTCAGATGGTCGTATGCGCGTGGAGTTTCGTCTTTTTGATGTTTATTCTGAGCGTCAACTCATCGGTTATGCATTTACAGCCACATCTGAAACTTGGCGTCGTATTGCCCATAAGGTGGCAGATCAAGTCTATCAACGCCTTTCAGGAGAAAGTGGTTATTTTGATACTAAAATTATTTATGTATCGCGTGTTAAAACGGGTAAACGTCGCGTTGAACGTTTAGCCATTATGGATCAAGACGGGGCTAATCATAGAATTTTGAGCGATGGTAGAGCTCTTGTGCTGACACCGCGTTTGTCACCTAATTTGGATTTAGTAGCTTATCTGAACTTTTTAAATCGCAAGCCCAATATTTATCTGATGAAGATGTCAACTCAGCAAAATGAGATTTTGGGGCATTTTCCAGGGATGACCTATGCCCCACGCTTTTCTCCCGATGGCACTAAACTTATTATGAGCTATGCATTAGAAGGGACAAGTTCTCTTTATCTTATGGATTTGGCTTCACGTCAGGTTAATAGATTAACTCAAGAAGATGGCGTTATTGATGTATCTCCATGCTTCTCGCCAGATGGGTCACAAATTGTTTTTGTTTCTGATAGGGGGGGGAAGCCACAAATTTATGTGATGGGGACATCAGATTTATCTCCTCGTCAAATTAGTCAAGGGGAAGGAAAATATTTTTCTCCTGTTTGGTCTCCTCGAGGCGATTTAATCGTCTTTGTGAAGCAACATCATGGTATTTTTTATATTGGTGTTATGAAAACCGATGGTAGTGATGAGCGCATGATTACTCAGGGTTACATGGTTGATTCTCCGACATGGTCGCCAAATGGGCGTGTTATCATGTTCACCCGTGAAGACCGTAGTGGACAAGCCAAGCTTCACACAATCGATATTACAGGATATAACGAACGTGTTGTACCAACGCCACACGAGGCCATAACTGCAGCATGGTCCCCCTTGATCCCGTAGGGCTTTCGTTTTATACTGTTTAGCGATTGTTATGTAGTTATTGGAAATTCGATTGTTGGGTTTCCTGACATTACAAGATACCTTTAAATTATTTTAGGAGAAAAGGGAGTTATCATGCGTCAAAAATTATTAGGGGCATTAGCCATTGGTATGCTCGTTGCAGGTTGCGAGAGCACAGAACCATACAAGCAAGACACTGACATGAAAGGCAACACATTCGGTGATTGGCCTGCACCATCAGCAAGCGCTGAAGGTCCAGTGCCAGGATCACGCGAAGACTTTCAAAAGAATGTCGGCGATCGCGTGTTCTTTGATACAAACAAGTCACACATCGACAGCGCTGCTAAGACAACATTGTCAAATCAAGCAGCATGGCTGAAGAAGTGGCCATCTGTTGACGTCATCGTTGAAGGTCATGCTGACCAACGTGGTACTGAAGAGTACAACATGGGGCTCGGTCAACGCCGCGCAGCCGCAGCAAAGAAAGTTCTGCTTTCCCATGGCGTGCCTGCAAAGACCATCGAAATCATCAGCTACGGTAAGACACGCCCAGAAGATTCAGCACATACAGCTGAAGCATGGGCTAAAAACCGTCGTGCTGTGACTGTAATTCGCTAAATCACTACGATTTAGGAATTCTTTTAAAAGCTAGCCAAGTTTTCTTGGCTAGCTTTTTTATTGTTTTGATCAAAATTTAGCATTAACCGATGCTTTTAAATTCTCCTCTCAATGAATAGCCTGTTAGCTCACTTGAATATTGACGGAAGAGGTCTTTCTCTTTACCTTCAAAGTCTAAAATAAACATAATTTTAATATTTATTTTTAAGTGCATGAGTTTTTGTATGATGAAAAAATCCAATGTTATTCTAATTTTAGCGGTGTTATTGATCGGAGCTTATGATGCTAAAGCTCAAAAGGCGGACATAGAAACACGCCTACAAAAATTGGAGCAAGAAATACAATTGCTTCGCCAGGAAAATAAGGAGTTAAAGAGTGGAATTGATGCTCCTGAAGTACCACAAAAAATTATTAAAACACCGACAGAATCTGGGATAGGTCAAGAGCCGCATCAGAATCAAAAATTAATGACTATTGAGAGACCTAAACAACTTGCTCCTCGATATGATGATGATGTGATTATGGATGATGATGACATTCTTGACAATCCTGATGCTGATAAACCTTTGCAACCTCAACCGCTTTTGAAGAAAAAAGTTGAAGAACAACCCCAACCAGAAAAGAAAGTTGAAGCATCTGAGAAAACTCAACCTCAAGAGATTGATAGTCATGAGGATGATGAAGGAGTTGCAATAAAAGAAGAACATATTTTAAAACACCCTCACCAAAAAAAGAAGCCGACTGCTGCTTCTAAAAAGACTCTTCCAACGAAAGAGCAAGATGAAAAGGACGATGATGAAGATGAGGATGAGGAAGAAGAAAAAGATAATTCTTCATCTGATGCTTTTAAGGGAAAAGCTGATAGTTTTCTCCCAACGGGAATAGATCAAGATGATTATGAACGAGCCATGGAATTTCTAAGCGATGGTGATTATAAAAAGGCAGAAACAGCCTTTAAAGCTTTTTTGAGAAACCATCCAAAGAGCTCTTTAGCTATTAATGCGCGTTATTGGTTGGCAGAGACATATTTTGCACGCAAAGATTTTAAGAATGCCTCGATTAATTTTGCAGAAGCTTATCAAAAGCATCGAGAAGTCATGAAAACGAAAAAATCGCAAAACAAAGAAATACAAAAAGAAGCTTTTGCAAAAGGACCTGAAGCGCTTGCAAAACTGGCGCTTTCCTTAAAAGGAATGGGAAAGAAAGAGGAAGCTTGTATAGCCCTTGAGCAGCTTCAGGATGAATTTAAGCAAACTCCAGCTAATGTGAAAAAATTGGCAGAACGTGCTCGCCAAGGATTGAAGTGTCCAAAGTAGCCCACGGTTTTCTGGAGATAAAATTTAGTTCTTTAATGGAACGCTTCTTACCCTTTGAAGAAGCACCTGTGGTAGCGGTTGGCGTATCTGGTGGTAGTGACAGTCTTGCATTAACGCTGTTACTTCAGCGTTGGTTAGAACGATATCAGGGAAGACTTTGCGGACTCATTGTTGATCATGGTTTGCGACCAGAATCTTCAGCGGAAGCTGAAGCGGTGAAATCATGGCTCAACGATCATCATATCGAAGCACATATTTTGCCTTGGCGAGGACCTAAGCCTACAGCTCACATACAAATGAGCGCTCGTGTAGCACGTGTTAATCTAATGCAGGATTGGTGCGTACAGAACCAAGTTTTACACCTCTTTTTGGCGCATCATTGCGAAGATCAATTCGAAACTTTTTTATTAAGACAGGAAAAAGCAAGTGATTTAGATGGCTTGGCGGGGATGAGCTCAATAGTTATTAAAAGGGATTTACGTGTCTTAAGGCCTTTATTAGCTCTCTCAAAAGAAGAATTGCGCGTTTATTTGCGCGAGAGAGCACAGACTTGGATTGAAGACCCAAGTAACATAAATCCAAAATTTGCGCGCAGTCAGCTTCGTCAAGGGATAGACTTTTCTAAAAAGGCTCATAGTTGTGTAGAATTGCTTGAAAAATTAGGACAATTGCGGAACTTATGGCAACGATTAGCAGCCTGTTTTTATGCTTCTTATGGAGCTTTGTATCCTGAAGGTTATGGTCAATTATCTTTTGAACCATGGGCCAAATTACCAAAAGCTTTTGCGCAGGATATTTTGAAAAATCTTATCAAAACAATAGGTACAGAGGACTATGCGCCAAAACGTAAAGCTCTTGATCGTCTTTTTATTCAAATCCATGCGTTAGGGTTTAAGTCAGCCACTCTTGGTGGATGTTTGATTGTTTTGAAAAAGAGTATGCTTTTTGTCATGAGAGAAACGGCAGCTATCTCTAGGGAAGATCAACAAAAACACTCTGCGGTTTTTGATAATAGGTTTCTTTTATCTTATGATCTTGAAAACAAGATTAGTAAAACTACCTGTTTAGAGCAAATTCAAAATCCGTTGAAGAAAGAGGTTTTAAGCTCAACGGCCTTTAAATATCTGCCTAGAAAGGTTGCTTTTGGCTTGCCAGTCCTCTTTGAAAGGGATAAACTAAAATACCTATACAGATTCGGATGCTATGAGAATCTTAATGACACCCCCTTAAGGGGGTGGTTTAGGCCCAAGTATCCTCTAACCAATTCATTTTCATTTTTACTTAACACTAATGGGGCATAATTGGTAAAAGATTAGGGACACTCTAAATGAAAGGCAAAATGAGGATTAAAAGTGAATAATTACGGTCGCAACATAATTTTGTGGATTATCGCTGGGCTTTTTTTAATAGGTCTATTCAATATGTTTCAGGGTGGACGTAGTCAATCGTCTAACGTGAATCTCGCGTATTCTGATTTTCTAGATGATGTTGATAAAGGTTCAGTAAGAGAAGTCATCATTAAAGGCAACGCCATTGCTGGCCGTCTTGAGGATGGCCGTACGTTCTCATCCTATGCACCCAGTGATCCTACTTTGGTTCAAAAGTTGACGGACAAAGGAGTTCGTGTGTCTGCAGGACCTGCTGAGTCAGAAGGAAGTTCCTTTTTGGGTGTTTTATTATCATGGTTTCCTATGTTGCTCTTTATTGGTATATGGGTACTGTTTATGCGTCAAATGCAAGCAGGCAGCAACAAGGCTTTGGGTTTTGGAAAATCTAAAGCGAGATTGCTTTCTGAAAAAGCGGGAAAAGTTACATTCAATGATGTTTCTGGCTGTGATGAAGCTAAAGATGAGGTTCGAGAAGTCGTTGATTTTCTAAAAGATCCTCATAAATTCCAGAAGCTTGGTGGTAAGATTCCAAAAGGCGTGCTGCTTGTGGGGCCTCCTGGTACAGGTAAAACTCTTTTAGCGCGTGCTATTGCTGGTGAAGCCAATGTGCCTTTCTTTTCTATCTCAGGATCCGATTTCGTTGAGATGTTCGTGGGGGTGGGGGCAAGTCGCGTGCGTGATCTTTTTGAGCAAGGGAAAAAAAATGCACCCTGTATCATTTTTATTGATGAAATAGACGCTGTCGGCCGTCATCGTGGTGTAGGGTTAGGAGGAGGCAATGATGAACGTGAACAAACTCTCAACCAGCTGCTCGTGGAAATGGATGGCTTTGAGTCCAATGAAGGCGTTATTTTAATTGCTGCTACGAACCGTCCTGATGTTTTGGATCCAGCTCTTTTACGTCCCGGTCGTTTTGATCGTCAAGTGGTTGTTCCTTTACCAGATATAAAAGGCCGTGAAGGGATTTTGAAAGTACATATGGGCAAAGTACCGTTAGGGCCAGATGTAAAAGTCGTAGTGATTGCTCAAGGTACACCTGGGTTTTCAGGTGCTGATTTAGCTAATCTCGTGAATGAGGCTGCTCTGATTGCGGCACGTCAAAATAAGCGTGTTGTTTCTATGGTTGATTTCGAAGAAGCTAAAGATAAAGTCATGATGGGCCCCGAACGACGTTCGATGGTGATGACTGATGAAGAAAAAAAGCTAACGGCATACCATGAAGGTGGTCATGCGATTGTTGGGTTTTATAATCCAAATTCTGATCCAATTCATAAAGCCACGATTATTCCTAGAGGACGCGCTTTGGGTATGGTGGTACGTTTACCTGAAACAGATCGAGTGTCCATGGCTAAAAGTAAGCTAATGGCTGATCTTGAAGTCGCCATGGGAGGACGTATTGCTGAGGAAATGATTTTTGGGCCTGATAAAGTAACAACAGGTGCGTCTTCTGATATTAATCATGCAACAGAGATTGCACGACGTATGGTGACTGAATGGGGTATGAGCGAAAAGTTAGGGCCTCTTAAGTATGGCTCACAGAATCAAGACATGTTTGCAATGGGTGGGGGGCATACAAAACAGTTTTCTGAAGCAACGGCACAGATTATTGATGAGGAAACCAAGCGTATTGTTGACACAGCGTATAAGGCAGCAACAAAGGTTCTTCAGGATAACAAAGATAAACTGCATTTATTAGCAAAAGCTTTGTTGGAATATGAAACCCTTTCAGGCGATGAAATTAAAAAGATTTTGAGTGGGGATAAACTGGATCGTAAGCAAACTCCCAAAACAAAACCAATGGATAAGCCCAAAAACTCTACGCCTCCACGCAAGAGTTCAACGCGTATCCGTCCATCAAAATTGGATCCTCAAGGACAGCCTGGGTCTTAAGACATTTCTTGACTCAAATGAGGAGTGAAAGAGGTCAAGACCTGCTTGATTATTGAGTTTGGCTGATTTATCTTGATTTCTTAATCTGATCGAGACAGAGTGTCAGAAATATTAGGATGTTTTTTGATGAAAAAGCTTTTTGGCACTGACGGTGTAAGAGGAACAGCCAACGTTCCACCCATGACTCCCGATGTTATGATGCATTTGGCTGTGGCAGCGGGGCAGTACTTTAAAAACGGCAATGTTCATCATCGTAGCCGTGTTATTATTGGCAAGGATACGCGACTTTCTGGTTACATGATTGAGCCAGCTCTAACCTCGGGTTTTATTTCCGTTGGCATGGACGTGATGCTTTTGGGGCCTTTGCCAACACCGGCGATTTCCATGTTGGTGCGTTCTTTAAGAGCAGATCTAGGCGTAATGATTTCCGCGTCTCATAATCCGTATCATGATAATGGTATAAAACTCTTTGGTCCTGATGGTTATAAACTTTCAGAACAAGTAGAACATGAGATTGAAAAGAGAGTTTTTGAGGGGGAGTTGCGTAACTTGGCGGCGCCTAAAGATCTAGGACGTGCTCAGCGTCTTGAAGATGCTCCAGGCCGTTATATAGAATTCGTCAAGAATACATTTCCTAAGAACAAAAATTTGGAGGGCATGAAGATTGTTATCGATTGTGCCCATGGTGCTGCTTATAAAGTTGCTCCGACAGTTTTTTGGGAATTGGGGGCAGAAATTATTACGATTGGAGATGAGCCCAATGGTATTAATATTAATAAAGAAGTAGGCGCCACATCCCCTGCTGCTATGCAAAAGGCAGTCCTTGAGCATAAGGCCAATCTTGGTATTTCTCTGGATGGAGATGCGGACAGAGTGGTAATGGCCGATGAAAAAGGCCGCCTAATCGATGGTGATCAGTTGATGGCGCTTGTGGCAAGTTCCATGAAAGAACAAGATCAATTGCGTGGCAACACTGTTGTCGCTACAGTGATGTCTAATCTTGGGTTTGAGCGCTATTTAGAAAGAGAAAAACTTAGACTTGTACGCACACCTGTAGGTGATCGTCATGTTTGTGAATATATGCGTACCCATGACTGTAACGTAGGTGGTGAGCAATCTGGGCACATTATCCTAAGCGATTACGCTAGAACTGGGGATGGTCTTGTTGCAGCTTTGCAAGTGCTGTCAGTGATTGTTAGTCAAGGAAAGCCTACGAGTGAAGCGGCGCATATTTTTGAACCCTACCCCCAGATTTTGCGGAATCTTAAAGTGCATCAAGGAAACCCCCTTGAAAATGAAAAAGTAAAATTTGCGATTCAAGCAGGTGAAAAAGAACTGGGGACAAAAGGCCATCTTTTGGTACGTAAATCAGGAACTGAACCGCTTCTACGCCTGATGGCTCAGGGAGAAGACGAAGGTCAAATCAATAAAATCCTTGATCGCATTGTTGAATCTTTATTGGATGAAAATTTGATGGATCAACCCCTTAAGGCGGTTGCATCCTAGGAAGAAGCTATGAGAAATATAGTTTTAATAATGGGAGCGCTGGTTATGGGGTCACAAGTTGATGCATCAAAGATGCCTGAAGAGACAGTAGATGACAGTCAGTGTTTCACGCATACTTTGAAAGGCGCCCCATCAGCAGAGCCCTTTAATTTAGTAACTGTGAAAGCTAGAGTTCTTCAGAAAATTATGAATAGTCCTACTCCTGTGAGTGAAGAAGATCAAACAGCTCTTTATAGTTTGGTTGACGATCTCGCAAAATTTCCTTTTGGTGAATCGTTATTAGCACAAGGCGGAATTACAGGGCGATGGACCCACTACATGGTTTATGAACATCCCCGTATGGGTCGCTGGAGTGGGAGGAATAGCTTAGATGAACCTTTAACAACTGCTGAAGACTGGGTTCTCAATAAAATGCCCGTGATGCTTGCCACTCAACAAAGGTTCAATATTTTTCAAGGGATTCTGAATAAACATTTAAAGGATGGTGCAAAATTTGGGTCTGTGCCTTGTGGTTGGATGGCTGACCTTTTGACGCTGCCTAGTCTGTCGCATTTCCAAGATGTCGAGTTGGTAGGAATGGACATAGATTCAGAAACTCTGAAAGAAGGTGAACAATATGCAAGCTCTTTGTCAGTGAGCGCAAAGGTTTCATTTAAAAAACAGGATGCTTTAACTCTTCCTGTAAGTGCTGATTTTGATGCGTTGACCAGTAATGGTCTCAATTTCTATATGCATAATGATAATCAAGTAGTGCAACTCTACCGATCTGTTTTCGGCGCCTTAAAGTCTGGGGGAGTTTTTGTGACTAGCTTCTTAACAACACCTCCTATACCAAAACCAGATGCGCCTAAGTCACCTTGGAGGATGTCTGGATTGAAGCCTGAAGATTTAATGAAGCAACGCCTTTTATTTCAATTTCTTGGCACACGTATGAGTGCATTTCGATCAGAAGAATTGACTATTGCCCAGTTAAAAGAAGCAGGATTTGATAAGATTGAGATATATCCTGATGATGCTTACATGATGCCAACAGTCGTTGCTTATAAAAACTAAATCAACTCTATCTTGCCATCTCTAAAGCGGGGTAGCTGAAGCCTATAAAATGAATCAAGTTGATCATAAAATGAGTAAGCATTGCGGCTTCAATGCGTCCCCCAGAACGTTCATAAGCATAGCCATATCCTGCGCCCGCTATAGTTGCAAAAATCATGTAAAGAGGCCCGCCTGGAAAATGACACAATCCAAATAGAAATGCAGGAATTCCTATAGCTAGACACATGTTGAAAATCGAGTCACCCAAAATTTTGCGAAGCTGCTCTTGCAGAAATCCCCGGAAAAAAGCTTCTTCTGCCATACATACAAAAAGTAGATTTACGGGAGCCCACAGAATTAAAAGAGTAGGAATTTTAAAATCAAAACGCACATACTGAAATGCCAAAGCTAATCCCATTAAAATGACTGCTAAAGGCAAGGTCACTTCCAACGTTACGATAAATGATTTTAACCACTCTTTTGATTTTTGTGCAAACCGTCCTGCGGCTAGAAGTAAAAATAATCCAGCAAAGATTTTATCCAGATTGAGATAAAGCTTGTAAGGAAGAGAATCGGCACTCAATTTTAAATCAGAAATCATCACCCAGTTGTTAAACCCAGGTGCTTTATGGAGATAAAACAAACCAGTCAAAATAATGAGCAAAATAGCAAGTATAGCTTTTAAAAATGACGGGATGCTTCGTTGATAAAAAAGAAACGCAATACCGCCAAATCCCAGGAGTAAAAGGATCGCAATAACATTGACGCGACCTAAAGATAAAGCTAACCCTAGGGTTAAAAGGCTGACAATAAAACTGATGCTCGTCGAGCGCCATGCCAAAAGTACCGCTCCTAAAAGACCCAATAAAATATAAGATTCCTGATATTGCATTAAAAACTCAAGCACTGGGGCCTCCTCCTTTTTGAGACTGTTTTGTTTCTCCTGGTATGGATACAATTTTTGCGTCACGTATGATCGTTTTATCGTTCACTAATTCTACTTGCTTTGGACTGGCGTAAGCGAGAGAGATTTCTTTTTCTCGTTCGAGAATTTTTAGTAGTTCTTCAAAAGACTGACGTTCAATTTCTTGGTGATCCTTTGGATGACAATAATAGCAAACACTGGCCTCTATTCCCGAAGGATCTTCAAATTTAGGGTGATAGTAAACCTTGCTATCAATAGAGAAATTCTTAATCTTTTCCTTTTCACCGACCTTGCGATATTTAGGAAGGATTTTTTCATCCAGCAACTTTACAACTAACGTTCGAAATTGATCAAGATTGGACTTTGGAGTGAGCAGAAAAGTTAGCTTATATTCCAAAAGATTAAAATTCTTAGAATAATTGATGAGGGGATGATGGATAATCAATCCATTGGGAATTTTATAGATTTTACCTGTTGGATGTTTGCGGTGAGTTAAATAATATTCAGAGATGGTAAAATAAAAAACACCAATAGAAGTAACGTACCCTGTGTAATTTGCTATTTCGATTCGGTCGCCTTCAGAGAAAAGATTTCGCCACATGATAATCAACCATCCCGAAAGATTCATGAGGGTTTCTTTTTGTGTAATCGTTAACGCTGCTGAAATTAGGCCTAAAAAAGCAAATAGATGGATAAAACCTTCCATCCAAATACGTGCTACAAAGTACAGAATGATAAAACCTGAAGCGTAGAGAAAACGTTTGCGGTATTTTAATTTAGTTTCTGGTTCTTTGTTTTTGATAAAGTTTAAGAAAATTAGATAGAGCACGCCAAGTATTATAAAAATAATACTTGTATTGATAACTTTGCTGGAAAAATGAACCGCTACATCCTCTGACATGTGTCTCGCTCATGAAATAAAATTATGGTAGTAATTTGTAGAGAGCTTTTCAAAATCATGCAAGAGGCCTTTTAATTATGAACGAAGCTAAGTTCATATTTGACAATTTTCATTGGATCCAAGATATTAGATATCCCGTTCTTACAAGCTTTTTCAAGATATTTGTCTTTTTGGCTAGTGAAGGCTTTTATGTGAGCATCGTGGCTCTTTTAGCATGGGTAGGAAAACGGAAGTTAGCTGAAAAACTTGCTTTTTGGGTAGTTTGCTCAACAATTATAAGCTGGGGCTTGAAAGCTCTTTTTCACCTACCACGGCCTCCAGGGCTTTACTTAATTGAAATTGACCAAAGTTTTGGGTTTCCCAGTGCAGACGTGTTGGTCTTTTCTGTCTTTTGGTTCATCATTGCCTATCATCTAAAGTCAAAAATTTTTAATGTCCTGTTTATCGTTGGTATATGTTTAATAGCTTTTTCAAGAATCTATTTGGGGGTTCATTATCTTCAC
Organism: Candidatus Nucleicultrix amoebiphila FS5; assembly: GCF_002117145.1. Taxonomy (NCBI): domain Bacteria; kingdom Pseudomonadati; phylum Pseudomonadota; class Alphaproteobacteria; order Holosporales; family Nucleicultricaceae (SeqCode); genus Nucleicultrix (SeqCode); species Nucleicultrix amoebiphila (SeqCode). The sequence continues at coordinate 863,771 of NZ_CP008743.1, read as the reverse complement.
GATGTTCTTGGCGGTGCTATTTTGGGGTGTCTTTTTGGTTTTGTTGCGACGCGATGGATCACACATCGGCAAGAGATCATTCTTGGAATTACTTTTTTTTTCTTTGGATTTTTGGTTCCAGAAAGAGCTGAAGTTTATGTGGCTCAAGGGATACTCTTAGGTCTTCTTATCCTTAAGTTTTTTGAAAAATCAGAAAAACTCGAAGAAAAAATATTTTGGCGACCTTTGGTTTTTATTCTGGGGAGCATTGGACTTTTGTTCATCAAAGTAAGCTTTAAAAATCTTTTGCCGGAAGGGATGCTTTATACTTTTTTCAGATATGCTCTTTTAAGCGTTTTTATCCTTAAAGGCGCTGAATTTTTTACGAATAAAATTGAATTAGTCTTTAAGAAGCGCTTCTAGCATAGTAAGGCCCGTATTGCGTCCAGAAAGAACAATAACTGTTGGTCCTGTCAGTTGTGGTTTATGCTGTAAAAGGCAAGCGATTCCAACTAATCCTGCAGGTTCAACTAAGTATTGGTGATGAGATATCATCCAGCGAAAAGCCATTTTGAAGCTTTCTTCAGTCGCAAGCATAACGTCATCAATTCTTGATCGAAGAATTTGAAAACACTTTTCTCCAATACCTCCTTCAAGAGGTGCTGCAATTGTTTCAAGGCTTGGCATCGTCGTCATCGCTTTTCCTTGTTCAAAAGATAGTTTAAGCCCAGAAGATCCTTCATGTTGACAGCCAATAATTTTGCATTGAGGGTTTTTGTTTTTAATGAAATAACTCAATCCTCCAGCAAGGCCACCGCCACCAACAGGCACAACAATCGTTGCAACGTCTGGAATATCCTCTAGGATTTCTAATCCTAATGTTCCCCCATTACCTGCCATGATGATTTCATCGTCGAATGGTGAAATGAAAGGTAGTTTTTGTTTGGCACACTCTGCTTTTGCCCACCTTTCTGTGTCGTCGTAACCAATAAACTCTGACATGTGGATCTCAGCACCATAGGTTTTTATTCCTTCTAACTTCGCTGGGTCGGCATTCTTTGTGACATAGATGTGAGCTTTAATACCAAGTTTCTGAGCAGCAAAAGCAATTCCTTTGCCATGGTTTCCTGCTGAACAGGTTCCTATACCATTTTTCCTTTGTTCCTTACTAAGGCGGCTCAGGTAAAAATAAGCTCCTCTAATTTTAAATGACCCTGTGATTTGCAAGCATTCCAATTTTAAATAAATCGGAACACCAAAAATAGAGTCTAAAATAGGAGAAGATTCAATGGGCGTCTGACGGATTTTATCCTTAAGAAAATCTCGGGCTTCTTCAATAAGGTGTAGTGTGAGTTGAGGCATTGACAATGTTTCCTTCTACCTTTTCCCAAATCTTTTCAGCGATCCTGAGAAATGTTTGCGAAATTGCTTCTTGAGGATAAGCTTGAACGTAAGGGTTTCCCTGATCCGATGTTTCTCTTAAAAGGGTCGTTAAGGGAATATCCCCTAAGAATTCAATATTTTGCTCTTGAGCTTCTTTTAATCCTCCACCTTGATTAAAAATCTTCGTGTCGTGGCCACAATGAGGACATTTAAAATAGCTCATATTTTCGATAATGCCTAAAACAGGAGTCTCGACTTTAATAAACATATTCAAGGCTTTGCGCGCATCAAGCCAAGCAAGATCTTGAGGCGTTGAGACAATGACGGCTCCAGATAATTTTACTTTCTGTACAAGGGTAAGTTGAGCATCTCCTGTGCCGGGGGGTAAATCAATAATGAGACAGTCTAGATTTCCCCATGCGACTTGAGTGAAAAAGGTCTTCAATGCTGATTGAACCATAAGGCCTCTCCAGATAATAGGTTTATCGCTGGGGGATAAAAAACCAATAGAGATTACTTGTATACCCTGGGCATTAAGGGGTATAATTTGCTTATCTTTTACTTTTGGTTGACCGCTTAATCCCAATAAATGAGGAATTGAAGGTCCATAAATATCGGCGTCCAAAATTCCGACCTTTAAGCCTAATTTTTGAAGAGAGAAAGCAAGATTTACAGCAGTTGTTGATTTTCCTACGCCTCCCTTACCCGCTGCTATGGCAATAATATGTTTGATATTGGGAAGCTCAAAACGGACATTTTTCTTTATTTTGTTTGGAGTTGGTTCTTGTCGATGGGCAGTCATGACTACAAGGATGCGTTGATCTTTGTACTTTTGCCCTAATAGGTCTTCAATTTGGTGTTTGGTAATTTCATAAGCTTTGATTTGGTCAGGATGAACAGTTAAAGCGACCACAATAGTTTTTTCGCGTACGACAGTACCCGTCACAATTTTATCATCAACAATATTATTATTGCTGATGGGGTCTGCTATGGTTTTTAAGATGGAGAGAATGCTTGAGGGGTTTAAATCTTCTTTTTTTACAAACATTTTCAAGAACCCCCATTGCACTAACCCACAATGTGTCCTATAACTCTTGAAGGATTTTTTGTAAATTAAAAACGCTTCGGAGCCTTATATGCCGTGGGATAATAAAAATTCAGGAGGGCCTTGGGGTAATCGTGGGGGAGGTGGAGGAAAACAACCACCAAATCTGGATGACCTTATGAAGCTTTTCAATGGTGACCGATTCAAAAAGTTCGGTAAAGATGGAAAGTTTTTTGGATTACTGGCTCTTCTTCTTGTAGCTATGTTTTGGCTATCAACAGGTGTTTACAAGGTCCAAGAAGGTGAGCTAGGGACAGAGATTTTATTTGGTCGTTTTTCAGGAACGACACCTGCTGGGCTCCATTTTTGGTGGCCGTCTCCTTTTGGCGATGTCATCGTTATCAAAGTATCTCAAATCAATCGTGTGGATAGTGGCGTTAAAGTGAAATCTGGTGTGGCACTTTCTGGAGAAGACGCTGAGAGTCTTATGTTAACTGGAGATGAAAATATCGTTTCTGTTAACTTCACTGTTCTGTGGAGTATCAAAAAAGTTGAAGATTACCTCTTCAATGACCCAGATCCTAATAAAACAGTTAAGTTTGCTGCAGAAAGTGCTGTTCGAGAAATTGTAGGTAGGACTCCCATAGTTTATGCGTTAACAAAAGGTCGTGGTGAAATTGCCGATGATGCGCAGAAGTTATTACAACAAATGGTAGATGATTATCGTATTGGAATTCAAATACAAGAAGTACGTCTACAAAAGGTAGACCCGCCCGTGCAAGTGATAGATGCTTTCCGTGATGTGCAAAGAGCGCGCGCCGATCGTGAAAGCAGTATTAACGAAGCACGTGCTTATAGTAATACGATTGTGCCAGAGGCACGTGGTACAGCAACACAGACGACTCAAAGAGCCGAAGCTTATAAACAAGCCGTTGTTGCTGCTGCTCAAGGTGAGGCGGATCGTTTCACTTCCATCTATCAGCAATATCAATTAGCACCAGAAGTGACGCGTAAGCGCATGTATATTGATTCTATGAAAAAGATCTTGAAAGATGCGAACAAGATAATTGTTGATGGCAAAACTCAAGGAATTCTCCCTTATCTGCCGCTGGATAGTTTAAAACCTCGCCAGCCAGAACAAGCTGAGGAGTCAAAATAATGAAGACTTCAATTACAAACATCGCTCTCGCTCTTGTTGTGTTAATGATTCTTCTTTCTGGATCAGTCTTTACCGTGAGCCAAACAAAAAAGGCTTTAGTGTTTCAGTTTGGTGAAGTGGTGGAAACCTATGATACGCCAGGCTTGAAATTTAAAATACCATTTGTACAGAGCGTGCTTTATTTTGACCGTCGCTTGCTTGATTACAACTTGCCAGTTATTGAAGTAACTGCTGAGGATCAAAAACGTATTGTTGTAGATCTTTATGCGCGTTATTCCATTGAAGATGTATTGCTCTTTTATAAGACAGTGAATGATGTTGCTGGTGCTGAAAACCGTTTATCAACAATAGTTTCGGCAAGCATGCGTAGGGTGATTGGTCAAGTGCCTTTGTCACAAATGCTATCGCCGGAGCGTGCAAAAATTATGCGCAAAATTAGAGAAGAAGTTTTTGAATCAGCAAAAAGCTTTGGAATTAATGTGAAAGATGTGCGTATTATTAGAGCTGATCTGCCCAAAGAGAACAGTGAGGCTATCTTTAAGCGTATGGAAAGTGAACGCGTTCAAGAAGCTAAACAATTTAGAGCTGAGGGTAAAGAAAATGCGATTGCTATTCGTTCCCAAGCTGAGCGAGAGAGAACAATTATTCTTGCAGAAGCTGAACGTAAAGCACAAGTTTTAAGAGGGCAGGGTGATGCTGAGTCTTCAAAGATCTATGCGCAAGCATTCAATAAGGATAAAGAGTTTTTCTCTTTCTATCGGTCTATGAATGCTTATTCAGAAGCTTTAACCCCGGAGGGCACGACTTTTATTTTATCGCCCACAAGTGAATTTTTTGATTTTTTTGGAACTAAATCAAAATGATGGTAATAACTTTTCCAGCGATGCAATTGGAGGAATCAATCTATGATGAGTAGGGTAACAAAGATTAGAATAATATTACTAAGCGCAATTCTTGGATCGTTTATGATGGTTCAGGCTCTTGAAGCGGCAGCAGATGCGCCTCGTGATTTTTCATCAGTAGTCGAGCCTCTTATTCCTTCCGTGGTCAATATCTCAACAACGACGGAATTAAAGCGTGATCGTCAGAGTTTTGGAATTCCACGTTTCCCTCAAGGTTCGCAATTAGAAGAATTATTCCGTCAGTTTTTTGAAGGTCAAGATTTAGATATGCCTCGCAAGGCTACGTCTTTAGGCTCTGGATTTGTTATTGCTCAAGAAGGCAATGAAGCCTTTATCGTGACGTGTAATCACGTTATTGATGATGCGGATAAAATTCGGGTGACATTTCATGATAAGATGGAATTGACTGCGACCGTTGTTGGACGAGATAAGCGTACAGATGTTGCTCTTCTCAAGGTAAAAACTTCGAAGAAGTTGTCTGTTGTAGAATGGGGAGAATCTAAGGATGTGAAAGTTGGACAATGGCTATTAGCTATTGGTAATCCTTTTGGTCTTTCAAGTACTGTTACTGTTGGAATTGTTTCAACGATTGCACGTGATATTGCATCCCGTGCACGGGGGCTTTCCGCCGATTACGTTGAAGGATATATCCAAACTGATGCTTCCATTAATATGGGTAACTCAGGGGGGCCACAATTTGATGCTCATGGCAAAGTCATTGGTATTTCAACGGCAATCTTTTCGCCTAATGGTGGAAACATTGGTATTGGATTTGGAATTCCTGCGGATATTGCACGTACAGTAGTTGATCAATTACGCAAATACGGTCGAACAAAACGTGGTCTCTTGGGTGTTAAAGTCCAAGTTGTGACTGAAGAAATTGCCCAATCAATTGGTCTTGGTAAAGCTCGGGGTGCCATGGTTGCGGAAGTAACACCAAAAGGACCTGCTGCGAAAGTAGGCGTAAAATCTGGCGACATAATCTTAAAATTTAATAACGTTGAGGTGCAGGAATCAAGACAGCTTCCACGTATTGTTGGCGAAAGCCCTATTGCAAAGAAAGTACCTATGTTGATTTGGCGCAATGGTAAGGAAATAAGTCTTGATGTGGTCGTGGGAGAATACGAACAAGCTGAATCAGAAAGTGCTGCGAGCGAAAAAGCTGCTGGTGAAGAGCTGCCCGAAATACGTAAGCATAAGCGGATTCTCGGTATGGAGATTGTGAATCTTACGCCTGAAATATCAAGAGATTACCAACTTTCTGATGACATAAAGGGTGGCGTTCTCATAGCACGCGTGGATCGTGATTCTGAAGCTGCCGAAAAAGGCTTGCAAGAGGGAGATGTTATTACTGAAATACGTTTTAAAAATGATGTTATCACTCCCACAACGTCTAATCAGGTAGAGGAGTTTGTGAATAAGGTTTTAAAAGCTAGTCCTGGACCAGTGACTGAGGGTGATGAAAAACCGGAAAACAAAATTCTTCTGCAAATCGCCCGTGGTAAGACAACAAGATTCGTTGCTCTTAAAGCGATTGAGGCGAATGAAGATGAGGATGAGACTGACGGCAAGCCCTCTCGACGTCTTTTGAAGAGAAAGCGTCAAGATACGCGTGAACGCGTTGGCTAATCGTTAAGAGATTTTAAAAAGGGGAAGCCGTTAAAAGCTTCCCCTTTTTTGTTGGAATAAACTATGAGCAATTATCATTTTGAAGTTGATGAGGAAACAAAGGGTCTAAGACTTGATAAATTTCTGACCCTAAAAATTCCATTGGAAAGTCGTTCTCGACTTCAGGGGCTGATCACATCTAAGCATGTATTCGTTAATGAGCAGGCAAAAGATCCTTCTTACAAATTAAAACTAGGGGAAGTAGTGCTGGTCGAGATACCTCCTCTTGAAGAAGCTATCCCCCAGGCCCAGAAAATTCCTCTTGAGATTGTTTTTGAGGACGAAGATTTGATAGTGATCAATAAACCTCCAGGTATGGTAGTGCACCCAGCTCCGGGGAATCCTGATCAAACACTTGTTAATGCACTTTTAGCCCATTGTGGATCTTCTCTTTCTGGTATTTCAGGTGTGAGACGTCCAGGGATCGTGCATCGTCTTGATAAAGGAACCAGTGGCTTGATGGTGATTGCAAAAAACGATTTTACCCATCGTGCTCTTACTGAGCAATTTTCTGATCGAACGTTAAGCAGGCGTTATTATGCACTTGTTTGGGGCGTGCCGCAGCCTTTTGAAGGACGTATTTCTAGGCATATTGGACGCTCTCCACGTAATCGACAAAAAATGGCAGTCGTACGTGTTGGAGGTAAGGAAGCTATTACAAACTATAAAGTTTTAGAGACTTTTCAAAAACTAGCTAGTTGGGTTGAATGTCGCTTAGAAACGGGGCGTACTCATCAAATTCGTGTTCATTTGACACATCTAGGATATCCTATCTTGGGGGATCCACTCTATGGTAAGATGCCTCGTTGGGTGGCTCCTTCCATTAAGGAGGCCGTGATTCGAATGACTGACGGTAATACACGACCCATGTTGCATGCTTTTGGTCTTAAATTTAGGCACCCTGCTTCAGGAAAATTAGAAAAATTTACATGCCCTCTACCAGAAGATATACAAAACATGATAGATTTCTTAAAGAACCAACAAGAATAAAAGAGCGGGGCTAAGGGTGGATTCTGAAGATAACGAGCCAGAAATAATTGAGGACGATAAGAGCGAAAAGGTTGAAGAGATTCCAGAAACTCAAGACATCGTACGCTTAATCCCTACTCTTGAGAACACGGACAGTCTCAGTCATTATATCCGTGAGATTAATAAATTCCCTATGCTTGAATCTCAAGATGAATATGAGCTTGCGAAAGCTTGGGTTGAAAAAGCCGATAATCAGGCAGCTAAAAAAATCGTTCAAAGCCATCTTAGATTGGTTACAAAAATTGCTGCCGGTTATAAAGGGTATGGTTTGCCTATCAATGACCTAATTGCCGAAGGTAACATTGGTATTTTACAGGCTTTGCGTCGTTTTGATCCTGGTAAAGGATTTCGGTTTTCTACCTATGCTATGTGGTGGATTAAGGCTAGTATCAAGGACTATATTATGCGCACTTGGTCCTTGGTAAAGATAGGCACTACTGCTGCTCAAAAAAAACTATTTTTCGGACTAAAAAGTACAAAAAAAAAACTCGGACTCGGTGAGGGGGTCGGTCTCACCCCAGAAACTGCTGAAAAAATAGCTCAAGAACTTTCTGTCACTAAAGAAGAAGTTATGGAAATGGATAAAAGGCTTAGTGGAGCTGATTATTCACTCAACGTTTTTGTAGGCGAAGACAATGAGTCCGAATGGCAGGATTGGCTGACTGACGAAGAGATGAGTCACGATCAGAAATTAGCGGAAAAAGATGAACTTGATAAGCGCAGGCAGCTTTTTGAGAAAGCCTTGGATTGTCTTGATGAACGCGAGCATGTGATTCTATCAGCACGTCGTCTTCATGAGCCTCCTAGAACTTTGGACGAAATTTCTCAAGATTATAACATCTCTCGAGAAAGAGTACGTCAGATTGAAATGCGTGCTTTTGAAAAGCTGCAAAAGCATATTCGCGATCAAATCTCAAAGCAAATTAGGCTTTAAAGCTTTACTTTTCTAATCGCTCATAATTGCCCAAGAGAGTGGCCTCAGCCAAAATATGTCCCTTCATGGCTGTGCGGATTTCATTTTTAGTAGCACCGATATTAAGATCGAGAATAATATCAATGGCATACAATCTAAAACGGTATTGATGTTCCATATCGGGAGGACAGGGTCCGCCATAATCATTTCGCTTCCAACTATTAGCGCCAGCTTTTGTTCCTTCTGGAAGATTTTTGGTGTTTTCTAATAACTCAGAAGTTGACGCAGGGATATTGAACAGCAACCAATGATCCCAAAAACCTACGGGAGCATCGGGATCATCAACAATCAGAACAAAACTTTGGGTTCCTTTTGGGGCTCCCGTCCATTTTAAAGGAGGAGAATAGTCTTTTCCATCACATGTATAGGTACTTGGAATTTTTCCCATATGTTGAAAAGCTGGACTCATAAGCTGCATAATCATTACCCCTGTATGTAAAAAATTAGCCATCTTTAATCCTTGATTGCTGTCTTTAGAATAGCATTTTTTTATTGAAGAATGCATACCCTAAAAAATCAATATTTATCAACCATACACCCATACTTGTTAATTGACAAAATTTTTTACCTCATAGATGAGCTAAAGTAGAGAAAGGAAGCCAAAGTAATAGAGAATCTAAAGGGAGTCTTGTTATTTCATTTTGCAGAGGGTGTTGTTTCTTAAAAATGATTTACTTTTTTCTTCAATTCCCTCGAAAAACTCACTATGCTGAGGACCAAATTTAACCTTATGGATGGTGTATGACAGAGCTTTTAAGCGAAACTCCTGGAGATCAAACCTATCGGGTTGCTGCCCGCAAATACCGCCCTAAGACCTTTGATGCCCTGATAGGCCAAGAAGCTATGGTCAAAGTATTGACTAATGCTATTACCTTAGGTCGATTACCCCACGCAATTTTATTAACAGGAACGCGTGGCGTGGGTAAAACCACTACAGCACGGCTTTTGGCGCGTGCACTCAATTGTGTAGGTGCTGATGGTCAGAGTGGGCCAACGCTTTCGCCGTGTGGCATTTGTTCTTCTTGTGTGGCGATTGATCAGGATGCTCATTTGGATGTAATTGAGATGGACGCAGCTAGTCGTACGGGAGTGGATGATGTTCGTGAAGTGATAGAAGCATCGCGGTATAAAGCTGTCTCAGCGCGTTATAAAATCTATATTATCGACGAAGTGCATATGCTTTCCAAAAGTGCTTTTAATGCCTTGCTTAAGACTTTGGAAGAACCACCGCCCCATGTGAAATTTATCTTTGCCACCACAGAGATTCGTCGAGTACCTGAGACAGTTTTATCGCGCTGCATGCGTTTTGATCTAAGGCGCGTGGACGTTCCAGTCCTGATGGAGCATTTGCAAAAAATTTCTAATCTAGAAGAAGCCAGTATTGAGCCTGAAGCTTTGGCCCTTTTAGCGCGCGCAGCAGCAGGATCGGTGCGTGATGGCATGTCATTATTAGATCAAGCGATTACGCTTAGCGAAAAAAAAATTACACGTCAAAGCGTACAAGGAATGCTTGGTTTAGTCGATCAAAGTAGCTTGCTGAACCTCTATGAAGGAATCATAAAAGGGGATGCAGGGCTTTGCCTCAAGGTGTTTCAATCGTTCTATGGTGATGGAGCGGATCCAGTATTGTTGATCGAAGATTTAATGTCTTTGACTCACACGTTGCATGCTTTAAAAATTGCTCCTGAAACTTTGAAAGATCCCAGGTTTTCTGATGAAGAAATGGAGCGTTTAAAAAATTGGACAACGCAACTTTCTGTGCCTATGTTAAGTCGTCTTTGGCAAGGATTACTTAAGGGATTAGAAGAAATGAAACAAGCCCCCAATGTAGAGATGGCTGGCGAAATGGTGTTGATTCGTCTTTGTTATTTGCAGAATCTGCCTACGCCTAGTGAAGTGATTCAGCAGCTCGTAAAAATGCCGGAAAGAGCGAATGCCAATGCGCAAACACAAACATTCTCTGAGCCCTCAATCGCTCAAGAAATACCCTCATCGCCCATGATAAAGGCAGTCTTGGCAGCATTCCCTGGGGCGAAGATTGAATCTCTCGCATAATCATATTGTTTGAAAGGAATAAAGAATGAAGAATATTGGCAATATCATGAAACAAGTGCAACAAATGCAAGCTAAAATGACAGAAGTCCAAGAAAAGCTGGGCAGCATGACTGTTGATGGTTCTGCTGGTGGTGGCATGATCAGTGTTGTGGTCAATGGTAAAGGCGAGCTCAAGAGTTTGAAAATTAATCCTGAACTTTTGACTGGTGAAGATAAAGAAATGTTGGAAGATTTGATTGTAGCTGCCGTGAATGATGGCAAGGCTAAGGCCGAAGCCATGGCGAGTGATGAAATGTCAAAAGTTACGGGCGGCATGGGGCTGCCTGGTGGTATGAAACTCCCTTTCTAAGAGTAAAAACGATCCATGAGTCCCCATCTGCAAAGTCTTATTCAGCTGTTATCGAAACTGCCAGGATTAGGTCCCCGTTCGGGTCGGCGAGTAGCTTTACATTTGGTAAGACATCGTAAAGAATTGATGAAGCCGTTAGCTGAGGCCATGATAAATGCTGCTGAGCGCATTCAAAGCTGTACTATCTGCGGGAATTTAGATGCAATTAACCCTTGCGGATTCTGTGAAGATAAAAACCGTGATTCAACTCAATTGTGTGTGGTGGAAAATGTGGCAGATTTATGGGCATTGGAACGTTCAGCCACTTTTCGGGGACGCTATCACGTTTTGGGAGGGACTCTCTCAGCCATTGATGGGGTAGGGCCTGATGATTTGCATATTCCTCAACTCATTGAACGAATTGAGCGTGAGGAGGTTAAAGAAGTTATTATGGCACTGAATATGACTGTTGAAGGACAAACGACAGCTCATTATTTGGCTGAGCGATTGGTTGATTCCGGAGTCCTTTTAACGGCTCTAGCCCATGGTGTTCCTTTAGGGGGTGAACTGGATTATTTGGATGAAGGAACAGTAGCTCGGGCTCTCATAGGTCGGCAGAATCTATAAAGTTTAGCCTCTTTCATTACGAGCAAAGCGATGTGGTCCAGAAAAATAAGCTTATTTTCGTATCTTTATTAGAAAAACACGATATCTCTGTTTTGGACAGTATCGATCAAATTCTTTGTCTAATCATAGAGTCGAAATCTGCGTAGCAATTTCCCTGACAAGCGTGACAAGTTTTAGGATAGATCTCTCTTTTTCTGCGTAAGCGATCCATATTGTATTCTTGTCTTTCTTTATTACTCATAGGAAAGCTGGCGCGACGATTTTTTTCTGCGCGTTTTGATTTTGATGCGTCAAAGCCTCCTGAGATTAATGGTAAGGGAGCGCTCTGACGACGCTTTGAATGGGGTAATTCCAGAAAATTAACGCGTCTTTGGTGAGGAGGGACTGTCACTCCAAAGTCTTCTTGATCTTCAGTACTGGCCCTATCGAAGTAATTTTCCGTCTCTATAGTTGCTAACTGAAGCATAGCAGATCTAGGACCTGCTTCATCATCAAGATCATCATTGGAAGTTTCATTTTTTTCTTCATGTTCGGAAACATCAGGCAAATCGAGCGCTTGAAACTCTTCATTATCCTCGTAACCGCCTTGATCCCAAAAATCGACTTGTTCAACGTGGGCTTGTTGAATTTCTATAGCACCATCATCCTGCAGCCCATTTTCACCGAGATCTTGATGCAAGACAACTTCAATTGGATCATCTTGAAGATCATCTTCAGCGAGCTCTTGATGAAGAACCTCATTAGGCACTTCCTGATCATCTTCGACTAGGTTCTGCTGAAAGACCATATTAATAATATCTTCCAAGGCGTCTTTTGAATTTATTTCAGAAATTTTAATGGGATAAACGTTGCGAAGAAGTTGGATTTGATGTTCTTCGGTAGGAAAGGAAGGTACAAAAGAATAACGAAAGGACAAAGGTTGTTTAGGCTCGTAATCTTCACTATATCGGTGCATCGTTTTAAGGTGGGGAATAGCTGATAAATTCTGATCGTTTTCTTTAGATAATCTAAAGGGAGCATCATTAAAACTTCCAAAAAATGTCTTTTTTAATCGAGAAAATGAGGCGTTGTCAGAGGATTGAAAACTGAAAGAAGAATTTTTAAAAAATGTTGATTGACCCTCAAGACCATGAGTGCCATCACCGGTGGAATAAAATTTTAAAATAGGTAAATCATTATGATCATGAGAGTGAGAGAAGGTCGTGATCATAACGGCAAAAAGCGCTACAGTAAGTGAAGAAACTGCGGTGCTTGATAATTTGAAAGTATTAAGCATAAAATTTAAAGACCTAACTAGATGTGATGTGGAAAATAGTTTAAAAGTAATCCATTTGTCAAATACATAAAATAGATACATTTTTGTAACTAGACATTTAATAAATTGATTTTTAAATAATTTGGTTAAAACCACAGCATTTATTTGCAATATAGGCAAATTTTATATTGAAAGAAGAGTAAACATTGAATTATGCACCAATGATCATCGGGATTAGCGGTATTTCGGGGGCAGGAAAAACGACTTTTGCAAAACATTTGTCCCAGAGTAATAGTTGGACGGCAATATTTTGGGATGACTTTGATGGTATATCATCGAGTCCCGATAATCTTGTTAAATGGTATAAGCAGGGAAAAGACTATGACGAATGGAATTATCCTGATCTAGCCAGAGTATTAGAGGAACTTAAAAACAGAAACATTATACCGCATCCTGTTCTCAAAACAGAGTTGCAACCAACAAACATCATTGTTTTTGATGCACCATTAGGACGATTGCATGAGCAAACAGGACAATCTATTAATCTATGGGTGCATCTCGAAGTACCACTCGATATTGCTTTAGCACGTAGAGCTATTCGAGATTATAAAGATAAGCCTCTAAAAGAGAATTTTTTCGAGGATCTCGAGTGTTATTTGAATGAGTCGCGACCATTGTTCTTTGATAGTGATTTGAAAGAGAAAGCAGATTTGGTGATTGATGGAACGTTAGATGTTTTAACGCAAGCTGAGCAACTTAAAAAATATTTAAAGGAATACAGATGACTCTCTTAAATCGATTACTAAAAATAAGATCATTTTTCTTAGTGCTTGTTTTATCAGCGTGTACGTCTCAGCCAAAAGAATTCTTTTTGCGAGATCAAGAAGAAACGTTATGGACTCATCTGGAATTAGGTGCTGGAAATTATGGTAAAGATGGTCATACAAAAAAATCACAACGTATGACCACTTTGATGGCTTTAATGTATGTAAGTTCTGCTCATAATTTTGTCGACCAATTAAATGAGAGAGATCCCTGTTTGTATGACCCAAAATATCAGTATGCGGTTTTGTTTTGGACATTGGATAGACTTGTTGAACGATATGGGACCAAGGGTGTTTTTCATATAAATGATTTGTTTGAAGAATATGCGCAATATGCGGTAGAGCAACTATCAAAGTATGCACATGAAAAAGGATATCATGATATTCTTATTCAAGCAGTACCAGGAGATTATACAAAAATTTGTCCCTCTCAAACTTTAAAGCTGTTTCAACGCACAAAATACGATAGCGTTCATTTGAAAAACCCTGAGGTGTCATTTTATCATGTAGCAATGGATGGTGATAATATGTATACGAATGTGCAAGGTCGAAACCAAGCACGAAAAAGGTTACAAAAATTGGCCAATTTATCTGATAATGGTCTCTATTTCTTTTCTATCTACACCGGTAATAATTTTATTCCAGAGATTGAGAAAAAAGAATTTATAAATAAAGGGATTTTTTATCGAGAAACAAATGCATGGGGGCCTGTCCCTTATTACTTTCCCGAAGGAACGACGATCGATATAAAACACGGGAAAGTATATTATATAGAGAGCAATCAAGAATTTAATCAAGATGATTGTCAATGAAGATAAATATTCATTTATTACACCAATATCCTCAATATATTCCTCGCTTAGCTCAAATATGGCAGGAAGTTTTAGGAGAGCGATGGTTGCCTGGCATTCCTCTCAAAAACATTGAAAAGAGATTTCAAGATCATTTGAATACTGAGACATTGCCATTGACTTATGTAGCGCTTGAAAACATGACGCCTGTAGGCATGGTAAGTTTAAGAGTCACTGATGGGGTAAGACCAGATCTCACGCCTTGGTTAGGATCTTTGGTTGTTGACACTGCTTATCAAGGTTTAGGCGTTGGAAAATCTTTGGTAAAAAAGGCTGAAGAAAAAGTAAGAGAAATGGGCTTTGAGAAACTTTATTTGCTGACTTTTGATACCACCCTTGAAGGATGGTACGGGCAAATGCAATGGAGTAAAATTGGTTATGATCAATTGCAGGGAAAACTTGTCACGTTGATGTCGCTAGAGTTATCCAAATCTTTTAAAAACGTGTGAGAATGCCTACGATAGTGCCACTGAGGCAACTAGAGAGAGTACCCGTTAAGACGGCTCTAAATCCAAGTTCAATGATTTCGTTGCGACGCGTGGGAGCCATAGTGCCAATGCCGCCGATTTGAAATCCAATACTGCTGATGTTAGCAAAACCGCAAAGAGCATAGGTCATAATGAGACTGCTATGATTGTTCAAGAGACCTTTTGGTAGAGCGGCTAGACTTATAAAAGCCACAACTTCATTCAGTACAGTTTTTGTGCCCAGAAGATTTCCAGCGATCTTTGCTTCTTCCCAAGGAATGCCCATAAGCCAAGTAATGGGAGCCATGATCCAACCAAAAATACGTTGCAAAGTAAGCACTTCTCCGCCAACGTGTGGCAAAAGGTTAAAAAGAGAATTCACTAAAGCAACTAGAGCAAGCATCACGATAATAATTGCCAATATATTGAGAAACAACTTCATTCCATCGCTGGCTCCTTGAGAAACAGCTTCCATAAAACCATTGAATTTATAAGGCACCACTAATTCACCGGATGTGTCTTTACCTACATGGGGGATCATAAGACGTGAAATAGTAATGGCAGCAGGAATGCTAATAAGAGATGCAGTCAAAATATGCACGATGGGATTTGGGATAGTGTTTTCCAAAATATTAGCATAAACGACCATAATAGTTGCTGACGTGGTGGCCATGCCTGCTGTCATAATTGTGAAAAGTTCACTACGAGAAATATCAGCGAGGTAAGGACGAATGAGTAAGGGAGCATCAGTTTGTCCTAGAAAAACTTTGGCTGCTGAGCATACGCCGAGAGCACCTCCCACATTCAATGTACGATTTAAAGCCCAGGAAAATCCTTTGACAATAATTGGTAAAATGCGCCAATGAAAAAGAAGCATAGCGAGCGAGCTGACGACAATAATCATAGGTAAAGCGTTAAAGGCAAAGATAAAAATATTGGCACTCTCCTTTAGTGCAAAAGGTAAATCAGCTCCTCCCAGATATCCAAAGGCAAATTTAGTGCCTTCTTGGGTAGCCATTTTAAGAGCATTTACGCCTCGACTGAGGAGAAGAAAGAGACTTTGAACATAGCTTATTTTGAGAATCAAAAAAGCCAGAAGAAATTGAAGCCCTATACCTAAAACAACGGTCTTGAGTCTGACAGCTTTACGATTTTCACTTAAAAGCCAAGGGATACATAGGAAAACCAATACTCCAAGAAAACCCTGAAAAACCGTTAGATAGGACTCCATACGATGTATCCTCTTTTGATTGGATTTTTTAAGAGTCATACTCTAGACAAAAGAGAATTGCAATTTGTTTGGTAAACGTGTCAGATGGGAACAGAAGAGGAAATATAAATGCTAGACATAACTTTTATTCTGATCCTTTTAGGATGTATCGGAGTGACTTTTTTGCTCACTCATTTTTTTCACAGATCTCGCTTTGGTTCTTTGGAAGCAAAAGGAAAGAGAGCGCAAGAGTTAGAGGATTCACTAGTTTTGCTTCAACAAAAGTATATGGAAGCGCAGACAACTAAGGCTTCTCTTGAAACTGCTTTGATCAAGAAAGAAGAATCATTCCAAGAGAAGATTAAAATTTTGGAAGAAGCTAAAAAGCATTTAAGTGATGCATTTACGGCTCTTTCTTCAAAAGCCTTAGAGCAAAATAACAAATCCTTTTTGGAGTTGGCGCAGCAGACGCTCATGAAATTTCAGGAAACAGCTAAAGGTGATTTAGCATTGAAAGAAAAGGCCATATCAGAACTTGTGTCTCCTTTAAAAGAATCTTTAAAAGGCGTTGATCAAAAACTGGCTGAGCTCGAAAAGGAAAGATCTACAGCGTATCAAGTGTTGCGGCATCAGGTGACAGAAATGATTTCTTCTCAAAAAGAGTTGCGTCAAGAGACAGCTAATCTGGTTAAAGCTTTACGTACACCGCATGTAAGAGGACGCTGGGGAGAAATGCAATTAAAACGGGTTGTTGAGATGAGTGGTATGACAGCTCATTGTGATTTTATTGAACAGCAATCCATTGATGGAGACGAAGGTCGTTTACGTCCAGATATGATTGTAAAATTACCGGGAGGCAAAAAAATCATTATTGATGCAAAAGCTCCTTTATCTGCATATCTGGAAGCTTTGGAGTCAGTGGATGATGAAGCGCGTATTGAAAATTTACGTGCACATGCGCGACAAGTAAAAACCCATATTATAGCTTTATCAAGCCGTTCCTATTGGGATCAGTTTAAAGAAGGAGAAACTCCAGAATTTGTCGTGTTATTTCTTCCAGGTGAAACATTTTTTAGTGCTGCACTTGAACAAGATCCAACTCTAATGGAATTGGGGGCTGAAAAGCGCGTTATCTTAGCAACACCAACAACCTTAATGGCACTGCTCCATGCCGTTGCCTATGGTTGGAAGCAGGAAAAAATTGCTGAAAATGCGCGTGAGATTAGTGATTTGGGAAGAGAGTTGTATAAACGTCTTTCTGATATGGGAGGGCACGTTGCAAAGCTTGGGCAGGATTTAGGCGTTGCTGTAAAGTCTTATAATAAGGCTATAGGAACACTTGAAAGCAGAGTAATGCCGCAAGCGAGACGATTTCGAGAATTAGGGAGTGCTCCTGACAAAGAAAACATTGATATTTTAGAGTCTCTTGATCCTCAGATACGTGAGCTTCAAGCTCCGGAGTTTCAAAGTGACGTCATCTCTCATGAAACAAAGCAACCTCTTTCTTTTATAAAGCGTTCTCACACTGAGCATCCTTGAGGATAATTTTATCCAAGCGCCTTTTCAAAGCCTGATCGAACTGATAAAATCACCTTTAAATCATATTATAAAGGGTGAGTTCTCTTGGGTAATTTTGAGATAAATAAAATAATTATGGCTTTGTTATTGGCTCTCTTAATTTCAGTGATTGCAGGCATCGTTGCGAATCATCTTGTTGAACCTGAAAAATTAGCAAAAAATGCTTACGAAATTGAAGGTGTTGAAGAATCAGGAAGTGTGACGGCAGTTTCTGGGCCTGATGTTGCTGAACCTATAACTCCTCTTTTAGCCAAAGCAAGTGTAGAAAATGGTCAGAAAGTAGCTCAAAAATGTTTACAATGTCATACCTTTGAAAAAGGTGGACAAAACAAAATTGGTCCCAATCTTTGGGGAGTAGTTGGAGCAAAACATGGACACGTCGATGGCTTCGCTTATTCATCAGCGCTTACTCAAAATCCTGGAACTTGGGATTATGAATCCCTCAATCATTTTCTCTACAAACCTCGTGAGTATATTAAAGGTACAAAAATGTCTTTTGTTGGACTTAAAAAAACTCAAGATAGAGCTGACTTGATCGCATACCTTCGAACGTTGAATGATTCCCCCCTTCCATTGCCCGCTAATTAGGATATTACAATGCGTCTATGGTTGTCATTTTTAACGTTCTTTTTGATTTTTGCATCTTTAACCCAAGCAGCTGATAAAAGTCTTGGGGTTAAGCATGGTATTTCATTATTCAATGCACCCTTACATTATCCCAAAAACTTTACTCATTTCGATTATGTGAATCCCAATGCACCTCAAGGGGGAGAAATAGTTTTCAGAGCTATTGGAAGTTTTGACTCGTTTAATCCTTTTGTTGTGAAGGGAACGCCTGTTGCGGGAATGACGATTCTTTTCCCATCTTTAATGCACGCTACTTTATCGCGCAGGTCTTATGATCGTTCTCAAGAGGATTATGGTTATGCGGCAGAGACCATTGAGTGGTCTGAAGATAATACTTGGGTGATTTATACGTTGCGCTCAGACATAACATTTCATGATGGTTCTCCGATAACTGCAGATGATGTGATTTATTCCTTTAATACGCTGATTCAAAAAGGGAGTCCTCTTTACAAGTCCTATTATCAAACAGTGAAAAACGTTGAAAAGTCAGGAGAACGAGGGGTTAAATTTACTTTTATTAATGGTGACAGTCGTGAGCAAGCGATGATTGTGGGGGAGATGCCCATCTTATCAAGAGCTTATTATGAAAAGGTGGGCTTTGAAAAAGCTGATTTAACGCCGCCTATTGGCAGCGGTCCTTACAAAATTGAAAAATTTGAAGCTGGTCATTCAATCACTTACGTAAAAGTTGATAATTGGTGGGGAAAGAATTTAGCAGTCAATAAAGGGCGATATAATATAGAACGTATACGATATGATTATTATCGAGATGACATTGTAGCTTTTGAAGCTTTTAAGAGTGGTGACTACGATGTGCGTATTGAATCTTCAACAAAAAACTGGGTGAAGGGATATGATATCCCCCAGATAAGTCGAGGAGATATTATAAAGCTGCAAGTAAAGGATAAGAATCCTAGACCTGCTCAAGTCTTGATTTACAATACGCGTCGTGAATTGTTTAAAGATAAATTATTCCGTCAAGCTCTGGTGTACGCTTTGGATTTTGAGTGGGCCAATAAAAATCTTTTTTATAGTTTTTATAAAAGACTCAAGAGCTACTTTGAAAATTCTGAGTACGCAGCAACAGGTCTTCCTCAAGGAGATGAATTAAAATTACTGAATGAGTACAAAGATAAGTTACCTTCCGAAGTATTTACGACAGTGTTTTCTCCCCCTATTTCTGGATCACAAGAAGCGCTTAGAAAGAATTTAGGAATTGCCGAATCACTCTTAAAGAAAGCTGGATTCGAAGTTGATCAAAAAAGAAAAGTTCTGACGGACCCAAAATACGGTAAGCCTGTGAAAGTTGAGATTTTGATACAAGATGCAAACCTTCAGAGAGCGCTCCATAATTTTATAGAAAACCTTAGAAAAATTGGCATTGAGGCGACATTGCGTATGGTAGATGCGGCTCAATATGAACGTCGCATTGAGAATTATGAATTTGACATCTGTATGCAAGTGATTCCTCAAAGTAGCTCTCCTGGTAACGAACAGAGGGAGTTTTGGGGGTCAGATAGAGCAGATATTGTTGGTGGTCGTAATTATGCAGGGATCAAAGATCCTATTGTTGATGCGCTTGTTGAAAAACTGATTGATTCTGATGATCATGACACGCTCGTGCAAAGAACTCGCGCTCTTGATCGTGTGCTTCAATGGGGATTTTATACCATTCCTCTTTGGTATTCTGATACAACTAATATTGCCCATTGGAAAAAAGTCCACCATCCGGATAATTTTCCTGAATATGGAATCGATATTGATGCCTTTTGGGTGGATCAAAAACCTGTGAACGAAAAGTAATACTGAATGATTTCTTACGCTCTGCGTCGTTTTCTTTTATTAATTCCAACCTTATTTGGAATTATTTTAATCAATTTTATCATTATACAAGCAGCTCCTGGCGGTCCTGTTGAGCAGATGATTGCGAAAATTCGTGGCACAGCAGTCGGTGCTACAGCGCGTTTTGCTGGTGAAGCTGGCGATTTATCGGTCTCTAAAATTGATACTTTTAAGGGAGAGGAAATGGCATCCAAATATTCAGGTTCCAGAGGGTTAGATCCTGAATTTATCAAGCAAATTGAAAAGATGTATGGCTTTGATAAGCCAGCGTACGAACGGTTTTTTATTCTACTGAAAAACTATGTAACGTTTAATCTTGGACAAAGTTATTTTCGGGATATCTCAGTTGTGGATCTGATCAAGGAGAAACTTCCTGTTTCATTATCCTTAGGCTTGTGGTCGACATTAATTATATATCTTGTCTCTATTCCTCTTGGAATTCGTAAGGCAGTGAGAGATGGTTCAAATTTTGATGTTTGGTCGAGTACTGTGATTATTATTGCTTATGCCATTCCAAGCTTTTTGTTTGCAATTTTATTGATTGTTTTTTTATGTGGGGGAAGTTTTTGGTCCATTTTTCCTTTAAGAGGGCTCGTTTCTGATAACTGGGCGACTTTGAGCTTGGGAGGGAAGATACTAGATTACTTTAAACATATTACTTTACCAATTTTTGCTCTCGTTATTAGTGGGTTTGCGAATCTAACATTTTTGACTAAGAATGCATTTTTAGAAGAAATCAACAAGCAATACGTGATTACGGCAAGGGCAAAAGGCCTGAGTGAGAGAAAGATTCTTTATGAGCATATCTTTCGTAACGCAATGCTCGTAGTTGTTGCGGGGTTACCAGCGGCTGTTATTCATATTTTCTTTACGGGATCTCTTTTGATTGAAGTAATTTTTTCACTCGATGGAATTGGACTTTTAAGCTTTGAAACCGCTTTAAATCGTGATTATCCCGTTGTGTTTGGAACGCTTTATATTTATACACTTGTTGGTCTGTCTCTCCACATTATTAGTGATTTGGCGTATATGTTTGTGGATCCAAGAATTGATTTTGAAAGGCGTGTGGGTTAGATGGCTCTAATCAATTTTTCTCCCCTCACGAAAAAGCGATGGCAGCATTTTAAAGCTAATCGAAGAGGGGCGTGGTCTTTAAAGATTTTCCTCTGTCTTTTTCTTGTGACATTATTTGCTGAATTTATTTGTAACGATAAACCTTTGTTAATTCGATACGAAGGAAGCTTTTATTTTCCGATTTTTGTTACCTACAGTGAACAAGATTTTAAAGGAGATTTTGAGACAGAAGCTGATTATCGAGATTCATATTTAATTGAAAAGATTAAGACCAAAGGCTGGATGATATGGCCCTTGATTCCTTATAGTTACAATACCATCAACTACGATCTTCCAAGTCCCGCTCCTTCTGGACCAACTGCAGACAATCTTTTAGGAACGGATGATCAAGGACGTGATGTTTTAGCAAGGTTGATTTATGGCTTTAGGATCTCTGTCTTGTTTGGATTAATTCTAATGGTTTTCGGTTCAGTTATCGGTGTATTGGCAGGTGGAATTCAGGGATATTTTGGTGGGCGACTGGATCTTATTTTGCAGCGTATTATAGAAATTTGGGCGGGAATGCCGACGCTCTATTTACTTATTATTTTAAGTAGCCTCGTCGTACCAAATTTTTGGTGGCTCCTTGGCTTTATGTTGCTTTTCAATTGGATGGCATTAGTTGGCGTTGTGCGCGCTGAATTTTTAAGAGCACGTAATTTTGATTACGTAAAAGCTGCTCGCGCACTCGGAGTGCCAAATTTTAAAATTATGTTTAGACACGTGTTGCCTAATGCTATGGTAGCAACGATAACTTATTTACCTTTTATTCTCAATGGGGCCATTACTACTTTAACCTCATTGGATTTTTTGGGTTTTGGTTTACCGCCTGGATCTCCTTCATTAGGAGAAATGTTAGCTCAAGGAAAAAACAATCTGCATGCACCGTGGCTTGGTATAACGGCATTTATGGCCATTGCAGTAACTTTAAGCTTACTGATTTTTATTGGGGAGGGAGTGCGTGATGCCTTCGATCCTCGAAAGACGAGTCGATGATCATGGCAAAGGCGAATTCTTCAATCTTGGAAGTCAAAAATTTACATGTAAGCTTTGGTAAATCTGATCAACAGTTCAATGCGGTTAAAGGAGTATCTTTTAATCTTAAAATGGGAGAAACGCTGGGGATACTTGGCGAAAGTGGTTCTGGAAAATCTGTAACGGCTCTTTCAATTTTGCGTCTTCTTCCTTATCCGTTGGCTCACCATCCTCACGGAAAGATACTTTTTGAAGGTGAAGATCTTCTTCAATCGTCATCTTCAAGAATGCAAAAGATTCGGGGTAATGAAATATCGATGATATTTCAGGAACCTATGACATCGTTGAATCCTCTCCATACTTTAGAAAAGCAAATAAGTGAGGTATTGATTCTTCATCAAGGGATTTTGCGAGAAGAAGAACGAAGAAAAAAAATTATTGAACTCATGAAGTTAGTGGGGTTTCACGATGGAGAGCAACGTCTTTCATCTTATCCTCACCAACTTTCGGGGGGGCAGCGCCAAAGAGTAATGATCGCCATGGCCGTTGCAAGTCGTCCGAAAATTTTGCTCGCTGATGAACCCACAACAGCTGTTGATGTAACGACTCAGGCAGCCATCCTGGCCCTTTTACAAGATCTTCAAAAAAAGTTTGGGATGTCTCTTATATTGATTAGCCACGACTTGAACGTGGTTCACAAAATGGCAGATCGTATTTTGGTGATGCAAAATGGTCAGATCGTTGAAGAAGGAAGCGTTAAGACTGTGTTTGCAAAACCTAAAGATCCTTATACAAAAACGTTACTCAGAGCTGAACCATCAGGAAAGGCGATTTCTCTTAAGAAATCAGCGCGTAGTTTGATAAAGGCCAATGATCTACAAGTGAACTTTTCTATTAAGCACGGCTTGCTTCAAAAAGTTGTGGGGACTGTGAAAGCTGTTGATCATGTGTCATTTGAGCTAAGAGAAGGTGAGACTCTAGGTATTGTGGGAGAAAGTGGTTCGGGGAAAACTACGCTTGCAATGGCTATTCTTGGTCTGCAACAGTATACGGGTCGTGTTTATTTTGAAGGAAATTCTATTACTGATCTTTCAAATAAAGCTTTGAGGTCTTATCGACGTTTCATGCAGTTGGTTTTTCAAGATCCTTTTGGCTCTTTAAGCCCACGTTTAAGTGTGAGTGAAATTATTGGAGAAGGACTTGAAGTTCATGAACCGACTCTTTCAAAAAATGAGCGCGAAAAACGGATATCTCAATCTTTAAAAGAAGTAGGGTTAGATGAGCGTACGCGCCATCGATATCCCCATGAATTTTCAGGTGGACAGCGTCAACGTATTGCTATTGCTAGAGCTATTATCTTAAAGCCGAAATTAGTTGTTTTGGATGAACCAACATCAGCATTAGATCGCGCAATTCAGAAAGAAATCTTAGATTTGTTAAGGGCATTGCAGAAAGCAAAAGGGCTTTCCTATTTGTTTATTAGTCATGATCTAAAAGTTGTAAAGTCTATGAGTCATCATATTATGGTTATGCATAAAGGAGAGGCAGTTGAGTTTGGTGCAACTGAAGCATTATTTCAACGTCCTAAGCATGCGTATACAAAGACATTACTGAAAGCAGCATTAGATCTTGAAATAAATAATCATGGCTAACAAACTTTTTAGTCTACAGTCTTCTTTTGAGCCAGCGGGGGATCAACCTCAAGCCATTCGCCAGCTGACGGAAGGTCTTAATGCAGGTGAAGTAAACCAAGTTCTTTTAGGGGTTACAGGGTCAGGTAAAACCTTTACAATGGCTCATGTAATCCAAAGTTTGAGTCGTCCTGCATTAATCTTAGCCCCAAATAAAACTCTAGCAGCGCAGCTTTATGGTGAGATGAAAGAGTTTTTCCCTAACAATGCAGTGGAATATTTCGTTTCTTATTATGATTATTATCAACCAGAAGCTTATGTTCCTCGTTCAGACACGTATATTGAAAAAGAAGCTTCCATCAATGAGCAAATTGATCGTATGCGGCACTCTGCAACTAGGGCTCTTTTAGAGCGGCAAGATGTTATTATCGTTGCGAGCGTCTCATGTATCTATGGTATTGGCGCTGTTGAAACCTATAGTAAAATGGTAGTGGACTTAGAAGTTGGCGCTTCTATTGAACAAAGAGAACTCTTAAAACAATTAGTAATACTTCAATATAGAAGAAATGATATAGGGTTTATACGAGGAAGTTTTCGCGTCAGTGGAGATACAATCGAAATTTTTCCATCTCATTTGGATAGTAGAGCTTGGCGAATTTCATTTTTTGGAGATGAAATAGAATCTATTGATGAAATAGATCCTTTGACTGGGAAGAAAGAAGCAACGCTTAATGCAGTGCGTCTTTATGGAAATAGCCATTACATAACGCCACAACCAACGATTCAGCAGGCCATTAAGCAGATTCAGGCAGAGCTCAAAATTCGTTTAGAGGAATTCGCGGCTGCTTCAAAGCATATTGAATATCAGCGCCTTAAGGAACGCGTTACTTTCGATATTGAAATGATGGCTGCTACAGGGATGTGTCCCGGCATTGAAAATTATTCCAGATACCTGACAGGTCGTGCACCAGGAGAGCCTCCGCCAACTCTATTTGAGTACTTACCTAAAAACGCCCTTCTTCTTGTTGATGAAAGTCATGTTTCTGTTCCTCAGATACGAGGGATGTATAAGGGAGATGCTTCTCGTAAATCGACGCTTGCTGAATATGGATTTCGTTTACCTTCTTGCGTTGACAATCGACCATTAAAGTTTGAAGAATGGGAGAAAATGCGTCCTCAGACAGTGTTTATTTCAGCAACACCAGGTCCTTGGGAATTAGAACAGACAAAAGGGATTTTTACAGAACAAGTGATTCGCCCCACAGGTCTCATTGATCCAGTCTGTATTGTGCGTCCAACGACGCATCAGGTTGATGATCTAATGGCTGAGTGTAGAGAAGTTGTAGCCAAAGGGTATCGTATTCTTATTACAACATTAACTAAAAAGATGGCAGAAGCGCTGAGCGAATATTTAAATGAAACAGGAGTTAAAGCTCGTTATATCCACTCTGATGTTGAGACTCTGGAGCGCATAGAAATTATCCGTGACTTAAGGTTGGGGATATTTGATGCTTTGATTGGCATTAACTTATTGAGAGAAGGATTAGATATTCCAGAGTGTGGGTTAGTGGCCATTTTAGATGCGGATAAAGAGGGATATTTGCGTTCTAAAACATCTTTAATCCAAACGATTGGACGAGCGGCGCGCAATGTTGATGGTCGAGCTATTCTTTATGCAGATATTATGACCCAGTCGTTAACCGCCGCTTTGGAAGAAACCAGTCGTCGTCGCGAAAGACAACAAGCCTATAATGCGGCCTATGGTATTACGCCTGAAACAGTTAAAAAATCAATCAACAATATTCTAGAAAGCGTTTATGAGCAGGATCATACAACCATCGACCTTAATTTACCCGAAGAAATGCAGCTGCAAGGAAAAGATGGAAAACAAATGATGAAAGAGTTAGAAAAGAAGATGTTGGCAGCAGCAAGTAATCTTGAATTTGAAGAAGCTGCAAAATATAGAGATGTTTTGAAGCGTCTAGAAAATCAAGATCTTGAAATTTCTATCACTACAAATAGAACAAAATTTCAAAAAAGACGTCGTTCGTAACTGTCAAAAATCGTGATTTCCAGCTTTAATAAGAGTTATTTTACATGAAAAACTATATTCCAAGGTCTTAGATTGCATATTTTTGAGAAATAGGTTAAATTTTATTCGAGTTTTATTAATAAAGAGGAGTTTTCTATGAATTTAAAAACATTAATGGCAGTATTGTCTATTCCTATGGCTTTAGGTCTTGCCGCTTGCGATAACAAAGAAGCTAAAAAAGAAGAAGCAAAGATCGAAGAAGAAGGCAAAAAAGTTGAAGAAAAAGTTGCTGAAGTAGGCGAAAGTGCAGTGAATACAGTTGAGCAAGAAGCGAAGAAAGTAACTGAAGAAGTTGAAAAAGCTGCCGAAAAAGCAGAAGAAGTGGTAACTCATAAGCCTGAAGAAAAAGAAGCAACGGCTGGTGAATCTCAATCTGAAGAGAAAAAAGCTGAAGAATAAGAACTTTTAGACTCTATTTAAAACCCGAGAATTTAAAAATTCTCGGGTTTTTTTATATTGAAATAGCAATATTTGTTATCTTAAGCGTCTAAAATGCTTTCAATCCACTTGATCGTTTTGTGTGTGATGAGTGCACCATGGGATTCACTCTTAATGACAACTTCAGGAATTGTGAAGAACCATTGGAAGGCTTCACGCCATGTACTTTGATAGGATGGAGCTATTTTGTTGAGTATGTTATCTATGATTTTGAGTCCTTTAACAATAGGTCTTGCTAAGTATTGTTCTGTAATAGGCCAGGGATTGTGAGAAAAAAACCTAGGACCATCTGTGATAATGCCAATCAGACGTTTGCTTTTTTCAGAAATAATGGGGGCACCACTGTCTCCTCCAGTAGGAAAACCAGTTTTATTGCTTCCTGTTTCTTTCATAAAATTGGTTTCAAGATTTAGAGGAAGACACATGTCTTTAGGAAGGTTCGAAGGACGTTGATAGAGGAGAATTTCTACTTTTGAGAATTTTAGAGGAACTGCAAGAGGTAAGTAATTGCTGCGTTTTAAATATCGAGCTTGATTTTGAGCATTAAATTTTCCATAGATGCCACTGCCAATAACGACACTATTAATTGGGCCTGTCTTAATTTTTGTATCAAGTGTGGCGGGCTTAATTGGGGGGAGTGTTTTTAACTTTAAAATGGCTATATCAAAAGAATGAATGATGCCTTGGAATAGGTCAAAATGAGGATGAAGATGAATTGAATCGACTTCATAGCACTCTTCAGTGG
The DNA here is from genome assembly GCF_002117145.1 of Candidatus Nucleicultrix amoebiphila FS5. Classification (NCBI taxonomy): domain Bacteria; kingdom Pseudomonadati; phylum Pseudomonadota; class Alphaproteobacteria; order Holosporales; family Nucleicultricaceae (SeqCode); genus Nucleicultrix (SeqCode); species Nucleicultrix amoebiphila (SeqCode). Next base: position 836,975 of record NZ_CP008743.1, on the reverse strand, counting down.
CATCAAAGTACACTAACCCTCCTTCTTTGCCTTTAGCTACGTGAGCTGCAGTTAAAACACACTTTTTGCCAGATTTAGTTTTTATATAGACACCTGAACCATTGCTTCTTTGATCTTGAGAATCTTTGAGTAAAACACTACAAGCATAAGGGTGGGATTGAGCTTTTTTATAATGCTCTTTGGAGTCATTTTCTTCATGGATTAAAATCCCAAAGGTTGCAGAGGTATAAAAATTGAATGTCACTAAAAGAATTAAAAATAATGATTTTTGATACATGGGAGCTTAAAAAATTGTTAGCAGTAAAATTATCCAACAGTAAATTGTAAATCTCTGAAAAGCAATATTAAAATAATTTGTATTTTATATTAATAAATGTGGAAATTAATTCATGCGTAAGTATCAAATATTTGTATATATTTTTGCTTTGCTTTTTTCTTGTGTCTCTCAAGCTTCTTTTGTTTTTAATAGAACTAATGCTCAATTAGTCAATACACCACTCTTATTGTTATATGCTGAGTATAGAAATGGTGTGAGGGCTGGATTATCAAAGACGGAAAACGGTAGCTTTGAGAGGGCTTTAAGGCTTCATGCTCAAAGCTTTTCTTCCCACTGGCAAGTCATTGTTAATGAGATACGTGGTTCCTATTTTTATGGAGCTGAATTCCATCCAGATGTGTTTATTCATCGATTTAAAAGTCTAAAAGATCGAGAAGATTTTTTTGAAAGGTATACTAAAAATTATGAAGAAAAGATTAGAGCTTTATCATCGTCCCAATCTCCAAGAACGCATAAAGGCTCAACGGGTTTCTCTCATGGATCCTATAACTTAAGCACTTATACAAGATTAAAAGCTGAAGCTGAGAGATTAAAAAAAGTAGGGCCAGATCGATATTTTAAAGTACTCCCAAATGCTAGTCCTTTCCAGGTTATGGGGAAAAATCGTTCCAAAAATAGGGGGGCAGGAGAAGCTGTCGTTGTGATAGATGATTTTTCAAAGAGCTATTGGAATGAAATCCTAACTTTGCCTCAAGAGTTAAAGGGGAAATTGAGCAGGAATATGAGACAATTAGGTCTTCGACGCGTGTTCTTTCGCAGTCATTCACTCAGTATAACAAGCTTAATTACCAGCCGATACGGATATGCGCCCAGGGCAGAAATAATTCCCATTGAATGGTATTTTACTAATCGCTCTTTCCAAGATGATATTAGATCTCTGCCAACGTCAGCACGCGTTGTTAATATATCTCTAAGCAAGGTGAAGTTTAAAACTTTAGAAATTCTCTATCCAGGACGCATAGTTGTTCTATCAGCAGGTAATGCGTCTTTAAATATGACGCAGATTGATTATTGGAAGGAAATTAGAAGAGGGATTGCGAAAAATTCTTGGATAAAGAATCATTTAATTATTGCTCTTGCTGTAGGCCCCGATGGTAAAAGTCTCGCGAGCTTTAGTAACTTTCCTGGAGATGACGATGACTTTCAGGATATAAGTTTTTGTGTATGTGGAGAAGATGTTCAAGCCCATGCGCCTATCTGGAATAAGTTTTCGCCAGAAGTAGAAGAAATTTCAGGAACATCGATGTCTGCTGCTCTTCTTTCAGGGATGATTACTGCTCGATTTTCTGATCATTCTGAGGAAACACCATCAGGGGTACTCTCGAAGCTGAGAGCGAGCACTAAGAAAATTGGTAACAATCGTTACTTTGGCAGAGGGTTAGTGAGTGCAGAGTCATTTTTGGAGAATGATTAAACAAACGTGATCCGCTCCTACTCTTTCGAACAAAGCCATCACCATCGTACAGTACAAACTAATTTGTACTAATCTTGGCAGAAAAAACTTGACATATTGATAAATATAGATAGGTTATTCTAAATAAATCATAAAAATCATGCGGATGTTGTGTAAAGCTTAAGAACAGGAGAGAATTCCATGGGTCTACAGTATCTGCGTCTAAAATTTATATTAATGGTGTTGGGTTTATTCATTTTTAGCTCTAGCGAAAGCCAGGGATCGCTCTTGGTTGATGAATTGACAAAAGGCTTCTGCCGGTTATCCTTACAGGGGAAGGCATGGAAGGCAAAGTTTATCAAGCAGGGCAAAAAAGAACCTGGGCTCTTCTTTAAGGACAAAACAAAACCTCTTTTTAACAAGAAATATTTTGGTAAAAAAACCTATCGGACTGCTACCTCTAGCGCTTTATTTTCCCAGTTCATGTTGCCGAAGAATTCCTTTAACCACAGAGGATTTCATACCACGCATGTGGTGAATGAAGATGAGACAAAGGTAGAGAAAGTGAAAGGTCAAAATTTTCATATTTCAGTTAAAGAGTATAAAAATTCTGGAAGAGATCTCGCGTTGGTTTTCGAAATTAAAGCTGAAGACAGCAATGCGTTTCACGGTCTGCTTTTTCTAGATGGTACATTAAAACTCGAGTCAGAAATGGAAATAAGAGATTTTTACGAAGAAAGCCAATATCTAGAAGTGATCCATAATACTTTAATACCAGAAGATGAACTGGATGTGCTTAACGTGAGGAGACGGTATGACATTAAGGATTATAGTCAAATTTCTCAAGACTTAGCTGAGAAAGTAGAGGACTATTCAAGTCGTGTGATCTTTAGTATTCGCTTTAAAGCGTTCATTCCACCTGAGAGTAAATCTTAGAGATTGAAGAGGGGGGCTTAAGCGAATGCGATCCACAAAAGAAGCGCACCACCTAAAAATAACCGATAGATAACAAAAGGTGTAAGACTCGATTTTTGAAGCCAGCGCATCATAAAATGAATAGCAACAAGACCTGACATTAATGAGACGCCAATACCAATGAGCAACTCATGAGTGATAAGGCTTTCTCCTGATTGAACAACCTTAATGCCCGTATGGGTTGCGGCAGCAATGATGGCCGGCATTGACAATAAAAAAGAAAACCGCGCGGCATCTCTGCGCTCAAATCCTAAAAGGCGTCCCATGGTCATACAGGCTCCAGAACGACTCGTGCCAGGGATCAAGGCAAGGGCTTGAGCACAGCCAACCAGAAAACCTCTTCCTAAAGTCATTTCCTTAAAGGTATTAATTTGTGGAGATCTTTGATCGATAATGTACATTAAAATGCCAAAGAAAATGCTCGTTGACGCAACAAGACCAATGGATCTTAATTCGAGACCAAAATAACTAATTAAAGACCCTAAAATCACTGCGGGAACGGTAGCTAGAGATAAATTAAGGAAAAACCGCGCTTGTTTCGTAAAACGACCAGTTACTAGATTAAAAAAGCCAATGGTTAATTGAATAACTTCTCGCCAGAAATAAAAGAGCACAGCGCCTAAAGTACCCACATGGACTGCAACATCCATGATTAAGCCTTGGTCTTCCCATCCCATAAATTGCGGTAGTAAAATCAAGTGACCTGAGGAACTTATGGGCAAAAATTCCGTCAGTCCTTGAATAATAGCCAAAAGAAAAATCTGTTCTAGAAGCAATCTGAGGCCTTTTCGTTCCTGATAGATGTGGTATTTATGGTAAAATCGATATCGTAACCTATGAAAGAAGTCAAAAGCTTTATGAGAACCCTGTTTCATTATCCACTTTGCCCCTATAGTCGAAAAATTCGGATGCTTTTGGCTGAAAAGAATTTGGAATTTAGTTTGCAATTTGAACCAGTTTGGCGTAAACGGCCTGAATTTCTTGATATTAATCCTGCGGGAAAAGTACCGGTTTTGATTGACCACGAGAATCAAGTGATTATGGATAGTGGGGTAATTTCGGAATATTTAGAAGAAGCATATCCCGGTCAGAATTTTATTGGTAAAGCAATTGCAGCGCGCGCTGAAACAAGACGTATTGTCGCCTGGTTTGACGATGTTTTCTTTAATGAAGTAACCAAACAAATCGTCTTTGAAAAAACTATGAAGCGTCAGTTTTCCTTGGGAGAGCCTAATTCTAACGTTATTCGCGAAGGAATATCTTACATGCATCAACATTTTGATTATTTGTCATGGTTGATAGAAAGACGTCATTGGGTAGCAGGTGAAACTTTCTCTTTAGCAGATATGGCTGGCGCTGCGCATATTTCAACTTTAGACTATATCAATCATGTTCCTTGGGAAGAATATCCTGAGATTAAAGAATGGTATTCACGTATTAAGTGTCGTCCCAGTTTTCGAGGGCTATTAAATGATCAAGTGCCTGGCATAATCCCTCCTGTGCATTATTGGGATTTAGATTTTTAAAAATGCGGTCTATAGCTTTTTAAATATTCAGGAACAATGGCTTGAACATCTTTTGGTTGAATGCCTAAATCCTTAAATGTCCAGGCTTTATTTGATACGACTGAATCTTTCTTCATGAGCTCAACCTGGTCAGCGGTTAAAGGAGGATGGGGCAAGATTTGTAAAAAATAACCTAAGATTTTTGAGACAAAAAAAGGTAAGGAAACAAAAATTTTTTTACGTTGAATTGTTGTCGTAATAAATTCCATGATTTGAGTTAACGTGTAGACTGTTGGACCACCGAGTTCATAAGTTTTCCCAGTCGTTTCAGTATTCTTAAGAATTGCGATCACAGCATCAGCAACGTCTCCAACATAAACAGGTTGAAATTTTGTTTTTCCTCCACCAATAAGAGGTAAAAACGGACTCAAAACAGCTATTTGTGCAAAGTAGTTAAAAAAACGATCTTCAGGGCCAAAAATAACACTGGGACGTAAAATAGTAACATCTGGAAAAATCTTTTTAACGGCCTCTTCTCCTTGACCTTTAGTTTTAGCGTAACGAGAGTGACTATGTAGATTGGCTCCCAGTGCTGACATGTGAATGAGACGATGAACTTTATGAAGAGCACAAGCTTTAGCAACATTCTCTGCACCGCGAAGGTGGATTCTGTCAAATCGTTGAGAACCCTTTTCAAAAAGAATTCCTACGAGATTGATGACAATGTCTGTTTCTTCACAGGCAGCACGTACAGAGTCGTAATTGCAGATGTTGACGGGAATTGGGGTGACTTGACCGACAACGCCCATGGTTCTTAGAAAGAGCGCTTGATCAACATCACGAACACCTACACGAATTTGGGCGCCTGCTCTGGCGAGACGCTGAACAATGCGTCTTCCCACCAAACCAGATCCGCCAAAAATTGTTACTTTTTTCCCCTGCATACTGTACTCATTTTTGAAGATTATTGCTGTATTTCAACGGTATCACCTAAAGTGATTTTACCAAAATTTTGATGAATAAAATAGGCACCAAAGGAAATTCCTTTATCGGTCATTCGATAAGTCTTTAGTGTGGTTAGTGGTTCACGGTCTTTACGTTCGCCGGTTTCTTGATCGGTAGAGGTAATAGTGCAGCGTGTGCAAAGCTTAGAAAACTGTAAAGACAAATCACCAATCTTTATTTCTTTCCATTTATCTTCATCATGCGCTTCTATTGAGCCGGAAATCACGATATTGGGACGAAACCGATTCATTGGAAGAGGTTCTTTTAATTTACTGTTTAAAACGCTTAATGAAGACTCAGAAATTACGAGGAAAGGTTGCGAATCCTGAAAATTAATGTGTCGATGATTGTCCCCCGTATATCTTTCATTTAACTTCCGAGAAGAACGAGGATCCATCCTTACCAGTTTCACTGGTGTATCTAAAAAGCGACTTAATTTCTCTGAGGTTTCTGAGGACACTTCAACCACTGAACACAGGTCTTTCCAGATAGTGGCTATACGAGGTTCTCCTTCAAACTCTTCAATATCATGTACTCTTGGGGGTTCTTGAGGGATATTAATGACAAGGTTTTCTTCTTGAATAGTTGGTTGAATCAGGGCCATGCGAGGAACAGTGCGTTGAGTGATGAAACGATCATTTTCATCAATGATCATCCATTGTCGATCAAATTCAGCACCATTTTCTACAACGTTAAAGGATTCCACCTCTACATAGTGAAGGCTTTTAATAGGATGGATATAAAGTTTTGATATCTTATAATCTGTCATTTTATACCCTTTTCCTGAAGAAATGAGAAGATATGGGTGAGAGGCTCTTTAAGAGAGGGTAAACGAGAAAGTCGATTAACAATATCCTGAGGATTGATTAATCTTAGAAGAGAAAAGACGATAAGCGCGATTATCATTATACGCATTAAGCTGATGGTAATTGTAACTAACTCTTGGCTTTGAATAGTCAAAGCGATGATGGAAAGAATCAGAGATAACAAAAACCAGGGGCTCAGGAGATCTTTGATCAATCCTCTCCAAAAACTTTTGCTGGGACGACGTTTAGGTGCAATTTTGAGCGTTGAAACAATAAATTTTTCCCACTGCTTTAAGCGGGATTTGCTTATTTTTAATGCTAATAAGCAAAGGCTTATAGCTAAGATTAGTTTAAGAACCACAAAACACGCTATGATCGTATATAGGCTTATAGCGAAGGATTGTTTTTGAAGCCAAGTTTCAAGAAATGAAAATCCTTGAAAAAGAGAAGATCCAAAAATAATACTGCCAATAAGAATAGGCTGAATAAAGCTCCAAAGGCTAGCTAAAATGCTGCCAATAATCCATCCAAAAGCGTTATGACCAAAAATGAGAGGACCTAATGCGTAGAGAAAACCCTGCATAAGAATGGCGAACACTGGACTTAGTCTCTTTCCCATGGGAGCAAAGACTTTCATGAGAGCTGTAATACTTGATATTTGAAAACTGGTGACTCTTTTTTCCATACCAGAGGCCCAAGACATCCAAAAAATCTGATGAAGTGACAACCAAAAGCCGCTTAACGGAATATGTAGGGTGTGGCAGATAGTGCCAATGGTAAGCTCGCCTATGCCGACAAAACCTCCCGCTTTGTTGCTAGGCGAAAGCTGATAGAATGTGCTTTTTTCCAACCCTCTATCCACAATCAAAGAATTAACCTTTCCATCCTGTAAAATAGATCACATCAAAGGGAATGGCAAATCGACCATTCTGTCGCTCTAAGCATTTTTCAGCATTTTGAAAAAGTTTCTTAGAAGGAGTTGCTTTCGAACGTTCAATCAAAGCATTCCCTTCTCCCATTCCTCTTAAATCGTGTAAAAGAGTGATTAATTTTTCATAGTGCACCATTACCCGATCCACATCAACCATGGGCCATGTAAAATTTGCTTTTTGTAGAAGCTCTACAGATGCTTCATTGGAGATGAGAGGATAAATGCGCGCATGAGCGCCCTTTGTGAGAAACAACTCAGTTTGTAAAAGGGCATCCCGCAAAGGCTTAAGTGTTTCTCCACCAAAAAATGTTCCTAGAAATACCCCTTCGTTTTTTAAAGAAGAACGAATATTACAAAGATGCGATAAGGGATCATTTAAGGAGTGCAACGTTAAAGTTGAGATAACCAAGTCAAAAGAGTCTGCTCTAAAACACCAATCTTCAAAATTGAAGGTAACTCTGTTCGAGTATAGAGAGAGATTAAATCGTTGAGAAGTTCGTTCGGCAGATACTATGAAAGCTTCAGGAAATCTTTTGTGAAGAGCATCTTTTAAAATGCCTGTGCTTGCACCCATGAGAAGGATAGTAGAAAAATCTCGCTTAATTTCACGCAAGCGCTCTAGAATTTGATTCTCAACGTCTTCAAAAAGAAACGCATGTTCAGAAAAACGAGAGGCCGTACGCGCTTGATTTTCTCTTATACGGCAAACGTCAAATAAAGGTTTCAAACTCCACGATCTCCATTCTAGGAATCAAAACCGTGGAGATCTTTAGCGGCTCTTTGACGACTCATGAGCAGGTAAACAGTGGGTACTAAGAAAAGCGTGAACAAGGTTCCTAAAGTCATACCACCAACGATCACTAATCCAATAGGTTGACGGCTTTCCATGCCGGCACCGCCGGCTAAAGCTAGAGGAAGAGCGCCCAGAACCATTGCAAACGTTGTCATTAAAATAGGACGTAAACGCAATCTTGACGATTCAATGACGGCTTCTAATTTTGATTTACCATCAGCTTTTAATTTATTGGCGAAATCAACGATAAGAATACCATGCTTGGTGATCAAACCAATCAATGTCAAAAGACCAATTTGACTATAAAGGTTCATAGTCATGTCTGGAACAAGCCATAGGAGAAAAACACCACTGGCCATGGACATTGGCACACTGAACAGAATGATAAGAGGATCTATGAAGCTTTCGTATTGAGCTGCAAGAACCAAGTAGATAAAGAGCAATGCAAGACCAAAGATGATGGTCACATTACTGCTTTCTTCTAGAAAACGGCGGCTTTCTCCACCGAAGTCAATACGATAACCGTCGGGCAAAGACATGTAAGAGATGTCTTTAGCTTTTTGTAAGGTTGTGCCCAAGCTTGCCCCTGCATCAAGACGTGCCGTAAGGGTAATAGCTCTTAAACCACCAAAGTGGTTGATTTCAGTAGGGGATAAACGCTTGCTAATAGTGATGAGCTCTGAAAGAGGCACCATTGTTTCTTTGCGATCTTTAGTACTTCGGATATAAAGTCCTAATATATCGTCAGGTGATTTTCGGAAAGATTCTTCGACTTCCACTTTCACATTATAACGTTTATTTTCACGCTTAAAAAAGCTCGCTGGCCGGCCGCTGATTAAGGTATCAAGAGTGCTTGCGATGGTTGCTATCTCAATGCCAAGGGAAGCTGCTTTATCGCGATCGACGGTGACAACATATTCTTGTCCTTCATTAGAGAAGTCGCCTTCGAGGCGTTGAAGTTTAAGCTGTTGCGTTAAAATATGCATAAGTGGATCAACAGAGATAATCAAATCCTCATAAGATTTCGTTGTTTGTACAACCATCTCAAAAGGTGATTCGCTGATGCCAGAACCCAAGAGACTTTTACCTCCCATGCTGGCAACGAGTTGCAACCCTGGAACTTCATCTAGAGGATCGCGAAGACTTTCTGCAATCTCTTTACTGCTGCGCTTACGGTCTTCCCATGGCTTTAAAAGGTTCAAAGCAGTTGACTCACCCGGAACACTAACAAGTGTTAGGCGTGTGGTGATTTCTGGGACACCCTTTAAAATCTCATCGACTTGTTTCATATAGCGATCAACAAATTGAAGATTAGCGCTGTAGGGAGGAATAGCTCTAACGTTTACAATTCCTTGATCTTCTCTTGGCACAAGTTCCGTGGGAATGCGCATCACAATTAAATATCCAAGCGCTGAAATGAATCCAGCAGAGATCAACACAAGGAATTTTCGATCAAGTGCTTTACGTAAAATTTTGGCATAAAAGCTATCGATTTTATCGAGGTAAAGGTCACCTTTAACTCCTAAGTCTTTCCAGAGTTTTTTTAATACATAAAAACGATCTGATTTCTTTATAGAGTCTTTGCCATGAGGATGGAGTAGTCGTCCACACATCATCGGCGAAATGGTAAGGGCAACGAAACCAGAAAGAATCACAGCGCCAGCAAGCGTCAAAGCAAACTCAGTAAAGAGAATACCTGTCATGCCGGGAGAAAGTGTAATAGGAGCATAAACAGCTGCTAGAGTGATAGTCATAGCAATAACGGCAAAACTGATTTCTTTTGCACCTTTAAAGGCAGCTGCAATAGGAGACATACCTTTTTCAATGTAACGATAAATATTCTCGAGCATAACGATCGCATCATCAACGACCAATCCAATGGCAAGAACAAGAGCCAAAAGTGTAAGCGTATTAATAGTAAAGTTAAAAAGATAAATGATAAAAAATGACCCAATCAATGAGACAGGGATAGCAACGATTGGGATAATAATCGCTCTAAAAGAGCGCAAGAAAACTAAGATCACTAAAATAACGAGAATCGTTGCTTCAAAAAGAGTTTGATAGACATTCTGAATTGTGCGTTCTATGAAAATAGTCTTATCATTGGCGATTTCAATCTTCATACCTTTGGGCAAAGTTTCTTGGATATGAGGTAATTGTTTTTTGAGATCTTGAGCAATATCTAAAGGATTTGCGACAGACTGTTTTGTAAGACCAATGGCAACAGCATTTTTCCCATTAAAGAAAACTTTGTTACGTGTGTCATCGGATTTCATTTCAGCAAAGCCAACGTCTGAAAGGCGAATCAGATAGCCTTCTCTTTCCCCAATAATTAAATTATTAAATTGACGTTCGCTAATGAGAGGAGCTTTTGTAGTGACAAGAATTTCTTGCTCTTTTGAAATCAATTTACCTGCAGGTTTTTCAACGTTCTGTTGCTTAAGAGCATTCGCAACATCTTCGGCAGTAATTTTGTAACCCGCTAGTTTGACTGGGTCTAAAACCAAATGCATTTCATATTCACCACCGCCAAAAATCTCAACGCTGGAGACACCGTTGATGACTTCAAGTTGACTTTCCAAATATCGATAAGCATAGTCAGCAATATCTTTTGTTGAAAGTTTATCGCTATAAAGGGCGATGTAGATAAAAGGTAAGGCGTCAGCATCAGCCTTTTTAATACGGGGATCTTCTGCATCGGCAGGTAGTTTGTTTTTAATACGTCCTATGCGATCTCTTACATCGTTAGCGGCTGCCTCAATGGAACGATTAAGATTGAATGTTAGAGTGATACGACTCTCTTCCGCTTGACTTCTAGACGTGATGGTATTCAACCCTTCAATACCGGATAACTGGTCTTCTAAAGGTTTGGTTACTTGAGCTTCAACGATTTCTGGGCTGGCACCTTCGAAAGCAGTGATAACGCTTATTTTAGGTTGATCAACGTTTGGATATTGTCTTACCTGAAGTCGTGACCAAGTGACGGCACCAACCAGAACAATAATTAATGACAAAACTGTGGAAAGAACGGGACGTCGAATACAAATCTCAGTTAATTTCATAAACTAAACCTTTTTGCTGGATATCGTTGTTGTATCCCTTTGTTGTTATTTAGAAACTTCAGATTCTGTGGGTACACTTTCTGTTTTAGGCTCTCCATTCTCACTGGGGCCGGAATCAGATTGTTTTTCAGTTTCTACGATAGTTTCTGCAGCTTTTTCTTGAGGTTTTACTTCCTCACTTTTCTGTTCTTCAGTTTGAGCAGGAGCTTTCTTTTTCTCCTCAGCAACTTTTTCTGTATCTTGAGAGGTCTCTGGTTCGTCCAGTTGATATCTTACAGGTGTTCCATCACGCAGTTGTTTGACTTGATAACCAACTGTAATAATCAAGTCGTCTGCATTGAGTCCACGCAAGACTTCAACGTTTTCATTTTCTCGAAGACCTGTAGCGATGGGAACACGCACAGCTATTTTATCAACGACTTTAAAGACAAACTCTTCGTCGCCAGATAACTCGATGGCGCCGGCTGGAATAATAAGTGTATTATCTTTAGAACCAACGACAACAGAGGCACGAGCAAATAGACCAGGTTTTAGAATGCCTTTTTTGTTTGGCATCTCGGCTCTTACTCCAATGCTGTGACCACTTTCGTCAACAGTGGCGTCGATAGATTCTATGGAACCTTTAAACTCTTTATCTTCAAAACCGTCGACACGAATATTGACTTGCTGCCCAACGCTTATATAGCGTAGGAACTGACCCGGTAATTTAAAATCTACTTTTATAGGATCTATATCGACCAGGGTTGCAAGCTCTGTTTGTTCGCTAACAGGACTGCCAAGAGCGATGTCATGGATGCCAACTACTCCTTCAAAAGGAGCATACACAACTGTACGTTCGAGACGAGTTTTAGCTGTTTCTAAGGAAGCCTCAGCCATTTTTAATTCGGCAAAGGTCTTGTCACGCGTTTTAATGGGACCAAATTGCGAAGCGGCTAATTTTTCAGCGCGTTTATATTCGGCTTGGGCAAGAGCAAGTTTCGCTTCTGCTTCTTTCAAATCAGATCTAAAAGTACGATCGTCGATCTCAAAAAGAGGATCGCCGGCGTTGACCATTTGCCCACCTTTAACGTCAACTTTTGCAATTAATCCATGTACTTCAGGACGAATTTTAACGACTTGATTCGCTACTAAAGTGCCTACAGCATTAACTTTTCGTGTCATGGATCCAACGCGTACATGCTCTACTTCAACAAACGGTCCTTCGTTTTGCCGTCTTCCTTTAGTGCCAACTTTTTCTTGAATGAAATAAGTGAGTAGGGCAATAACTGTTACTGAAATAAGCACAATAACTGCTATTGGTACACGTTTGAGGAGAGTCATTGTTGACATCTTTCTTTATTGTTCTGTAAATATAATATTAGCATTACATAAGTTAATTTTTTATAAAATCCTATATGTCAAATTTTATAGAAAAATAACGATCACGTTATTATATATAGGGCTTCTTAACCCCTTGGACAAGTTTTTTTGAAAAAGAATTTATCATCTCTTCAGGACAAAACAATTTTACAAGTTTTACCGAACATGGACGTTGGCGGTATTGAACAAGGTACACTTCAGATCGTTGAAGCATTACACAATGTAGGAGCTCGGGCTCTCGTTGTCTGTCATGGAGGAAGATTGATAGAGGACGTTGTAAAAAGGGGGGGTGAAGTTATAACTCTCCCTGTCCATAGCAAAAATCCTCTGGTGATGCTTAAGAATATTCACTCCTTAAAACGTCTGATAACAAAGGAAAGAGTAGATCTTGTCCATGCGCGCTCACGCGCTCCTGCTTGGAGTAGTTATTGGGCTTCAAAAAGCCTTCATATTCCTTTTCTCACCACATTTCATGGTACTTATAATTTTCACAATCCATTCAAGAAATTCTATAACAAAATTATGACTAAAGGAGATCGCGTTATTGCGATTTCTAATTTTATTGGTCAACACATTGAAAAAAACTATGGTTTAAATCATGAGAAGATTGACATCATTTGGCGTGGTATTGATTTAGAAGTATTTGACCCCAAGAAAATCAAACAGGATTATCGAAAGAAATGGGGGATTCCTGCTGACCATTTTCTCATTTTAATGGTTGGACGTCTAACACGGTGGAAAGGGCAAAAAGTTTTGTTGGAAGCCTTATCCCATTTGACATCAAAAAAAATTGCTTGTGTGTTTTTAGGCTCTCATCAGGGACGAGAGGCTTATAAGCTTGAGTTGGAAAATTACACTAAACATAAGCGATTAGAGCATTTGGTGCGATTTGTAGAGAATGATGCTATGCCTGCAGCCTATTCAAGTGCCGATCTTATTGTGCATGCCTCAACGGATCCAGAAGCTTTTGGAAGGGTGGTAGCTGAGGCTCAGGCGATGGAAAAACCAGTCATTGCAAGTTGCTTAGGTGGTCCAAAAGAAATTATTAAAGATGGCGAAACTGGGTGGTTGATTGAACCTAACGATCCTAAAGCGTTGGCAACAGTTATAGAGTTGGCTTTAAATCTAAAAGCCTCGCAACGTCAATCTATGGGAAAAAAAGGACGTCAGAGAGTGCGAGAGAATTTTTCAAAGGAAAGTATGTGTGCTAAAACCTTGGCTGTCTACGCAAAAGTATTAGGAACGAAAGCGTGAAAACTCAACAACATATTTTGGTAATCAAGCATGGGGCTTTAGGAGATATGATCAATTCTCTTGGAGCTTTTAAAGTCATTCGCAAGCACCATAGAAACGATCATATTACTCTGTTAACTGATCCAGCTTATGTTAAATTTGTGAGTAAAACGCCCTATTTTGATGAGATTATCACTGATCGTCGAGATCGACTTTACCTGGATTTTTTTAAGCATCGTAAAGTATTGAAGACATTTCAGCGCATTTATGATTTGCAAACATCAAGACGTAGTTCCTTATATTTTAAACTTTTAGGGCCAGGGCAAAAACCTGAATGGAGTGGCATTGCTGAAGGGTGCAAGTTTCGTCAAACGCGTTCAGACCGAGATTTTATTCATGCCTTTCTACGTTTTGCAGATCAACTAAAGATTGCGGGCTTAAAAATTAAAGGAGAAGAAGATCTTTATCCAGATCTATCATGGCTTAAGCTCGATGTGGGTCATTTTAATATACCAGAAAAATCTGTGCTATTAATTCCTGGAAGTTCTAAAGGCGGAGCGAGTAAACGTTGGCCAGCGCTTAAATATGCAGATTTATCGAATCGGTTGATTGCAAAGGGATGGAATCCAGTACTCATTGCTGGTCCAGATGATCAAGAAGTAGCATCAGTTATTCGTGAAAAATCTCCACAAATATTAGATCTCAGTTTAAAAACAAATTTTTTTGAAATCATTGGGATTGCAAGAAAAGCAGTAGCTATTGTTGGAAACGATACGGGGCCCACACATCTTTCAGCTTATACAAAATCTAAAACGCTGATTTTATGGTCGAGCTTTTCTGATCCTAATGTTTTTGCTCCTAGAGGACCAAATGTTCATGTGTTGCATTACCCTAACCTCGAAGAATTATCGGTTGAGAAAGTCTTTGATTATCTTATAAAAGTAATATTAAAATCTTCAGAAGCTATTAAAAAGGTGAAGAGAGGGTGTCTATGAAATTTGTTGCGGTGCTTAATAAATCTATTGAGATTCCAAGATTAATGAATGCTTTAGGGCATGTTACGATAGGTCTTGCCAGACAGCTTGAGAGTGATGTGGAGGCTGGACTCGTAACGTATGTGGATTCAGAAGGTAATCGATTCCCTCACATCAGTCAGTATCCTTTTATTGTTCTGGACACAAACAGCTCAAAGTTGAAAGCTTTTCATGAAGCCTTAAATCAAGAAAACATAAGGCACACTACTTTCCTTGATACGATGATCGAAGGTGGGTCTGACCAACAAGTAGCACGTACTAAGGAAAGAAAATTTGAAGAGCTGATATTTTATGCTATTGCCGCCTTTGGAGAGAAGGCGAAGCTAGATCCATTAACCAAGAAATTTTCGCTTTTTAAGTAAAGATTCTTTTTAAAGGACTTTATTGGCTCGAAAATTGTCGGTGTAACTTTTTGGGTTTATTGAAGCCTCGTGAGGAGCAACTATCGTATATATCCACCCTTGTTTTTCGACATAAGATTTTGCTTCTTCCAATGTTTTAAATCTAAGAATAACTTGACTGTTATTGTCTTTTGTCGCTGTCCACTGCATCAGTGGCTCAATATATTGCGTAGATTCAGGAAGAAAAGTCACGCGCCAATTTTTTGTCTTAGCTTTTCCAGATTGCATCGCTGTTTTTGTTGGTTTTAATATCATTGCATGGGGCATTTTAGGATACCTCTAAATATTGAATTACGATAAAGTCTCTCTCTCTTTATATATTCTCATCATAACAAAATTCAGTATGCGAGAGAATTTTTAAAATGTATTTTCTAAACGTGCGCCTATTCGTATTGGTTTCACTTTTACAGCAAGACCAGTTTCATCATTTGTTTCAACAAAAACACCACAAAGTGTGCCAGGTCCTTTAGCGGGTGTTAAACGTATATCGTAGATTTTACGCGTAAACCTTAAAGTGGCTCCTTTTTTTTCCATACCAATGACCGAATCATAATCTCCTGTCATTCCAGCATCCGTTTGATAAGCAGTTCCCATGGGAAAAATTTGAGCGTCTGCTGTTGGAATGTGCGTGTGCGTGCCAACGACAAGAGAGACTTTTCCATCTAGAAAATGACCTAAGGCCATTTTTTCACTGTTTGCTTCTCCATGAACATCCACGACGATGGCTCCAATGTTATCTTGCCCAAGGGCAAAAAAGGCCAAGTTATTTTTCAGTGTAGAAAATGGATCATCAAGAGCATCCATAAAAAGACGCGTCATAACGTTGATAACTACTAGGTCTTTTACCCCGTCCTTTTTAAAAACATTTAAGCCACGCCCCGGCGTGCCCTCTGGAAAATTAAGGGGCCGCAACAAACGATCGTCTGTATCAATATAGGTTAAAATTTCCTTTTGATCCCAAACATGATTTCCTGTCGTGATCACGTCTGTACCTACATCATATAGATCATGACAAATTTCTTCTGTGATACCAAAACCGCCAGCGGCATTCTCAGCATTAACAATGATCCAATCTAGGTTGAGGTGCGATTTTAAAAAGGGGAGCTTTTCAAGCGCTATATCACGTCCTGGACGGCCGACAATATCGCCAACAAATAAAATTCTCATTTAAATTTATATATCCTTTCAGGAGTAATAACGGCTTCTAGGACCCTATCATGGGGTTCGAAAGGGATTTTATCAAGCATTTGTATATCAAAGGCAATACCGAGTGTTTTAATATCTTTTTGCTCAAGGAGTGCATTTATAGCTCTATCATAATGTCCTTTTCCATATCCTAAACGATGCCCATTTTTATCAAAAGCCAACAGAGGAACTAAAAGGATATCTGGTTCTAGTCTAGGCTGAATGATACTTGGCTCCAGAATATTGAAAGAATTTAACTCTAATAAATCTCCAGGATTCCATTGGTGAAAAGTAAGATGATGCGTTTTGAGATTAATGCGCGGTAAGCATATCGTGGCATTCTTGTTATGAAGAAGTGTAAGCGTTATTTTGGTGTCCGCTTCTTCATCCTTTGGCCAATACCCCGCAACGACAAGACCATCCACATCTTTTAAATATTTCAGAACCTGTTGACTAATCTGGGTAGCATAATTTGAGCGTTCTTGAAAAGTAAGGGAGTCAATAAAAGCTTTGCGTTCAGCTTTTTTTATTTCGCGAAGACTAGACTTATCGTGCATGAAAACCTTTGAAGAAATTAAAGGGCCGCTGCGACCGTTGGGTAAATTTACATCCGCGCGGTGGCCCTGCTCAGCAGGTGGGCGCCGTATGCCAAAACCCACGAGTCTCGGCGGGGACAGCTCCCTAAGATGTGTTATCGGCCCCCGGGAAAAATTCCAAACGAGAGGCGCAGCCCTAATTATTATTAGATCACTTTTCATGACAATTAGCAATAGGTGATCTATTTTATTATTAAGTACTAAACAAAATACTTGACAATTTATTTGTTGTTAAGTAAATTGATTTACTTAAAAATATTCGGTTAAAAGCTATGGGTTACTTTCCTGTATTCAGCTTTTTATTAGTATTTTTTGTTCACAATATTTTTGCAAGTGAAGATTTATTTGACTTCAAGAGTTCCAATAAAGAGAACCCTTCGACTGAATATCGCGTTTTTGAGAAACCAAAAAAAGAAATTTCAAACTAGCGCTTTAACGAGAGCAGACTCCAAGAACTTAAAAATACAATTAATCCACATACAACATTTGTTCACAATATTTTTGCAAGTGAAGATTTATTTGACTTCAAGAGTTCCAATAAAGAGAACCCTTCGACTGAATATCGCGTTTTTGAGAAACCAAAAAAAGAAATTTCAAACTAGCGCTTTAACGAGAGCAGACTCCAAGAACTTAAAAATACAATTAATCCACATACAACATTTGTTCACAATATTTTTGCAAGTGAAGATTTATTTGACTTCAAGAGTTCCAATAAAGAGAACCCTTCGACTGAATATCGCGTTTTTGAGAAACCAAAAAAAGAAATTTCAAACTAGCGCTTTAACGAGAGCAGACTCCAAGAACTTAAAAATACAATTAATCCACATACAACATTTGTTCACAATATTTTTGCAAGTGAAGATTTATTTGACTTCAAGAGTTCCAATAAAGAGAACCCTTCGACTGAATATCGCGTTTTTGAGAAACCAAAAAAAGAAATTTCAAACTAGCGCTTTAACGAGAGCAGACTCCAAGAACTTAAAAATACAATTAATCCACATACAACAATTGAAGGCGATGTCGGTGTCTCAAAGAAAAAGGACGCGCTGATTCCTAGCATTATAAAGCTGATCCCAAAGAGAGCAGCGCCGATAACCATTTGTTCAGGCGTTTTGGCGTAAAGACGAGCAGTTGCTGCAGGGAAAATAAGCAAGGAAGACATAAGAAGAACCCCAACGATCTTAATACTTAAGGCCACACTAAATGCTAAGAGAAATAAGAAAATACCTTGTATGAAGCGAACATTGATACCATCAACTGCAGCGAGATCTGGGCTGAGAGTGGTTGCAAGAAGTTTATGCCAATAAAGACTTAAAACCGTTAGTGTGAGAATAACGCCAATGACCATTATGACAAGGTCTTGATTTGTGATCGCCAGAATATCTCCAAACAGGTAGTCCATTAAAGTGAGACGCGCTTGTTTATAGAGAAAGATGCTTAATAAGCCGATGGCAAGAGCGCCCTGAGAAATAAGAGCTAGAGTTGTATCTTTGGAGAGAGATTTTTGGTGAAGAACGAGGAGTAGAAGAAGAGCGACAACAAATGAAGATAAGAAAATTCCAAAAACTGGCAAAATACCGATTATCAAGCCAATGACGACTCCTAACAGAGAGGCATGAGAAAGAGTATCACCAAAAAAAGCGAGACGTCGCCATAACACAAGAGACCCCAAAGGACCAGCCATTAGAGCAATCAATCCTCCTGCGATTAAGGCTTTTATTACAAGCATATCCATTAATGATTCTCCTCATGAATATGATCATGTGTATGGTCATGATCATGGGTATAGGGAACCAGACCAGGAGGAACAATTGTTCCAAACAATGCTCTGTATTCAGGCTTTTTTTGCACTTCTAAAGGGTGTCCAGCACAACATATGTGATGGTTCAGGCAAATTACACGATCACTTGCGCTATGAACAAAATGGAGGTCGTGAGAAACGAGTAATATTGTACATCCTCTCTCTTTGCGTAAGTGGGTGATGAGTTGATAGAGCTCGCTTTGTCCTACAACATCAATACCTTGTAAAGGCTCGTCTAGCACAAGGAGCTCTGGGTTCGTCAATAAAGCTTTGGCAAAAAGAACACGCTGAAATTCTCCACCAGATAGGTTGTGAAGGGATGCCGATAATAACGAAGAAGCACCAACTTCTTTAAGAATCTTGATGGCTTGAGACTTTGACGCATTAAGAGTTAAAAAGCGTTCAACTGTGATAGGTAAGCTTGGATCAATTGTGATTTTTTGTGGCATATAGCCAATGCGTAGATTAGGTTTGCGCCAGATAATTCCTTGGCTCGGTTTGAGCAATCCAAGAATAATCCTAAGGAGAGTTGTTTTGCCTGCACCATTAGGACCAATGATTGTGACGAACTCTCTATTTTTAAGTTGAAAGGAAACTTCTTCTAAAAGGCGTCGATTGTTGAGGGTTAAATTAAGCCCTTCAGCTTTTAAAAGTATCATGCGTGAATCACCTTTTTAAGGTGTGCTACTCGAAAAACAATCAATGAATAAAAAATTGCAAAAATTAGACAAGGTAAAAGAAAGAAAGGATGATATCGAAAATCCACATTCTGCATTACAAGAGCTAAGAGTCCTTGTAAGATAAAGATACCGTAATAAAGTAACGCAACTGAAGTGTGACTCCATCCAGAACGAGTTAAAAGCTGGTATAAATGCTCTTTATGGGCTGTCAGGATATTTTCTTTTCTTAAACCACGACGAATGACGGTTAAAGTAGTGTCATAGATATAGATGAAATACAGCACGGGAAATGTCCAAAATGAAATACTGCCAAAATCTGTACGTGTCAAAAGGAGGGCAAAAGAAGCAAAAATAAAACCTAAAAAGAGGCTACCGACATCCCCCATAAAAATGCGTCCAAAGTAAAAATTTAAACAAAGAAATCCCAGAGTAGATGCAATTAAGATTGAAAATATTGGCATTAATAGGTTGTAATGATGGAAGTTTAATATAAGAGCAATAACGGTAAAACTTATAATAGCGACACCCCCTGATAATCCATTAATACCATCCATAAAATTAAAAGCATTTACAAAGCCTACAAGCCATACCAAAGAAAGCAAGACTGAAAGCCAAAGTGGAAGGTTCCATGTAAAAAGAGCATCGGGGGCAATATAAACCCCTGCTGCAATGATGGCCAGAGAGAGCAGGACTTGTAAGGGTAACCTGAAAATCGAAGAGAAATTCTTTAAGTCGTCCATAAACCCAAGGACAGCAAAGAGAGCTGCAGCCCCCATAGTTGTTTGCCATGCAACGAGACTATCTTTAAAAGGTAGTTGGAATTGGCCAAAAAAGGCCGAAATGATAAAAAAAGCTAACACGATGGCTGCCCCTCCGCTGCGTGGCGTTGGGACACTGTGTGAAGATCTATGCCCTGGTTGATCAACAATATTGACACAAATCATCAACAAGGTCAGCACCAAGGAAAGAGAAAAAGCTAAAAGACCTAGGGTCAGTAAGGACACGCGCCCTTCTTCCTTTTATTGTAAGGTGATAATGGCTGGGAGACCTGGATTCGAACCAAGGCTGCCCGGTCCAGAGCCGGGAGTTCTACCGCTAAACTATCTCCCAATATTTAACTTTTTCCCTCTATAACAGGATCTATAAGCTTGGTCTAGAGTTCTGATGAGAAGCAGAGGAAACACTTTTTAAAATAATACATGAAAAGAGTTAATAATATTGACCATTTGTAAATAAATAGATTAAGTGCTATCCATGTTTAAATAGGTAACTTTATACCAAGATAGCGTTTGAAACTGATGAAATATTGTATTGCTTATATAATCTTATCATTCGTCTGTATTCTTTCACAGGCTTTACGCGCTTCAGAAGAATTGCTTCCTTCAGAAAATCAGAAAAAATCGCCCACACAAGTTTCATCAAAGTCTAAGAAAAAAAGTAAGGTTCACTTTGAAGACAGTATCACATGTTTAACTGATAACTTACAAAGACTGACTTTGCAGGATGACGAAAAATACCCTCATACGCGCGATGCTGTTATGAAAATGGATCCGTATTTCCCTCTTTTTGCTAAGTATCAAAAGGGACTATTCACATCAGATCTTATCTATATGATTTTCGATGACTACTTTACGACGCGAGATTTATTAATAGCACAGCGCTGGGCCAAGGCATTTTATCAAATTGCTCGAGCAGTTTTGGAAAAAAGGATTTATGGCAGGATTTTAAAAGATCCTGAGAGGGTTGGACTCTCCACCACCAATCAGTGGGAAAGAGCTTTCTTTAGAGCAAAATTTACTTATGATAATCGTGCTCAATATTCAGTTTGGAAAGTTGCTGCATATGGCTATCTCCTTCAAAAATCTGATAGGCGTTCCGCCAGTCCTCTTTGCATGCGTGTAACAGAAGAATCGCCTCTTGAAGAACAGGTTGAGATTATGCTTACGCAAATGTCTTTTTATGCATCTCATGGACAAAGCCTTGTGCTTTACGATATTTCAAAAAATGTTCCTAAAATGAAACCAGGGCCTGCAAAAACATTGGCTTTGATTCCAATTGATTTTGTTTTCAATTACCTTAGCTTCATGACTTTTGATAGACGTTATGCGAATTTTCTCAAACGTCCTGAGATAGTTAAACTTTTTAATGTCGAAGAGCAGAAAACGATTAATTTGATGATGAAAGCTTTTAATGTATTTTATTTGTCTGAGACTTTAGAAGGATCAGAGGATGAGATTGATCCAGCCTCTTTATATGGTGAGCTTATGGCCATAAAACTGGACAAATACCAACCATTTTATAAAAAAGCCTGGGCGCAATACTGGATGGCAAGATTGCATATGATGGGCGTTGGTACAGTTAGAGAGCCTATCATATGGCGACGAGCTCTTGATAATCTTATCGACTCTCCTAATCTTAATGTTCCCGCAAAATTATGGATTTTGAGGGAGCTTATCACGAACGCCCACATTCAACAGGGTCCTCATGAGGGATGGAAACCAACTGTCAGAGAAGCTTTAAGCTATTGTGATAGAGCTTTAAGTCTGGTGCAGTATGAAAAATATTACCTTTATGACCCTATCGTTTTGGATGCTGATGTCTTTGAAGGACTTAAAAGAAATCTTTTAAAGGCCGTAAAGCATTAATTTATCTATATCTTTAAGAAATAATTATTTTTTTTAATTTTCCCCTTGAAAGAGGGAACTGCAATTCCAATATGATCTTTACGAATGGTTAATATGAATAAAACGAAGAGATAAGAAAGTGGAATTTTAAAGGAGCCCCCTCCCTCCCTGTTAGGCCAGGTTCACCTGAACGATCACATACCTCCTACAACATACCTCCCTCCCTCCGAAACGTGGCCTAACCTCCTTTAAAATAACCACCCCTCCCTACGAGAGCCCTCTTACCTCCCTGGTAAGGGGGCTTTGTTTTTAGATGAAAAGTCGACTTTTTTTCAAATAGGTTATCTTAAGAAAATCTAATAATGCTTATTTCAGAAGGATTAGCATAAAAATAAATTACTTATTGACAAAAAAAACAAAGCGGTGTGTTATCCCTTTATAAAATTTGTCAGATAGAAAAACAGGAGATACTTTGATATGATTATATCGAATAAAATTAGTATTCGTGCAGTATGCAGTGTTTTTGCCATTCAGGTCTCAGCATTTGGATTTATGATTTCAAACGTACAGGCAACAGATATACTTGAAGAGATTATGAAGGCAAAAGGGTTTACTGCTAAACAAGCTAATTTTGCAGTTAAGGGAGTGAACGGAACTCAAGAAAAGGTCTCTTCTGAAGAATTTTCTAGCCGCGTGCAAGCTCTTAAAACTGCAGAGCAAACAGTTCAAGGGAGCGGAGATCAAGTTGTGGATTACCTAAAAGTAAAGCCACACAAAACTATTAAGAAAGCTGTTGAAAAGGCTACGGCCGGCGTTGTTAATAACGATGCTGCAGTTCAAAGGCTCAACGCTGTTGGTTTAGACGTTCGAGACATTAATCTCATTGCTGCGGCAAGGCGTTTGATAACTCTGAATGAACGGGCGGCCTCTGCTGATCAAATTCAAGGTACATCGGCCTTTATCTTAGGAGGACGCGCTGACCCAGAGCTTGCGGACATTGATGGTTGGGTGAATAATCAACTAACCCGCGCTGAACGTATTTTGATTGCAGTGGCAAATTTGGACTCAACAAATCCGGACTTGATTGCTGGCGTTAGACGCCTTGGCGTCCTCGGTCAAAACAATCCTTCTGCGGATCAAATGCAAGGAGCTGCAGCGTTCATTGCTGGCGGTCGTGCTGATCCAGAGCTTGCGGACATTGATGGTTGGGTAAATCATCAAGCAACGCGTGCTGAACGTGTTTTAATTGCAGCAGCTGGTGAAGATTCAACGGATAATGACTTGATTGCCGCAGCTGCCAAAGCTGTTGAGAAGAATATCCAAAATCCAACCCTTGAGGAGCTCCAAGGCGCTGTTCATTTAATGACTGTTCTTAATGAAGGTGATCCATCGGAAAATCGCATTAAAGGAGCTGCAGCGTTCATTACTGGCGGTCGTGCTGATCCAACCCTTGCGGACATTGATGGTTGGGTGAATAATCAACTAACCCGCGCTGAACGTATTTTGATTGCAGTGGCAAATTTGGACTCAACAAATCCGGACTTGATTGCTGGCGTTAGACGCCTTGGCGTCCTCGGTCAAAACAATCCTTCTGCGGATCAAATGCAAGGAGCTGCAGCGTTCATTGCTGGCGGTCGTGCTGATCCAGAGCTTGCGGACATTGATGGTTGGGTAAATCATCAAGCAACGCGTGCTGAACGTATTTTGATCGCCGCAGTTGGTGAAGATTCAACGGATAATGACTTGATTGTGGCTACCACTGCGTTGATTCATTTGAATGAACCAAATATTACTGCCGACAAAATATTCAATGCTGATTATATCTTACGCATTTTGAACGTTGATAGACAGCATCTTACGTTGGTTCAAGTTGAGGCTTCAGAAGCATTTGATGATAAAGGGCTGAGAGACGATCTCACTATTGATCAAATCAATCATTGGGTTGTAGCTGGTGCTCAAGATAGACCTCGCATTGTTAGGGCTGTAAAGGCCTTTGTTGACGGGGGTGTCAAAGATGCTTCGACAAATGAAATCGATCATTGGCTAGGGTTACAGCAAGGCAAAAGAGCAGCTTTTGTTAAGGCCGTTAAACGTGGCAACAGAATGTAATGACAATGGGCTTCTCCCTGCGTGTTAAATCACACGGGAGAAGAATTGAAAGGATGATGTAATTTCCATGAAGAAAAGTAGTTTTAAAGTTTTACTGTTAACAGCGATAACAGCGAGTTCACCGTTAATGGCTGTTAGTTCTCACTTTTACAAACCTGGATTTTATGCAGGGCTGGCGGCAGGACATAGTTATATGCGCTCTGACGTAAAGGAAAGTGTTTTTATTCCTGCTCTCATTAATACGAATGGTAGTGGAACCGCTAAAAAACATGGCGTCGTAGGAGAGATCCTTGGTGGCTATCGTTATTTCTTCGCCAATGGATTCTTAACGGGGCTTGAACTTGGTATGGCAGTGGATAGCAACAGAACGGAAAAGAATTTACAATTGGATGTTCTGCGCGGTCGTTCAACATTAAAGAGTTCTTTTAAATTTATGCCGGCCTTGGTGCTTGGAAAGCAATTCTCAGACAGATGGTTGGGTTTTGTTAAATTGGGAGCGAGCATCAATCGTTTTAAAGGTTCCCATGAAATCTATTTGGCCAATCGTCTTGCTGCCAGTGAAAACTTTAAGGCCACTAAAGCAGGGATAATGATTGGCGTTGGTGTTGAATATGCCTTTAGTGATAAATTTTCAACTGTTGCGACCCTTGGTTATGAAAATTATGGCAATATCAAACAATCATATAAAACGTTTACAGGTCCAGCATTTGATAAGAATAGTGGCGGATTTAAACCATCTTACGTTACAACAAAGGTTGGATTTATTTATAAATTCTAATCTATGAAATTCTCCCATCTCTTTGAGATGAGATTCCTTTGTAAAGCCTCCTAGCTTAAAAGCGCCAGGGGGCTTTTCTATTCCCCTTCCTACGCGAGCCTTTTTACCATAACAGGTGTCCCCCTCTATTTCCTTCAACGGTATCGCATAAAAGGTCTCTGGATGCAGACGGCAAAAAAATAAATTATAAGTTATTCCTTGTAGAACCTCTTTATTAAAGGGTTTTGGAGTGATTAAAATAAAATAATTGCCAAAAAAGTTGACAATCTTCCTCTTTGTGGATATGACTATCGTAATAATAAAAAGACATTTCCATATCCACAGAGAGGTTAGCCATGAAGCAGAGCATCAAAGTCTGTTTATTTTTATGTATGGGCATCTATAGTTTACACGGAGCTGCAGCTGAAGCGTCAGCCTTGGCAGAAGTGCTGCTCAACGGAGTGACAAAGGGCGGGGCAAAAGTTGTTAAGAAGCGACCGGCTGTTCATTCTTCCTCCGTCCCCCTTTTCAAAAACTCCACCGTTAACGTGCAAAGAGGGGGTGGCCTGAAAAAATGGTCACAGGAGTTCAATCAACGTCCTTTGCATGTCACGGGAAATGTCAGACAAGAGTTCATCACGTTAGAAGAAGATGCTGATAAGTATTTTTTCCCACCCGTTTCCTTTGAAGATCCCTTAGGAGATATGGGGTTTAAGAAGCTATTTTCCACCCCTAAGAATACCACGATGATCATCAAGGTTTTGAATGAGCTCCTCAATCTTCAAGGAGATGATCGTATTCGGAATATTAGTTTTCATGATAAGGAATTTATGCCAGATAAAAAAGAAGGGAAACGCGGCATTGTTGATGTTTATTGTCGCGATCACTTGAATCGAGGGTTCGTTGTTGAAATGCAAAAAGACAAAGATTACCATTATCTTAATCGAGCACAAAATTACCTGGCCAAAGCTTATACATCTCAATTTAACCCTGAAAGTACCGACTATGATAAAGGACAACCCTTTTATTTAATTTCTTTTGTGAATCACATATTGTTTCCTAACGAAAAGGGATATTTATCCCGTCATAAAACTGTCCATACAGGGTCTCATCATTGTTATCTGGATAAAATGCAATATGTGTTTGTTGAGTTGCCAAAATTCGACAAAGTGAATGGGCGAATTGAAACGGCGTTGGATGAGTTTCTTTATCTTTTGAAGAATATGAGAAAAATAAGCGCTTATCCTTCTAAGAGTCATGTTTTTGAAGTCTATGAGACCATGGATAAAAAGAATTGGTCAGATGCTGATTTGCGGGTTGCTACAAAAATGAGAGATCTAAGGCGTCTCGATGAAATTAAAGAAGAAGAATATAAGAAGGCCATGGAAGAAGCCGGAGCCGCTGATGAAAAAGCCAGAGCTGCTGATGAAAAAGCCAGAACTGCTGAAGAGAGCTTAAGACAATCTGAGGAAAAATCTAAGGTAGCTGAAGAGAAATCGAAAGTAGCTGAAGAGAAATCGAAAGTGGCTGAGGAAAAATCGAAAGCTGCTGAAGAGAAGCTTAGTCAGATGAATATTGATACGGCTCTTAAACTCATTACCTTTAAGTTAAGTACGCTGCAAATCTCAGAGGCGACAGGTCTTCAAGCTACAGAGATTGAAAAGCTGCGCGTGCACGCAAAGAAATAGGAGAAGAACACCTTAACTATCCACAGAGAGGTTAGCCATGAACAGAGCATCAAAGTCTGTTTATTTTTATGTATGGATGTGTATGTGTGTAAGGAATACAAGTTGAGGGTTATTTTTTGAGTAGATGTTCCTAAAACTCTGACGAATCCTAAATCATATGAAATCTCTTTGATGTTATTTGTAGAGTAAGAAAGGCCTGTGAATGCTTTTTTGTTTACCTAGGCATCAAAGAAAAATAAAAATATAAAAACATAATATTTATTTATGCTTATTGAGAATTGATAGAGTGTTTTTTTATTCTTAGATTAAATATAAGATAATTAATATTTATTCTTCAATGATTAAAATAATAGTGTTCAATTAAAAAATTGATAGATCTCAAATTTTTACTTTCATCTTGTTGAAAAGCATTTTAAAATAAGCGCTATGATAATAAGTACTCAGACTTCTTTACAGAACAAGTCATCTGTATTGCCTTCAGAGCAATACTATGCAGCCATTGATTTAGGAAGTAATACCTGCCGACTTTTGATTGCGAAACGTTCTGGTGATTCATTTTCAACTCAGGAAGTGCATTCAAAAATTGTACGTCTAGCTGAAGGACTGAGCCAGACCAATCGCTTGTCTCCCATGGCGATCCAGCGCACTCTGCAGATTGTAAGTCAGTATGCACGTCGTATTAATCAATATAAACCTATTGAAGTTTATGCTGTGGCTACAGAAGCTTGTCGACAAGCAGAAAATGCAGAATCTTTTATGAATTTGATAGAAACCCAGACAGGAATTAGTTTCTCAGTAATTTCTCAGAAAGAGGAAGCTTTTTACGTAGCAAAAGGGTGTGCAGCGCTCATGCAGGATACTTTTCCTTATACTATATTCTTTGATATTGGCGGCGGAAGTACGGAAGTAATTTGGGCTCGAAAGAAGAGTGATGGCGACGTTCAAGTGATTGATTCAACCTCATTACCCTTTGGGGTTGTTAATATTGCTGAAAATTTTAATGCTAACCTTGCCAGTATCTATCAAACTTTTCAAAGTGAGGTTGCGAATCGTGTTAGTAATTTTGCTCAAAAAAACCACATTTTGAATGAAATTAATCACAAGCGCGTGCAGATGATTAGTACGTCTGGTACAGCAACAACTGTTGCTGCGATTCATTTAGGTTTAAGAGCCTACGATCGGCAGAAAGTTGATCGTACTGTTTTAACTTTTGCGAATATTGAATCAATCACCAAACAGTTGCAACTTATGTCCATTAATGAAAGGGTGCTGCACCCTTGTGTGGGAAATGAACGTGGAGATCTAATTCTGGGAGGAATGGCCATTTTAGGCGGAATTTGTGAGGCTTTACCTGTTGGACAACTGCAAGTTGCTGACCGCGGAGTCAGAGATGGTATTGTCGCTTACATGGCTTATGGTCATAAACCTGCTCCTGATCATCGTTTACATCTTGAAACTAGCGCCGCATGAATCCACAAAAATCTACAACGTCAAAGGGTTCGCGCCCTCTTAAAACACGTGCATTAAAGAAGAAAAATTTGAAAAATTCTTCTAAACAATGGCTGCAAAGACAACTGAATGATCCTTATGTTTTTGAGTCTCAGCGACAAGGTTTACGGTCAAGATCCTCTTTTAAACTTAAACAAATTGATGAAAATTTTAAAATTCTTAAGCCTAATGCGCGTGTAGTTGATTTGGGTGCTGCTCCTGGGGGGTGGTTACAAATAGCCGTTATGAAAACGCAATCCAAAAGTGAAAATCCGTCAGTTATAGGCATTGATCTATTAGAAATTGAACCTCTTAAAGGAACAAAGTTAATTCAAGGAGATTTTCTAGATAAAGCTGTACAAGAGAGCTTGCTCGATATTTTAAAAGGACCTGTGGACGTGGTCTTAAGTGATATGGCTGCAAATACTACAGGTCATGCGACAACGGATCACTTAAGAACTCTTATGCTTGCAGAGGAAGCTCTTCAATTTGCTTTAAATGTATTGAAACCTGGGGGGACATTTGTGAGTAAGTTTTTTCAGGGGGGTGGTGAAAAAGACTTTATGACAACACTGAAAAAACATTTTCGACAGGTAAAATTTTTTAAACCTGATGCTAGTCGTAAAGAGTCTTCCGAAATGTATCTTGTTGCTCAAGGTTTTCGCAAAGAATGACTCCTGCGGCACGACTACAATCTCTTTTAGAGCTTATCCCAATTATTACAGATGGCTCTCGACCCATGGACGAGGCCTTACAAAACTATTTTATTATAAGACGCTTTATGGGATCTCAAGATAGACGTTTCATAAAAGAAAATCTTTACAATATCGCTCGAACCTATGGTCATCATCACTCAGCTTGGAGTCAATTTTCTCAACGTGAATCTATAAATTGTGACCGAGCGGTGCTTTTGTCTTATCTTTGGTCTGTTCAAAAAAAGAGTGAAGAAGATCTATATGGATATTTTACGGGTGAAAAGTACGCACCCCAGCCAATCAGTTCATATGAACTCAGTTTTATAAAATGGCTGCCAACTCAAAAGATATCTGATTGGGATTATTTTAATGTATCTGAGCCCATTTGGAATATTCTTCAGAAGCAATGGACAAAGGAACAAATATCACGTGAACTAGAAGCTTTAGATGGAGAAGCCCCTTTAGATTTGAGGGTGAACTTATCTAAAATCTCTCGTGATCAACTCATTAAATTGCTCTTAAAAGAAAACATTAAAGCTTCTGAAACTCCATTATCGCCAAGTGGTATAAGAATTAACGGTCGTCCGCGACTTCAGGCTTTGACAGCCTATAAGAATGGCTTTTTTGAAATTCAAGACGAAGGTTCTCAGATTTTAAGTCTTATCGTCGGCGCTCAGCCTGGAGAAATTATTGTCGATTATTGCGCAGGAGCCGGCGGAAAGACTTTAGCCATGGCTGATCATATGCAAAACAAAGGGCGAATAATAGCCTTGGATAAGAACTTGCGTCGTTTGGAGAGGGCTAAGGAACGTATTAAAAGGGCAGATGTTAGAATTGTGGAGTTCGTTGCTGAAGGGCTTAAAGAGAAGTGTGAGGCTGTACTTGCCGATGTGCCTTGTTCTGGATCAGGTACTTGGAGAAGGCACCCAGAACTAAAATGGGTGTTTAATCTTAAAAGTTTTGATGAGATAAAAGAAACTCAACAAGCGATCCTTGAAGAAGCGGCTTTTTATGTAAAGCCGGGAGGTCGACTCGTTTATTCAACATGCTCAATTTTTTTTGAGGAGAATCAAGATCAAATAGAGAAGTTTTTAAGAAATCATTCAGATTTTAAGTTGCATCCAATCTGTTTTCCTCCTCTAAAATCTACTTCTTACCTAACGTTAACTCCTTATACTGCAGGGACAGATGGTTTTTTTGCCGCAGTTCTCATAAAAATGCAGTAGGAAGATTGCTGACCCATTTCTTTTAAGAAAGATAAATTTTGGGCTTGGCGGTTGAGGTGCCTTTGATTTATAGATAATTGCAAGATAAACTCTTTCTAAGCGCTCTTAGCTCAGATGGATAGAGCAACAGCCTTCTAAGCTGTGGGTCGCAGGTTCGAATCCTGCAGAGCGCGCCAATTTATCCATATTTTTTTCTCAAAAATGGCTTAAAGTTAAGTAAAAATTAAGATTTTTCATTCTAAACTTTAACTTAAGACGAACTATTTCTGGCCCTTTTTATCAAAGGGATGGTAATAGGTCGAAGAACGGTGTATATATTTTGTGTTAAGCATCGAAATCGATCATAGATAACGACAACAAAACAGGAAGGAATTGAGTATGAGTAGGTACAATTTCAAATCTTGGATGGTTAAGGCTGGTGCTGTTGCTGCCCTCCTTACAACAACCGGATGTGCTGAGTATTACATTGATAAATTAGAGCATGTACAGTCTGATGGCTATCCATTTGCAAAAGCTTTGAAAGCTGAATACGAAGCATATGCAAAAACTGAATCCCGCGTAAATTATGACCAAATCGACGGTTCTGCATTCGCTGTAAAAGGCTTGCAAGCTGCCCATGGTCTAGAAGTATTACCTGAAGATCCTGAGATGTGGGACATTCCAGCTGATAAGCTGCCCATGCTCTTTGAAGCTCGTGAACGCCTTTTGTTTGCAATCCACAAGAGTGGTCGTGTGATTGCTCCTGATCTTGCTGCAAGAGCCCAAGTTTCATACGATTGTTGGGTAAATGAAATGGAAGAAGGCTTCCAACCTAAAGAAATGGGTAAATGCGAAATGGCTTTCAAGCAAAACTTAATTGAGCTTGAAAAGGCTGTTGATCAGCATACACCAACCTTTAGTATAAACTTTGATTATAACAGCCCAGTGTTGCGTAAAGATGCAATGGTTACACTTGATCGTGTAGCAAAAGTTGCCGCAAACATGAGTGACTTTACAATCAAGGTAACAGGTCGCACAGACGTGGTTGGTGGCCGTAAGTTTAACTTAAGACTCTCACAAAAGCGCGCTGAGAACGTTAAGGATGCTCTTATAAAGATGGGTGTTCCTGGTAATCGTATCGAAGCTGTTGGTGCTGGTGAGTTTGGTAAGAAAGAAGTTGAACCAAAGCACAGAAGAGTTGATATTGAAATTTCCTAGTTTCAATACACTGTAAAATTAAGAACGGCGCCTTAGGGCGCCGTTTTTGTTAGGGGATAGAGAATAAAATGAAATCAAAATTAGAGAACTGCATTCATGGCAATGCTCTAGTTTATCAAGGTCGAGGAATTCTTATATTAGGTAGTCCTAGGTCAGGAAAATCTGATTTATCTTTAAGGCTAATTGAACGAGGAGCAATACTTATTGCTGATGACTTGGTCAGGATTGAACAAGAAAATGGATCGTTAGTTGCTTATGCTGATCCAGAGTTTCAAGGGTTACTTGAAGTTTCTGGGGTTGGTTTTATTCGAGTTCAAGGACACTCTAAGGCAATACTGAACTTAGTTCTTGAATTAGGGCAGGAGACAGAAGACAATCGACTTCCAAGGCCGCAAAAATTTATGAGATATGGGGTTGAATTGCCTCAGTTTAATTTTAATCCTTGGATTCCAAGTTGGCATGCGCGTCTTGGTGTCATTTTGGGGAATATAGGCTTAATAGTAAATGATGAGGATTTGTCTCAACCTCTTTTAAAGATGAAGAGTTCACAGTGAAAAAACCGTTTATTTTAGTGAGCATTTTGATCAGTTTTTCAATACTGATATTATTATATTTGGTGAAACGCTTTCCTGATTCTTTAAACTCTCGTGATAACCAAATGAGCTTGGTGTTTTTTGGGATTTTACTGACATATTTTATTTTAAGATTTTCTCAAAATAATGCTCCCATTAAAACGACCCTGCAAC
Source organism: Candidatus Nucleicultrix amoebiphila FS5 (assembly GCF_002117145.1). Taxonomy (NCBI): domain Bacteria; kingdom Pseudomonadati; phylum Pseudomonadota; class Alphaproteobacteria; order Holosporales; family Nucleicultricaceae (SeqCode); genus Nucleicultrix (SeqCode); species Nucleicultrix amoebiphila (SeqCode). The sequence goes on along the minus strand of NZ_CP008743.1, from coordinate 805,349 downwards.
AAGGTGTTGTGTGGATCGGGTTCTTCTTTTTAGTGATTGCAGGATATAGTTATTGGCCTCAAATACAGCAATTTTGGCTGCCTGTGGAACAGCAACTTTTGCCTTCTAAAGGGCAACGCTTAGATCATCTTCGAAGCATTAGCTTTCCCTTGAGCAATAATGGTCATTATGTGATTGAAAGTAGGATAGAAGGGACTCCTCTTCGTCTCATGGTTGATACTGGAGCAAGCAAAGTTGTGCTTACTCAAGATGATGCTGAACGTATAGGGATTAATCTGCGTCATCTGACCTTTAATCAGCCCATGCAAACTGCTAATGGACTTGTATTTGGTGCGCCTATTACTTTAAGGGAAATAGAGATCGGACCCATAACAATTGAAAACATTTCAGCGATTGTTTCAGATGTCGGTTTGGAGCAATCTCTGTTAGGAATGAGTTTTTTGGAGAAATTATCTTCTTGGCGTGTAGACGACGGCAAGTTAATCATGGAACAATAAAATTTAATTCGGTGGATATTTGCCTGGATAATCGTATTGTGCTTCATCTTTAGGAGCTTCTGGCAAACCTTTTTTTCCACAGGAAACGAGGCTAACAGCAACCGTAAGTATGAAAAAAATATAGAAACTTTTTCTGATCTTGACCATTTGCAACGGGAATTCTACTTTCTAAGAGTAATTCTTTAATAGTTTGCTAATCATAAAAAAGGAAGTGATTTTTGTCCACGTTTTTCAAGAGTATCCCTGTTCTTTTTACTATAATTTGGGCGTCATCTGGTTTTGCATATCCTAGTCGCTTTGAGCCTATGGAACCTAAGAATATTGAGCCATTTAGTTTTTTTGATGCACATAAAAAAGCTCATACATTAGAAGAGTTTAAGGGGAAGATCGTTATTCTGAGTTATTGGTCTACGCGTTGTTCCCCGTGTATCAAGGAGATGCCGTCCCTTGATCGATTAGCATCAAAATTTCCAGATGTTGTTGTATTGAACTTATGTCGGGATAAGAAAGAATCAACAGATATTCAAAAAGTGTTTGATCAACATAATATTAAGAATTTAAAGGTATGGATTGATTTAGAGCGTTCAGGACCTTTAATTTTTCACTCCACCGGCACACCCACTACTTATGTTATAAGTAAAGAAGGAAAGCTCTTGGGTCGATATGTAGGAGCCGCGGAGTGGGATAGTCAAGCTATGCTTGATTTAGTTGAAACCTATAGAAAAGGTGAATTTCCTGTTCTTCCAAAAAATTTATGGGAACGGTTTTTAATGTTATTTAAAGGATAAAATACAGGATTGAAAATGTCTGAGCATCACACAAAAGTTCTGATCATTGGCTCTGGTCCCGCTGGTTATACAGCAGCAGTTTATGCAGCTCGTGCGAATCTTAAACCAATATTAGTTCAAGGAATACAACCAGGCGGTCAGTTAATGATTACAACGGATGTAGAAAATTATCCTGGATTTGCTGAGGTTATTCAAGGGCCATGGTTAATGGAGCAAATGAAAGTCCAAGCAGCGCATGTTGGGGCAATCCTAATGTCAGATACTATCAAATCAGTCGATTTTTCAAAGCGACCTTTTAAAGTCATTGGTGAGAGTGGTGCTGTATTTATGGCTGAGGCAGTTATTATTGCAACTGGAGCTCAAGCAAAATGGTTAGAAATTCCTTCAGAGAATAAATTCAGAGGATATGGTGTTTCAGGATGTGCTACGTGTGATGGCTTTTTTTATCGGGGTAAAAAAGTAGCGGTTATCGGCGGAGGTAACACGGCAGTTGAAGAAGCTATGTATCTTACGAATCATGCGTCTGAAGTAACTGTAATTCATCGCCGCGCTAAATTTAAGGCTGAAAAAATTCTTCAAGATCGACTTTTCAATAATCCTAAAATTAAAGTTATTTGGAATCATAAGGTTGAAGAGATAGTGGGAACTGAAGAACCTAAAAGTGTTACAGGATTAAAATTAACGAATGTCAGCACAAATGAAGTTCTAGAACTTTTAGTGGATGGTGTATTTATTGCCATCGGACATCGTCCAATGACTGATTTATTCAAAGGTCAGATTACTCTTGATGAGCATGGATACATTGCAGCAAAATTGGGCTGTACTGAAACGAATATTCCTGGTGTTTTTGCTGCTGGAGATGTTCAAGATAAAGTTTATCGTCAAGCAGTAACGGCTGCTGGACAAGGTTGTATGGCTGCTTTAGATGCTGAAAGATTCTTGGCAGCCAAAGGCTAAAATAATTTTCTTTGTTCATTAAGGAGTTATTAAATTTTCCCCCCTAAGGTCTCTTTTAAGCCCTTGTTTTGGAGAGGAAAATGCCTCTCAGTCAACCCTGAGTGATTTATAGTGAAGCAACAGTTATGAGTTCAATCGTTACGAAGGTTTCCGATGGTATAGGTTGGATCACTCTTAGTCGTCCAAAAGCTCTCAATGCTTTAAATTTGCAAATGATACGAGAACTCCATCAAACGCTTGTTGAGTGGGTCGAATTAGATGAAGTTGAGTCTGTCGTTGTTTTGGGCAGTGGTGATCGTGCTTTTTGTGCTGGAGGAGATCTTCGATCCGTCTATGAAGCTCATATAGCAAAAGATCATCATTTTTTTGATGTATTGTTTCGTGAAGAATATACGCTGAATTATATTATTAAAACTTATCCAAAACCTTATCTTGCATTTATTAACGGTATTGCAATGGGGGGTGGATTGGGGCTTTCAGTGAATGGTCAATTTTGTATCGTGAGCGAAAAAGCCCACTTAGCTATGCCAGAAGTGAGTATAGGTTATTTTCCTGATGTGGGAGGAAGTTACTTCCTTAATACAATGCCAGGAAGGATAGGCTATTATTTGGGGCTTACGGGAAGTCACTTTAGCGCTGGTGATGCAGTTTTTACAAACTTATCCTCTTATTACATTCATAGCGAACGTTGGAGCTTGGTATTTGAAACACTAACAAAGCTCGAAAAAAAATCACCTCAAAATATTAGAGTAATGCTAGAAAATTTTACGGAAGACGCACCGCCTTCAAAGTTAAAAGAAAAGCAAGAAGTTATTGATAGGTGTTTTAATAAACCAACATTGGAAGGAATTTTAAAAGCTCTTAAATGTGATTCAGATCTCTTTGCTTTGGAGACGTATAAGCAAATTTTAACAAAATCCCCTTTAAGTATTTGCGTGACATTCGAACAACTGCAACGGTGTAAAGATTTGCCTTTTGATGCCGTGATGCAGGAGGAGTTTCGTTTAAGTCGTTCTTTTGTAAAGGAACATGATTTTTTTGAAGGAATCCGCGCTGCTATCATCGATAAAGATCGGCGACCTCGGTGGCAACCTGCATTGATAGAACAGGTGACGTCATCTATGATTGAGGTCTATTTTCATCATCATGATTTTGAACGCTTACCTATCTAAAATTTATTACCAAGCTGCTTGCACTGTACCTAAGAATTTCTCATCGATGAATTTTCTAACTGTCTCACTTTGATAAATCTTTAAAAAACGAGCAATTTCAGAGCGGGTTTGGTCACCATTTTTTACAACAATAACGTTGATAAATTCTTGGGGGGCATCTTCCTTAAATAAAGCTGTGCGGGGATCCATACCTGATAACACTACCCAGTCAGTATTAATCACAGCCAGCGATACATCTTCTAAGACGCGTGCAAGCTGAGGAGCCTCTACTTCAACAAATTCAAAACTTAGAGGATTGTCAATAATATCTAAAGGTGTTGGGTTAGGTGAAGGTTTCAGCTTAATCAAATTTGCGCTTTCGAGAAGTTTTAAAGCTCTTCCTTCATTGGTAGGATCATTTGGAATAGCTATTTTTTCAGCAGGTTTAATGAAGTGAGAATTTATGCTCGAAAAATTCTTCAATTTTTTTGAATAAAGGCCTAAGGGCATAATGACAGCATTTCCTATAATTTTTAAATCATAGCCACGATTTAGAATTTGTTCTTCTAGAAATGGTCGATGTTGATAAATATTAATATCAAGATCTCCTTGTGCTAGGGCTGCATTGGGCAGATTAAAGTCATTAAATTCAACGATTTGAATCAGAAGTCCCTCAGCAATAGCAAGTCTTTTTACTTCTTCCATAATAATGGCGTGCGGTCCAGCTGTGACTCCTACACGTAATGCTTTTTCTTTTTCAGAGCATCCTCCAAGAATAAGGGCCAACAAGACGAAGCATCGAATAAATTTTAAAAAGCGCATATTTTTCTCCTATTTATGAAGTTTTTGCGACCACCAATTCCCATACGTCTGTACTCCTTGTACAAGCACAATCAAGATAATAACAATGACCGCAAGAACAGTGAGGTCATAGCGCTGATAGCCATAACGAATCGCTAAATCTCCTAGTCCACCACCACCAACGGCACCGGCCATGGCTGAAAAACCTATGAGATTAATGATCACTGTCGTAGCACTACGAATCAAAGTGGGCAAAGATTCAGGCAAAACAATTTTTATTATAATGTGCCTGATATGTGCTCCAAAAGCTTGGCCTGTTTCTATGAGTTCAAGAGGAATAGTTATAAACGCTTCTTCAGCAACGCGCGCTAAAAGAAGTGTGCTCGCAAAGCTTAAGGGAATAATAGAAGCCATAAGACCAATTGAACTACCAACGAGTAATCGAGTGATCGGAATTAAAAGAACAATGAGAATAATATAAGGAATAGATCTGAAGGCATTAATAGTGCTTCCAAATACTCTGTAAATCCATGGACTATCAAAAAGACCTTGAGGGCGAGTGATATAAAGCAAAATAGCTAAAGGGATACCCAATAGCAGACCAATGGCTGTGCTAGTTGTGACCATTAAGAGAGTTTCAAGCAAAGCCTTTAAAATTAATATTACCATGGAATAGCCCCATAGCCTAAAACTTCAACACTTACATTGTTGCTTTTTAAATAGTTTTGAACATTTTTTAATTTCTGTTCGTGATAGGGCATTGCAATCACTAGAACTCCAAATGCTAAGGCTCTAATGTGGTCTAGATTGCCTGCAATGATATTCACAGGAACATCATATTGTTCAATGAGCGTGGCAACTATGGGTTTTTGCGCGGCCTCACCAGAAAACACCAAACGTAAGAAAGCCGTACCATTTGGAATTGGGCTTGATTGTAGTTTTTTTTGTAAATGATGGGGTAAATCTCGGTTCAGAAGATTGCGTAAAAGACTTTTGGTTTGTGATGTTTTTGGTGTGAGAAGGATATCCTCAAGACTTCCTGACTCAATGATCTGTCCACGACTGAGAACAATTACTTCATCGCAGATTTCTCTTATTACGCCCATATCGTGAGTAATCAGCAAAATCGCAATACCTAATTTTTGATTCAATTCCTTGAGCAACTCTAAAATCTCAAGACAAGTTTCTGGGTCTAAGGCCGATGTGAATTCATCGCAAAGAAGCAACTTTACGTTGCTTACCAAAGCGCGAGCAATTGCTACACGTTGTTTCTGACCACCACTAAGCTGACAAGGATAGGCATTTAGCTTATGAGCTAAACCAACTCTTCTAGCGATATGTACGGCCCTTTTATAACGATCAGCTTTGGAGATATTTTGCAGTTCCAGAGGAAAAGCAATATTTTCAATAACTGTGCGGCGTCTTAAAAGATTGAAGTTCTGAAAAATAGTCCCAATTTCTTGTAAAAGCTGGAATTGAGGAGGAGTAGTCAATAGCTGACCATTGATAAAAATTTCCCCCTGATCTGGCGTTTCAAGGCCATTTAGACAACGTAAGAGAGTGCTTTTTCCAGCACCACTTCGTCCAATGATGCCAATAATTTTTCCTTGGGGAACTAAAAAATTTATATCCTTTAAAACTGGATAACCATTAAACGTTTTAAATAAATGAGTGACTTGGATAGAAGAAGGTATTGAGAAAGGAAATCTCCTGATGGATACAATAAGATATACTGTGTAGCCCTAAAACTGTTAATTGTCAACTGGTGGTAAAAGTTCTGGATTAAGAAGAACCTGATCATCATCATGTGTAAATGGAGCCTCTTTAAGCCAGGATGTCCATGCTAGGGATGTTTTACGATCTAAACGTGAAGCCATTACATCGCTTGCTTTGATCACTAGATTAATCTCATAACTGTTTTGAATACTTAAATAAAATCGGATGAGTTGACAAAGAGGATCATAGAGTGTTCCTCCGCGTAAGAACTGTAGGAATTTCTTTTGATTCAAAGGGCCAATTTTAATAATAAGTCTGCTTTCTTGATCCCAAAAATGAGTACCGGCTGTAGCACTGAGCCCTAAAATATTATTTTTACCGTTGATCCCAAGAGTGGTTTGATCTGTTTCATTAATATCTTGCCAACGCCCTTGGAGCTGTTGAACCATTACCGGAACTTCGAAATAGTTTTCCAGCAATACACGTAGTCCTTCTGCTGAACGCTGTTGTGTCCAAAATAAGCCTGCCAGAGAAAGCAATGTATTATCACGAAAGTTAAAACGATTTTTGAGACTTTGATGTCCAAGTCCCATAGATGAAAAAAGAATGCGCGCCAGAGCAGTCTTTTCAGGCGCTGTTGTCATTAATCCAATTGTATATTTTTTGCGAACGCGATGGAGAATGGAGATCAGCCTATGGTTAAAAATATTGAGAAATTCCTGAATTGCAGTGTCTTTATTCTGAAGACGTCTAATGATCTTTTCTGTATGGGGCATTGGCAGCGGCCCCCCCATGCCAGCAAGTCCCATAAAGTTTACTTGCATAACTGTAGGCGTCAGGGAATCCTTATTTTGGCTGAGACTGAAAATATCGCTCGAAGGATAGGATAATAAGATACGCGATTTAATAGAAACCACTTCCTTTTCAGGATGAAAAGTTTCTCCCAAAGGTTTGGCTTTTGGATACATGAGTTCCAAAACCTTGACGGCTTGATGAAACTCAAAATGATAACTCTCGTTAAAAAGAGTATCTTCTAGAGAAGTTTTTTGTTTCCGGCGAGGGGCTGCCATAGTTTCCAAGTCTCAGTTAATTTTGTACTTTTAATTTCCAGTTGAGTAAAAGAGTTTAAGGTGGCAAAAAGCGAAAAGAAATGATTCATGACCGAAGAAAATAAAAGAGCATTCGTTTCTTTATCTCCGATTTGATCAAAAGTTAAACTGATTTTAGTACCTTGCACAAATCCCCGCCAAGCGTCCATGCTAATGCGATGCGTAATCAGTGAGGTTTCGAGTTTTGAGAGAGATTCGATCTCAGGACGATCATTCACGTTTTTAAGATTGGAATAAAGGCGGACTATTTCTTTTAGAGCTTGTAAGCTTTCTGACTCATTGGATAAAGAAAGATGATTCAAACAAAGGTTAGAGATAAGCTGCCATTGTGTTTTCCCTTCCATGGGAGGGTAGGATTGTACCGTGGGTCTTTCTAGACAATAAATGGACGACGCTGGAACAGCCACTTCTGGTTGAAGAATACCACCTGAAGGAATTTGATGCGCTAATCCTCGATTTGTGCACATGAGGTGGGCATAAATTACGTCATTGGCTGGCAGTTTTGGATTAAAATCAAAATCCACAAAAGACAGCATAATATCTGTGCCCTCAAGGTCTGCGTTTATTGCAGGGATACGGCGTGCATGCCAGAAAGAGCGATCTTCTCTATCTGGATATTGATGGTTGAATCCAAAATAAGGGAGAAACTCTTTTGTTGAATCTACTTCTTCAAGAGCCGCATTTACCTTAAGGATAGAGTGAATTTCGGTTGAATTTTCTAATCTCTGATCACCAACAAGACGATATTCAGCAATGCGATGATCAAGCTTAATGGGCTCGCTAATTTTTGGGAACAAATTGATGATAGGAGTGCACCCTAAAAGGAAATTATTGATGCCCACGTCACCTTGTTTAAGGGGGACAGTTGTTGCGAGGGAAATATAAATATCAAGGGTATCTTCTTCAAAATCCTGATTGAGATTCAAGATATCAAAAAATAAGAATTTTTCAGGAAAATGAAAATACTCAAAAAGCAACCGATGACCTGCATGATGTTTGTGAGAGGTTGGAACAAGTTTTTCATTATCCTTAAATCCAACTTGTTCAATAGACCCCATAGGAAGCATACGAATACCTTGCGTGCTTTGAGCGACAACCATAGGATCTTGAGCAAAAAGGGCTGCGAAAATTTGATTTTGCAAAACTAGATTTCCAGAGATGTAGAACCGTAGTGACTCAACACCTACTTTTTTAAAAGAGCCAGCAAAAGATTGAAGTGTAATCTTCAGCGCTCGATTGCTTTTGATGACATGACTGAGGTCTACTGCTCTGGTTGAAACAACATCAACGGCCACAACATTAATAGGGACTAATTGAGTCTCATAACAAGTTTTAAAATTGCAAATTTCATCGTTGCTACTAAAAGTATAAAGTCCAGTTCCTTGAGGAACAATATATGGAGCAGTAAGTTTTCCTACTTCGGCGGCTGTGTCAAATTTAGCAATCGTTAAGGAAGGCATAGGCTCGGTGAATTGGGGATACAATGCTCCTAATAAGGCATTGGTAATTTGAGGGAAGTCATCATCAATGGTGCGCTGTAGTCTGGCCGTTAGAAATGCAAAGGATTCCAACAATCGTTCAACATGAGGATCAGAAGATTCAGTGGTACCTAGATCCAGTCGCTTAGCAATTTTAGGAAATTCTCGAGCAAAGCGTGCCCCAGAATTTCTCAAGTAACGCAATTCCCGTTGATAATACTCAAAAAACGGATCTAAGGCTTCCAAACCAGGCTCCCTTTAGTATTTATTGCTTTTCTATAAAAATGGCACAAGATCTTAATTCTGGCTAGACATTTATGCTTTTTAAGAATCATAAAAAAGCACGCCGTGTTTTCACAGCGTGCTTTGAAGGGTGAAAGAAACATTAAAAGAGCTTAATTCTCCCACTCTTCTTTTGCGGTTGTTGACTCTTCTGGCTCTTCGTCTGGATTCGCATGTTGAAACTTTTTCTTAAGAGCATCAGCAATGAAACTACCAGATGTTTTTTCCTTTTCAACGGGTTTAATATGCTTCAAACCCTCAGTACCTTTGTCTTTGCGAGCTTCAATCTGCGCTTTTAGGGCTGCACGATTATCACCTGAAGATGATTTTGGACCGCCAGTTGTGTGAGAAGGAGTGCTTGTACCTGTTCCTGTGACGGGCTTTGGAAGCGGAGGAGGAGTCGGAGGCGTTGGTGGTTGTGGTACTACCTCTTTTACAGGCTCTGGAATAGTTGTTGAGATCGGTGTTTTCGTAGATGATTGTTGTGGTACTACCTCTTTTACAGGCTCTGGTGTCATTGTCGAGGGCGGTGTTTTTGTAGATGTGGGCGTACTTACTGGTGCTGAGACTGGAGGCGCCCACTTTAATGTACAAGCCTCAACTATCTTTTTTGTTTCGTTAGCTTTAGCGAGTTGTTTTTTATCAGGTTTACTATAAGCTGCTGGACTACAATATTGAAGACACCAGGATCCTTCTGCTTTCTGTTGATCTCTCGTGAGAGGACTTTTGACGCCACATAAATCTTCTTGGTTTGCACAGGGTTTAATCTTTTTGCCCTTATAGACTATAGGTTTATCGGCACAATCTTTGTTACCAATTGGACTTGGGTTTTCTTGACGTGCTTTTGAGGCATCAGATCGACCAAAAGCCGCTTGCGTTTCAGCGGGTGCTAATAAGGCGGCCATACTGACGCAACTCAGTACGATAAGACCCCTTCGTAAATTTTTCATTTATGTTCTCCAAAATTATAGTGAAGCCCATAAATAGTATCCCTTAAATAGGGAATAGAGTCAATTCTTCTCAAATAAGAAGGGATTTTTCGTTTCCAAAAGCAGAAGGATTTTTATTCGTTTTCTTCATTCTTGCCATGACAGTGTTTGTAGCGTTTCCCAGAGCCACAAGGACATTGAGCATTTCGGTTTATGCCTTCGTAAGGTGATCCTTTGGTTTTCTTACGATTTTTCATCAGGCGATTAGCGACAGATTCTTTTTTTGCTGTCAGAAGAGAACTTTCGTCTTCACCGTCAAGGGTTGGTCTTTGAAGAGTTACATTACGATTTGCTTCTTCGGCATCTTCAAAAGCGGCATCCATGATTTCTTCTTCAGAAGATTCTTGCATTTGTAGATGGAAAATAGCGCTCGTAACAGCTTCGCGCACGCGCACAAGCATTTCCTGAAAAAGCATGAAAGCCTCTTGCTTATATTCATTGAGCGGATCGCGTTGTGCATAAGCTCTGAGGTTAATGCCTTGACGCAAATGATCAAGCGTATGCAAATGGTCTTTCCAAGATTGATCAAGGATACGCAACAATATACCTTTTTCAGCGGCTCGTAAGAGAGAGCTGCCATAAAGTTTTTCCTTTTCCTGAATCTTGTCATCACATGCTTTAGAAATACGTTCGATGATCTCCATATCTGCAATGCCTTCTTCTTGAGCCCACTCAGCAATAGGCAGATCAAGAGAGAAAAGGCGCAAACATTCTTCATGGAGTGCATCCACATCCCATTGGTCAGGATAAGCATTGACTGGAATAAAGCGTCTCACTGTTGTCTCAAGGACGTCTTGGCGCATATCCAAAATGGCACTGCTAACATCATCTTGGCTCATAATATCTTTGCGCTGCTCATAAATGACTTTTCTTTGGTCATTCATCACATCATCATACTTTAAGAGATGTTTACGAATATCATAGTTACGGGCTTCAACTTTTTGTTGAGCGCGTTCGATACTTTTATTAATAAGTGGATGAATAATAGCTTCACCTTTTTGCAATCCTAGTTTCTGTAACCAGGTATCAAGGCGCTGCGAGCCAAAAATGCGCATAAGGTCGTCTTCCAAAGATAGGAAGAACTTAGACATACCATTGTCTCCTTGACGACCAGAGCGACCCCTGAGCTGATTATCGATACGACGGCTTTCATGACGTTCAGTACCAACGACATAAAGACCACCAGCATTTTTAACAAACTCACTCGCTTCTTGGATTTCTTTTTTGAGAGCTTCAATTCGTTGAGCCCGTTCTTTCTCATCAGTAATGTCTGATAATTCAAGCTCAATGCGCATTTCTAAGTTGCCGCCCAGTTTAATGTCCGTACCACGACCAGCCATATTCGTGGCGATAGTAACAGCATACGGTCTACCGGCTTGAGCAACGATGGCGGCTTCTTGCTCGTGATGACGCGCATTCAATACTTTGTGTTCAATGTTCTTGCTTCTTAACTTGGACGAAAGTAGCTCAGACTTTTCAATGCTGGTCGTGCCAACCAACATTGGTTGACCTAATTTGTTTCTTTCCTCAATAAGCTTGATGATGGCATCGTATTTTTCTTCGGCCGATCGATAAATTTCATCGTCGTGATCTTTTCTGACCAAGGGTAAGTTGGTTGGAACTGTAAGAACTTCAAGTTTATAGATGTCACCAAATTCAGAAGCTTCAGTAGCCGCAGTTCCTGTCATACCTGCGAGTTTTTTATAAAGCCTGAAGAGGTTTTGGAAAGTGATAGAGGCCAAAGTTTGGTTCTCCATCTGAATTTCCACGTTTTCTTTAGCTTCAAGAGCTTGATGAAGACCATCAGAATAACGACGTCCTTCCATCATACGGCCGGTGAATTCATCAATGATAATAACTTTGTTTTCTTTAACGATGTAATCCACATCTCTTGTAAAAAGTTTGTGCGCTTTGAGAGCTTGGTTCACATGATGAACAAGAAGAATATTGTTAACATCATAAAGTGATCCGCCTTGCATCAAGCCACTTTTAGCAAGCAAATCCTCAATTTTCTGAGACCCAATTTCTGTTAAAGTAATTGCACGTGCTTTTTCGTCTTTTTCATAATCTTCTGGAACAAGATGAGGGATCAGTTTATTAACAGCAATGTATAGCTGTGAAGAATCTTCAGCAGCACCTGAAATAATGAGGGGAGTTCTGGCTTCATCGATTAAAATACTGTCTACTTCGTCGACAATAGCATAATTGAAATCTCTCAAGACCATGTCATCTAAACGAAATTTCATGTTATCTCTTAAGTAGTCGAAACCAATCTCATTGTTGGTTGCATAAGTAACATCTGCAGCATAGGCTGTACGTCGTTCATCGTCGTCGAGATCATTTAAAATACAGCCGACTGTAAGTCCTAGAAAATTATAGATTCTTCCCATTTCAGCAGCGTCACGGCTTGCCAAATAGTCGTTGACAGTTACAACGTGCACTCCTTTGCCTGTAAGTGCATTCAGATAGACAGGTAAGGTTGCAACAAGAGTTTTACCTTCACCGGTGCACATTTCAGCAATCATGCCACGATGAAGAATCATTCCGCCCATCATCTGAACATCAAAATGTCTAAGCCCTAAGGTACGTTTTGAAGCTTCACGAACAGTTGCGAAAGCTTCTATTAAGATGTTATCTAAGGTTTCCCCTTTCTTTAAGCGCTCCCGAAACCAATTGGTTCTTGCTTGAAGTTCGGTGTCAGAAAGTTTTTCTAATTCCGGTTCAAGGGCATTAATGGCTGCTACCATGGGTTTTAGCTTTTTTAGGAAACGTTCATTAGCTGAGCCAAAAAGACGCTGGAATAATGATGAAAACATTGATATCTTTGCCCTTGTTAAATTTTCTAGGTGTTAAAAACTGTATTCATAAAGACAGTTTTTATACTCCAGGGGCCTTAGATTGCAAGCAAAAGTGATGCACTTATCATTTCTTTCGTTTTGCGAACCCTAGCCTTTGATTAATGTAATGGTAAACATTATATATAATCTTAAGATAGAAGGCCAAATTTAAATCGTTGAGAAAGGAATAAACGATGACGATAAGATTCAAAATTGCAACTGTTGCTACTGTTCTTGCAACTGTCATGGCTTCAAATGCTTTGCCAGTTTTTGCTCAAGAAGATGCAGCAAAAGCAGAAAAGTCTGAAAAAGCTGAAAAAGGCGATAAAAAAGGTACAGTTGTAGCGAAAGTTGATGGTGAATCAATTTATTCTAGCGAAGTTAAGGCTATGGAAAAGATTTTACCAAAGCAATTGCTTCAACAAGCAAAAGATAAAAAGAAGCTTTGGAAGGGATTGCGCAACCAATTGGTTGATCTAAAGATCATTACTGATGCTGCAAAAAATTCTGGCGTTGAAAAAGATCCAAAGGTTCAAGCAGCCATTGATCAAGCTATACTGCAAGTAAAAATCCAAGCTTTCTTAGGTAAGGAAGTAGGCCAGCACTTGAACGAAAAGGCTGTTAAAGAAGCTTATGACGCTTATGTAAAAGAATTCCCCAAAGGAAAAGAAGAAGTTAAAGTTCGTCATGTCGTTGTGAAGGACGAAGCAACAGCTAAGAAAATCATTAAGCGCCTTGAAGAAGGAGAAGATTTCTTGAAGCTTGCTCGTGAGTTTTCCATTGATAAATCAACTGCGAGTGAAGGCGGAGATCTTGGGTATATTTCCGAAGGCGATATGGTGCCTCCAATGTTCTTAAAGGCTGCCATGGAACTTAAGTCAGGTGGTTTCTCTAAATCACCGGTTAAATCTGATTTTGGTTGGCACATATTGAAGGTTGATGATCGTCGTAAAGCAAAACCACACGCTCTTGAAGAGGTTAAAGAAGACATTGGTCGTGAACTTCAAGAGAAAGCCATGTTAAAGCTGGTAAAAGATCTTCGTGGTAAAGTAAAAGTTGAGCTTTTCGATGAAAATGGCAAGCCAGATAAGGAAGGTTTTGATCTGAACGGCGGTAACTCTACAGATAATTCTTCTTCCGATGCTGCTCAAGATGATAAAAAAGACGAAAAAAAGGATGAAGAGAAGAAATAATTTTCTCTCATCGTTTATTATCTAACGCCGCGATTAAAAGTGCTCTTTGAAAAAAGGGCACTATTTTTTTATACAAAACAAACCTCTTCCGTAGACGGAGGTCTTTGACTAACATTTTCACATATGTTAATTATTTTCAGGGTTTGATTTGAGCTTTTCCAAAGCAAACACTTCAAGTTTTTCATTCGCGTTGGTATCAAAACTCTTTAAAAATTCTTTGGCGTCTTGTGTGCTGTTCAAAAATTGAACTAACATCCCGTTAAACAGCTTGCCACGGATATCACCATAATCTCCTAAACGTGTGTGTGTTAACAGACTCCATGGCCTCTCTATCACTTGTGACAGTGCTATTTTTACGGCAGGATTTGACTGATAAAAATTACGTTCTTCTAAAATTTGATGAGCCTTTATAGTAGAAGGCATATAACCGCTTAATTTACTCCAGAGAACTTGATTTTCAGGCGTTGATACAAAGTCAAGAAACAGTCTCACGCCTTCGCTTTTGTTCGTTGCCCAAAAGGCTCCTCCTCCAATTTTAGGAGCATAGGGTGACTCAATCGCTTTACGGTCATAAGGCAAAGGCGCAAAACTTAAATCAAATTTTTGTTTCGCTTTACTGATTTCTTTCTGAATATCATTAAGGCGTCCAACGCCCTGCATAAGAATTAAAGTGTCGCCTTGGGCAAAGGCTTCTTCAGCAACATTAGAAAAATCACTGACATATCTGTAAATGTCTTGTTTTGACCATTGACGAAGTTTTTCAAAAAAATCAATGATATGGGGATTTCTATGAAGAATGAAGCGTGCTTTGTACATATCATCAAAACCATTTTCATGAGTTGTGATAGGCATATTGGTCATAGAAGTAAGATATTCATAAGTATAAGCAGCACTCCATGGGAAAGTGAATCCATAGAATTTCTTTCCTGGTTCTTTAGTTCTTAAAATGCCGAGAGTTTTTTCTGTAAAAGCAATGAGTTCGTCCCATGACATTGGTGTACTGTATTTCCATTGATAGTTGGGTCCATAGGCCTTCTGAAGAAGTTCTTGATTGACGAACATGATCCCCATTGAAGGATTAAAAGGAAATCCAAGAAGAGTTCCGTTTAAACCGTAGTTTTCTTCAAGACCTGCAAAGAATTGCATATCATTCAGTGCAGGGATAATTTCTCCAACAGGGATTAGTTTTTTCCCCTGAGATGTTGAATTTTGATAGTGCGCGATGATGGTGGGAGAAGCGAACTCTGAAATATGATAGAGATCTGGACGTGCCTCTAACGGTTTGTCTTTTTCTGCGATAACAGTTTTAAAGACATCAAGATAGTTTCCTTTATCGACCACTTCCGCTTTTACTGAAGTTTGAGATTTATTGAAAGCCTCGAGATAAAGCAAAAAGGCTTCATGGATTTTCCCAGAGAATCCAGTGCAAATTTTTAAAGTAGTTTGTGGGGTGTCCTCAAAGGAATTTTTTGTACAGGCTGACAGCGAAATTAAAAAGCAACCGATTAGTAAATAATGTAAGAAATTCTTCATAGCGCTAAGTTCTCTAAAATTTTTAATGTTTAAATTTTTAATCTATTTGTGTAGCTTGCGCAAGAAATCATCAAGTTCTCGCGGGCTTTTAAAAATTTTAATTTTTTTATCTTTTTGATGTTTGGCAAAATACTCAAAATAAGTTTTTCGTCTTAAGTAATATTTGAAAATTGCTTTAAATAGCAACCAAGAAAACTTATCAGAACACCCTTTGGGTCGGCATTCTCGGACCCGTCTTTTATGTTGCAAGGTACGTTTTGTCGCTCGCCAAAGACATAACCACAGAGGAAAATCTAAAACGTAAATTGTATATGCAGATTGGGCACGAAGCTCGAAATCCTGAAGCATTCCTTCTATAATCCAAGAAGGCTGAGTTAAGATTTTATGCAACTTATCATACCATATTGGATCTTCAGTGCGTTTCCACCCTGGAAGCCAATAAAGACAATCAAGATGGTACGTAGGAATATTTGTTTTTTTTGTTAAAATCTTGCTTAAAGTTGATTTTCCAGCGCCAGCAGGACCAAAAATAAAAATCCGTTGATTCTTTTTTGTTTTCATTGATGTAATGCGTTTGAGAGGAGGGGAAAACTGCGATCAAGTCGGTAATCCAAACTTGAATGATCATCCGGAAATTCTTCATACATATGAGGAATATCCATCGTTTTTAATAGTTTTATCAGTCTGCGTGCACCATAATGAAGATGATACTGATCATAACTGCCGCAATCAATAAATAGTAGTTTCAATTGACGTAGATGACTTCCGTGTTGTTGAACGATATTTAGGGGATCATATTTCAGCCAAGCTTGCCAACGTTCAGGTATGATCTCAAGTGAGTGAGGATTAACCGGAAGTTGAATTCCCAAAAAAGCGCTAGGATTAGGATCATAGCTTGCAGCCATAGCTAACATATTGAGGGTTTCAATATCGATACCACTTAATTTTGAACGACTCTCAAAAGACGTTATAAAGTTCTCTATGGAGTAATCAAATTTTGATAAATAGTTGAAAATTTTAGGAAAACTAGGAAGGTAAACGAGGTCAAATGCCATGTCGCCAGACTGGCAAGCGATGGCACTCCAAAAGTCAGCATGCTTGATACCATGGAAAATGGCGCCATATCCTCCTGAAGATTTTCCCATACAGCCTCTTTTACCGAGCCCTCCACAGTTAAATGTAGTTTCTATAAGAGGCACAATTTCTTCAAGGATATGTGTTTCATAATTACCCATAGCTAGGCTGTTTACATATTGGTTGCCCCCAAGACGTGTAAAACAATCAGGAAAAGCAACAATGACAGGAGGCATCCCTTCAGCTATCAGACGGTCTAGACGTTCAGCATCATTCTCACCAAAATTGCGCCAATTAAGGCGACCCAATCCAGAATTTGAATAAGCCGCAAATTCAACGATCAAGGGATAATGAGCGGCGGCATTAAAATGAGGGGGTAGATAAACAAGAAGGTCGCGTTCTAATGGATCGCCTAATAGGTTTTGGCTGAGCGCTTTACTCTTAATTTTTAAGACTTCAATCCGTCCTACAGGCCCTGAATGTCTTTTCCGCATAGGGTAATGTCCTTATTAACCCTTTATAAAAGGTTTTCTTGCTAAATTAGAACTATGATTTGAAACCATAATATTTGCGAGAGGGGAAAAAATGTCAACTCTGGATCGTCTTGCTGAAAGCGCAGAAAAGTTTTTTGAATCAAAATTGATGCATTTTATTGTCATTGGGATGGTGCTCGCGATTGGCGCTATGTCGGGGCTGAGTACTTTTCCCGAATTTAAGTCCTATAATGAAATTTTTGAAACAATTGATCGTGTTATTTTAGCCGTCTTCGTGATCGAAATGATGGTGAAAATTATTCTTTTACGAGGAAGATTTTTCAAAAGTTACTGGAACGTGATTGACTTTATAGTCATTGCGTTATCTCTGATGCCTAATTCTATTGCTTATACCTTTAGATTATTAAGGTTTTTACATGTTATGAGCTCCTTAGAGCTGCTTCCACGAACAAAGCACATTGTTGATGGATTGGTTCATGCTTTGCCTGGCCTTGCGAACGTCTTCATAGTGTCAATGGTCATCTTTTATATGTTTGCTCTCATGTCTACAGCCATGTTTGGCACTCACTTATCTACCGAATTTGGTACCGTAGGTCTTTCAATGTATACCTTATTAAAAGTTGTGACGGGGGGAGTAAGTTGGGTTGTTATTACAGAACAGCTCCATACTATTGGTTTGTCCTCTACTTTATTCTTTAGCCTTCTTTTGTTTGTGAGTTATTTTTTAGTGGCTCTTATGATTGGAGCAGTGATAAGCGCAGTATTAAGGGTTGAAGAGCGTTTTGAACCTCGTAAAGGAACGACGGACTTACGCCAAGAATTAAGTAAAATACAGAGAGACCTTAAAGAAATCAGAGGAGATTTGAAGCGTCGCAAATAACTAGGCGCAATAATCTGCTATTGAGGCTCTCTTTAAAAAAGTTTAGATTATGTTGAGCTTTTTAAAGGGAGAGGTCATGGAATTATTGAGAATTATAGGGTTGCTTGCTGTTTTCGTGAATGGGCTTGGAACAGTTGTGTTAGCAGAAGATAAAGACTCACTTTCTTCCAATGACAATCTCGCATCTCTTAAAGTTACTTACGATGAATACAAAAAAATCTTAAAGCAGATCAAAAAAGAATTAAAATACGAAGGTTTAATAAGGGTAGTGCCTATTGCTAAAGAAAAATTGGAACAAACTATTAAAAACCGTAGTGAATATTTTGACGAGCTTGCCCCATACATTTTGCCTGCTTTAAAGGTAATTCACCTTGAAAAGGATGAATCTTTGACCGCAGAGAAAAGAAAGAAGCTTATTAAAAAGGCTAAAGCTGACGTTATTAACCTCAAAAGTTTTGAGCAGCATAAAAAGCTCGCAAGCCATATTTTGGAAGAACTGGCGGTAGAAGAAAAGCTTAAACATCCAGAAGCTTACGGTAATATAAAGGTGGAGAAACTTGAAAAACTTAAGAAAATTCGTCCACCTGTCCCGCAAGAGCGCTTCAAATCTTCATTAACGGAAAATTAAATTTTTTCTAAGGAACTTGTTGCCAAAAGAGTTCTTTCCTCGTATACAAGTGCCATGAGGTGATAGGAAACCTCAAAATCTTTTGGACGGGAAATTAATCTTTGCAGTCTCAAGAACCATCGTTTAGCAGACTTCGTAACTTGTTCTGGCCGATCCAGGGCAATGAAGCAAAAAAATTTCTTCCTATGACTTTAATGATGTTTTTTGTGTTGTTCAACTATACAGTGTTGCGCAATACGAAAGATGCTTTGGTGGTGCCAGCAGTGGGACCTGAAGTGATCCCCTTTTTAAAGGGCTACATTATCATGCCTGTGGCCATTCTTTTTGTTACAATTTATGCAAAGCTGGCCAATACTTTAAAGCGAGAATCTTTGTTTTATACAGGCGTCTCAATATTCTTAATATTTTTTCTTGTTTTTGCTCTTTTTCTTTACCCCTATAGAGATTTGCTGCACCCTTCAGCAGAAACTGTTCAACATTTAAAAATATTACTGCCCAATATCCAACATTTTATTTCGGTTTTTGAAGTCTGGACCTTGTCGTGCTTTTATATTTTCTCAGAGCTCTGGGGAACAATCGTTTTGGGTCTTTTGTTCTGGCAGTTTGCGAACCAGATCACTAAAACCAAAGAGGCAAAACGCTTTTACACTATGTTCGGGTTTTTAGGACATTGTGCACTTATTGCCGCTGGGCTAGCAATGAAACACTTCTGTGCAATTCAAAGGCAAGCAGGAGGCGCGGTTGATTCTTGTGGTGATTATCTGAACGCTCTGACTATCTCAGTTGTCTTTTGTGGCTTGGTGATCATCTGTATTTATTATTGGATGAATAGAAGTGTGTTAACTGATCCTCGTTATTATGATGAATCCGCCAGTAAAGCTAAAAGTAATGAGAAAAAGCCCAAGTATACTGTTTTTGAAAGCTTTAAGCATGTGGTGACGTCCAAATATATTGGTCTTATTGCTATTCTTGTTTTGGGGTATGGTATTTGTAATAACTTGGCAGGTTTGATTTGGAAAAAGCAATTGAGGTTGCAATATCCTACAACGCTAGAATATGCTGATTTTATGGGGAATTTTTCAATTGCTACGGGATTTGCTACAGTAATCTTAATTTTTTTCTTCAAAGGGATTGTTGCTCGTTTTGGGTGGTTTCGAGGAGCAATTATCACACCAACGGTTCTTGCGATTACAGGAGGATTGTTCTTTTCCTTCATTCTTTTTGGTGATTACCTCGCAACAGTAACCCAATTTTTAAGTCTTACTCCTTTGATGATGGCAGTGCTCATTGGTTCGACGCAGCAGGTTCTTTCAAAATGTAGCAAATATTCAATGTTCGATCCCACAAAGGAAATGGCCTATATTCCTTTAGACGATGACTTAAAGGTCAAAGGTAAGGCTGCTGTTGATGTGATTGGGCATAGTTTTAGCAAGGCCAGCGGTGGGTACATCTCCAGTGGTCTACTAATTTTGACAGCGGCTAGTGATTTGATGATTGTCGCTCCATTTATGATCGCGATTTTTATTGCTGTGGTTTCTGTCTGGATATTAGCCGTGATTTCTCTTAATAAAATGTATATTCGTCTTGTTTATGAAGAAGAACAACGCCGAAAGAGCGACTTGTTTGCTTCAGTGGCTGCTATCCAAAATTCTTAAAATCTTTACGCAATCCTTTTGTTTGTGTCATAATTATTTAATCAATGAAAAACAAATAAGAGGGGCACATGAAACGTTTCAATTTTTTATATTTTATTTTTGTGATCTCGGTATTGCAGGTGTTAACTTCCGGAGAAGTTTTTGGCGATGTCATGTCTTCGTTGAAAAGAAAGTTATCTTCTGGAAGCTTAAGTGGTGGTCATTGCACAACGACGGGAAATACCCCCTTTACTAAGGGAGAGGCCCTATGTCTTCCAACTGATGAAAAAAATGTTTGTGACGATCCAGAGCGTCTGAAATTCTGTTTAGAAAGCTGCAGTTATAAATCAAATATCGGTGAAAAATGTCTTTTGAAAAAAGGGTATGCACTTATTGAAGTAGAAAACAATATGAAGCTTCCTGTTAAATTTGATGTCTTTGAGCCAAATATAACAGATCCCCAATTAGCCTCCAATTCCACATCGTTCAAATATCTGGTTGAAAAAGATCGTGCTTACCCCGTTTATGATAAGAAAAAAAAGGGATCTCAATTGATTGCAGTGTCGTCAAAAGACGTGAAAGGAGCTTCCACATTCGTTGTAGGTGGGCGTAGGGCGTCAGCCTTTGAAAAAGCAGATTTAGTGCGTTGTCAGAAGTTGACCTTTGGAAAAAAATATATTCTACGTTTTTATGATGCTTTTGAGAGTACGAAGACAGGTGGCTTAGAGTTAGAATGTAAAGTCCAAGATGACACAGCTAATTTTCTAGCTTCAACTGTGGCAAATGAGCGATAAGATCTGATAGTCCTTCCCTAAACGTTGGAAAGAGGAGCTGTATTTTCAGCTCCTCTTTTATTTTTTGATTGGAAACGCGGCGGTTACAAAGATAAAATTCTTTTGCAAAATCAGAGAGACTGGCTTCTTCAAAGGGAATGAGGGGAGGGCAAGGAATTTTCAATAATGATGCTGCAAAGCTCAATACATCGTTGCTCGATGCTGGTTCGTCATCCGTCACATTATAAACCTGCCCTGGATTTGGGTGATTCATAGAAACTTTCAGCATTTCAACAATATCCAAAATATGAATGCGACAAAAGACTTGTCCAGGCTTGTAGATGTTTAGGGTGTCGCCCTTTATAAGCCGTTCCAGAGTATTACGTTGAGGCCCATAAATCCCTGTCAGGCGAAAGATGTGTATAGGCAATTTGTAATGGAGTCCAAACTCTAACCATTGATTCTCAATAGCTAATCGCTGTTTTGAACGTAAACTGTCAGGATGCATAAGACTTTCCTCGGTAACCCACTGACCTTGATGGTCACCATAAACGCTTGTAGAAGAAAGGTACCCCAGCCATTGAAGATTTCTATGTTTTTTTAGTATTGAAGCATAATGTTTGAGAGTTAAATCTTCGCCATCAATTGGTGGAATCGAAACTAGAATGTGCGATGCTGAGAAGATATCCTCTTGCGTTAGAAGATCATCATTTCGATGCGTTCCTTGAACGAAGATGCCTTGTTCTTCTAGATTTGTTTTGAGAAAATGGGCAGTGTACCCTAGTCCCCAACACAAAAGTTTTTCAATCACGGTAGCGTCTCTTTAAGTTTGATAGATATATGTTCCCGGAGAATTTTCAATGGCTTTGTAGTTTTTATTCCCCGCAGGTCGAGCCATTACCTTCTTCGTAGAGGAAGCTTGCGCGATCCATTCTTGCCACGCTAGCCACCACGACCCTTTTTTATGAGGTGCAAGGGCTTCCCAACGATCAGGAGACAAGTACACTTCATTTCTTGGGGTAGTTTTTATTTGATAAGCTGCTTTTGGGTGATCTGGATTACTGACAATACCCACATTATGTCCTCCACTGGTCAAAACAAAAGTTACATCTGTGTCTGCCAAAAGATGAATTTTATGAACCGATTGCCACGGTGAAATGTGATCTTTCACTGTAGCAACACAGAAAATAGGCACTGCCACATCTTGGATGGCAACGGGCTTCTGATTCACTTTAAAGCGACCCTCAGCCAGGTCGTTTTTCAAATAAATATTCTTCAGATATTGCATATGCATTCGATAGGGAAGACGCGTTTCATCGGCATTCCAAGCCATTAAATCACTTGGTTCTTTGCGAACCCCTAAAAGGTAGTTTCTTAACATATAGGACCAAATGAGATCGGTGGACTTGAGCATCTGAAAAGTACCCTTCAATTGAGGTTTATCAAGATACCCTTGTTGCTTCATAATTTTTTTAAGGAAGTTTATTTGACTCTCATCAACAAATAGAAGTATTTCTCCAGCCTCTGTAAAGTCTGTTTGAGCTGCAAAGAGCGTGACAGTTTTCAACTGTTGATGGTTGTATCGACTTAAATAAGCTGCTGCCATAGTGAGGAGTGTTCCTCCTAAGCAATAGCCCGCAGCATGGATGGAAGTTTTAGGACAGATATCTTTAATGACTTTTAATGCGTCCATAATGCCAAGCTGTATATAGTCTTCAAACGAAAGATCACGATCTTCTTGCATTGGGTTCTTCCAGGAAATCATGAAGACAGTATGTCCTTTATCCACCATATACTTAACCAAGGAGTTTTGAGGAGAAAGGTCCAAAATGTAATATTTCATGATCCAAGCTGGAACAAACAATATCGGCTCTGCATAAACTTCTTTTGTGCTGGGGCTGTATTGGATAAGTTCTATGAGGTTATTGCGATATATCACTTTACCGGGAGTAATCGCTACATCGCGTCCTGCTTTAAATTTTTGCAAGCTTTCGGGTGGTTCACCTAACAATGACTTGCTCAAATCTTTCAAAAAATATTTGTATCCTCGGAATAAGTTCATTCCCATTTGTTCAATTGTCGTTGATAAAACTTCTGGATTGGTAAAAGGAAAGTTTGTAGGTGAAAAAAAGTTCAACATTTGTCTTAAAGTAAAATCAATAACATCACGATGATGTTCTGAAGTGCCTGGAGCACATGCGGCATTTTTCCACCAATCTTCAACATAAAGAAAAGCTTGTTGATAGTATTTATAAGGTGCTTTTTGCCAGGCGGAGTCCTTAAAACGCTTATCTGTCAGATAATATTGACATTTTTTGTCTTCTTGATCACCACGCAAAACGCATTGGTAGCGTTTTAAGAGTTCTAAGGCTTGAGCGCTCAGGGCTACTTGCTTGCCTGGAGAAGAAGCGAGATGAATAATCCAATCACAAAACGCTAAGGTAATAGAAGCTGGAGAAAGAGAGAAGGTGAGTTTACCAATGCTTTGATAAAACAATTGGTCAAGCCAAGCATAATACTCATTGTAGCCATCCGTTAAGGATCTCTCTTCTTCATTTACTTTCTGGGCAAGATTATTTTCCTTCATTTTTCCCTCATTTTTGTTTCTACTATAAGCCAGAATAGACAAAAAAGACTTAAATTTTTTTTAATAAATGCCTTTTTTGAGATTGGAAGCTCTTGGTGTCTTACAATACTCTAACCTTTCTTCTCAAAACAGTCGGAATTGAATTCCAAATGACATTAGAGTCTCTTGATTTCTAAATTATTTTGAGTTTTAGAGAAGGGAAAAAGAATCCACATGACGCCTTGTATAGCCACCGTTTATAGTTAGAGCTTTCCTCAGTTCTCATATAGAGCAACCTATGCGCTTTTACTCAGAATCCTTGACACCAAGAATTTACATGGTTAATTGAAGATGGTGTCTTGCCCAGGTGGCGGAATTGGTAGACGCGCTAGGTTCAGGTCCTAGTGAGCGCAAGCTTTTGGAAGTTCGAGTCTTCTCCTGGGCACCAATTATTGAGTGTAAGGAAAAGCCATGAAGCCAACCATAAAACTCTACCAAGGAGACCTTCCAGCTGATGTGCAGTTTGATGGAAGTGTCGCTATTGATACAGAAACGATGGGATTAAACCATAATCGCGACCGTTTATGTTTAGTACAACTTTCCGGTGGTGATGGAGTTGCACATTTAGTGCAGTTAAATACTAGCAAAGAATATAACGCCCCGAATTTGTGTAAAATTTTGAGCGATCCTAAAATTATTAAGATCTTTCATTTTGCGCGCTTTGATGTAGCTGCTCTAAAACACTCTTTAGGAGTTGTGACCACGCCTATATATTGCACCAAAATAGCTTCTAAGTTAACGCGTACTTATACTGAGAGACACTCTTTAAAAGATTTATGCAGAGATCTCTTAAGTATCGATATTTCAAAAGAACAACAAACCTCTGATTGGGGGAATCCCACCTTAAAGCCGGAGCAAATGGACTATGCTGCTGGTGATGTTTTACACTTGCATCAGTTAAAGGTTAAATTGGATGCACTGTTATTGAGAGAAGGGCGGACAGAACTGGCTAAGGAATGCTTTCAATTTTTACCAACGTGCACAAGCCTTGATTTGCTGGGCTATGAAGACTTTTATGTTTTTCAACACTAGGATGTCTGCTAATCTTAATACTCAGTTGACGAAAGGCTTAATATAAAGATGACGGTAGTTGCTAAGAGTGTAAAGCCACTTTCAGACGTTTTAGAAGCTCAAAGGGTAATATCCCTTGAAGTGGCTGCTCTTGAAGCTCTCAAAAAGACATTAAATGATAGTTTTACAAAAGCTATTGAGGTCTTGGTTGCCACCAAGGGTCGTGTGATTGTCACAGGCATGGGTAAGAGTGGACATGTGGCGCGCAAAATTGCTGCAACCCTGTCTTCGACAGGAACGCCTGCTCTTTTTGTTCATCCTGCAGAAGCAAGTCATGGAGATCTTGGAATGATCTCTATTAATGATACAGTCATTGCCCTATCCAATTCAGGGGAAACTTCAGAATTGTCGGATGTTTTAGGTGATACGAAACGTCGGTCATTACCTCTGATCGCGATTACCAGTAATCCACAAAGTGCTTTAGCTTCTGCTGCTGATGTTGTGTTACCCTTGCCAAAGTTTGAAGAAGCGTGTCCTTTAAAGCTGGCGCCCACAACTTCAACAACACTCATGATGGTTTTAGGAGACGCCTTGGCAACGACTTTATTAAGTCGCAAGAACTTTTCTTCCGAAGATTTTAGTGCGTTTCACCCAGGAGGGCGTCTAGGGCAACAGCTGTTGCAAATTAAAGATATTATGCACAAAGAAAATGAATTGCCTTTAGCGCATCCACAAACCTTAATGCGTGATGCAATGTTGGTTATGACCGCCAAGAGGTTTGGTTGTGTAGGGATTGTTAGTGAAGATACCGGTCGTTTGCTAGGTATGATTACGGATGGTGATTTAAGGCGTCACATGTCTGGAAACTTGCTTGAATTAAAGGCGCAAGACGTTATGACGAGCAATCCTAAAACCATACGTCAAAATGCTCTTGCCCAAGAAGCCCTAGCGATTATGAATACCAAGAAGATAACCAGTCTTTTTGTCGTTGAGAACACTCAAGAGAATAAGCCCATTGGGATTCTGCATATTCATGACTGCCTTAGGGCAGGAATCTCTTAAGAGGTACTATGCAAGCAATTATCCCGCCCATTAAAAAAGTACATTTTCCTTTTGTTTCTTCTTTGCGACATCGAAAGTTGAGCAACTCTTATTCAAAGCGCGTGCGTTTTTTAAAATGGTTTTTACCCTTCACTGCTTTGACACTTATTAGTGTCGTCTTTTTTTGGCCCCACCTTCAGGATTTCTTGGAGGCTACGCAAACATCTGTGGCAAGGCCTTATATTAAAAAGAAACCTCAAGATATCAGTGTCGAAAACTATTTGGTAAAACCAAGGCTTATATCCACCGATAAAAATGGTCGACCTTATTCAATAAAGGCCGAAAAAGCTCTCCAATCTAAGCCTCATGAAGCATTGCTGACTGATCCACAAAGTGAGATTGTTCTTGAAGATAAAACATCAATTAATATTAAAGCGCAGGCTGGGTATTTTGATGAAAACAATAATACGTTAACGTATTCAGATAATGTTGTTCTTGAGAGTTCGAATGGATACCACCTTGAGACAAAAGAAGCAAAACTACAGTTTAATAATCAAAACGCTCAAGGAGATAAACCTGTGCACGGTGTTGGACCTCTTGGGACAATTGATGCTGAAGGCTTTGCTGTAATGAAAGAATCAAACTCTATCCATTTTAAAGGCAAAAGTAAGTTGATCATCTATCCTCAAATTGACGAGGCTGCGAAGGTTAACAAAGCTCATGAATAAAGTTTCTGCGTTTATCCTGTTGTTTTTATATAGTCCTTTAATGGCTTTTACCTTTGATAATCAAAATAATGATTTGCCGATAGAGATTGACGCAAAAAAAGGGATCGTCTGCGAGCAAAATGAAAATCGTTGTATTGCTGAAGGTTCTGTGGTTGTGAGACAAGGTGAAAGAACTCTTTATGCGGATCGTTTAATTGCCTACTTAGGTCCTAAAGAAGCTCAACAGAAATTGTCACGAATCGTTGCTCAAGGTCATGTCTATTATGAAGCTCCTGCCCTGTATCAAAAAGCTATAGCTGGTAGCGCTGATTACAATTTAAAGGACAACACCTTAACTTTAAGCGGTGGTCCTCTTAAGGTCTGGCTAAAAGATGTAGATGTAACGGCTCAGAAAGTAATTCGCTATGATGAAAAACAAAAAATAATTTTGGCTGAAGGAGATGTTGTTGCTCGTCAAAATGATAAATCTTTGCTTGCGCCTATTCTTAAAGTTCATTTGAAAGAAAATAAGCAAGGGAAAACAGAAATTGACAAGCTTGAAGCTGAAGGAGTTGTAAAGATCATTACTTCTAAAGAAATTGTCCAAGCCAAGAGCGGAACTTACAAACAAACTCCCGATGAAGCTACTTTAAGTGGAAATGTTGCTATCGATCGTCTTGATGGTCGTCTTGAAGGAGATTATGTTGAAATAGATGTAGAGAGAGGGATAAATCGTATGACCTCTAAGATAAAGCGTGCTCAAGCCTTAGTGAGACCGTCAAAAGAAACATATAGTTCAATGAAAAAAACAACCTCATGAATCCAAAAGCATCCCATTCACATTCTAAAGTAACGTCTAAAACCCCTGCTTTGGGTTTAAGTGTTGAAAACTTATCTAAAGTTTATAACGGACGGCCTGTCATCCGCGATATAAATTTACGTCTAGAAAGAGGAGAAGTTGTGGGGCTTCTAGGGCCAAATGGCGCGGGGAAGACAACAACTTTTTCAATTATTGCAGGGTTGGTGACACCGAGTTTAGGGACTATTAAACTAGATGGCCATGATATTACGACGTTTCCCATGTATCGTCGTGCACGCTTGGGTATTGGTTATTTACCGCAAGAAGCTTCTATCTTTAGAGGGTTAACCGTTGAAGAAAACATTATGGCCATTATTCAAGTTATGGAAAAAAATCATGATCGCCGAGAGGAAATTTTAGAATCTCTCTTATCAGAGTTTATGATTACACATTTGCGTCGTTCCATGGCGTTAACTTTATCGGGAGGAGAGCGGCGACGTGTTGAAATTGCTCGAGCCTTAGCGAGTCAACCTGAATTTTTCTTGCTTGATGAGCCATTGGCAGGCATTGACCCTATAGCAGTAGGTGACATCCGTAATCTCATTGCCCATCTCAAAGACCGTCAAATTGGTGTGCTGATTACAGATCATAATGTGCGTGAAACCCTTGATATTGTTGATAGGGCTTATATCATTAATGAGGGTAAGGTTCTCATGGAGGGGTCTCCAAAACAAATTATTGCGGATAAAAATGTTCGGCGCGTTTACCTTGGAGAAAGTTTTAGGCTTTAATATGCCTTAATATGAAGACAACACAGGGACTTATTCAACGTCAACAACAGACTCTAACCCTCACGCCACAGTTGCGTCAGGCCATAAAACTTCTTGAACTTTCCAATCTTGATCTTGCCTTGTTTATTTCACAAACTTTGAATGAAAACCCATTATTGACGCTTGATCCTCCGGATGGTCTTGAAACAAGTCTTTCTGAGAAAAATACCGAAGGTGAGGAGTTTGATGGTGAAGAATTTGACAACATATGGACCAATGATAGTGATTCAGATCGTTGGCAAGATCAGCCAAATCTAAATAAAAAAAATTCTTTCGATGATTCTGAGGGCAATAACCTAGAACGTCTTGCAGCCAACTCTGAGAACCTTACTGAGCATCTTTTGTCTCAGTTAAATACAGATATTCGTGATCCTGTAGAAAGGCTCATTGGAGCGCAATTGATCGAATTGGTTGATAATACAGGTTATATTTTTGCTGATTTTTCGAATTTGGCTGAGCAATTGGGGTGTTCAGTTGATTTTCTAGAGTCTCTATTGATTAAACTGCAGTGCTTTGACCCTCCTGGAGTGTTTGCACGCAATCTTAAAGAATGCTTGACGCTTCAGCTGCAAGATCAAGGAAACGTTAATAAAAAAATGCAAAAAGTTATAGATCATCTAGATCTTTTGGCGGAGCATCGTATTGACAAGCTTCTTAAGGAGTGTGTTTTGAATCGTGATGAACTTATAGAAATCACAAAAAAAATTAGAGAGCTTGATCCTAAGCCGGGTCTGAGATTTGAACAAACGCCTTCTCAAACCGTTATCCCCGATGTGATGATTACTTTTGATAAAAACGAAGGAAAGTGGCGTGCACACCTCAATGAAGCAACGATGCCGCGCATTTGGATTGATCAAAAATATTATAAGCAGCTCAATGAGAATAAAGCTGCCAAAGACACACGAAAATACTTGAGTGAACAATATGGTAGTGCGAATGCGTTGTTAAAAGCTCTTGCGCAAAGACAAAGCACTATTTTGAAGGTTTCAGAGGCTATTGTTGAACATCAACAGACCTTTTTTAATAAGGGAATAAAGGGCTTAAAACCCATGGTTTTAAGAGATATAGCAGAAATTATCGGTATGCATGAGAGCACTGTAAGCCGTGTGACTAGCAATAAATATATGGCAACGCCACGGGGTACATTTGAATTAAAGTACTTTTTCACTGTAGCTTATACGCATGCTGATACAGGAGAAGATCTTTCTTCAGAAACTATTCGTCATCAAATTAAGGAATTAGTTGAAAAGGAAGACCCGAATCAACCTTTTTCCGATGACCAGATCGTTAAAATTTTAAGTACAAAAGGGGTACCACTTGCGAGACGTACCGTGGCAAAATATCGTGATGCCCTTAAGCTGCCTTCTTCTTACGAGAGAAAACGGCGTAAAAATGTAGGTTTTTAAAGATACTAAATAAAATTTTTCTTTTTCCACTACTGGCAAAGAAACCCTATCAGAGGTATAATTATATTATTGAGGCTTAAACTTTATTAGGACAACAAACATGAAATTAACTGTAACAGGACGTCAAGTTGATATCGGTGAATCTTTCCAAAATTATATTGATAGTGAGTTCAAAGCTCTAATGGAGCGTTACAATATCCATCCTGTTGAAACAACAGTGGTAGTGTCAACGGCTGGTCATCTTTATCGTTGCGATATTGCTTCGAAAATAGGTCGTGTTTATATCCGTGCTCAAGAAACGGGCGATGAAGTTATTCAAAGCTTTGATAATACTTTCCGTACGCTCGTTCAGCGTTTGCGACGCCATAAGCGTAAATTAATGGACCACTACAAGCACCATGATGTGCACATAAGTCCTGAAATGGTGCCCCAATATGTTTTGAATAGTTTGCCACCATCAGAGCATGATCAGGATGAAGAATTAGCGCCTGCAATTATTGCTGAATTGCAGACCGAAGTTGAGTCCATATCTGTGGAAGAGGCCGTAATGCGCCTCGATCTTTCCAATGAATCCACTTACGTGTTTCGCAGCAGTAAACACGGGGGCATCAATGTTGTCTATCGTCGCTCCGATGGAAATATCGGTTGGATCGATCCCCAGAAAGCTTAATGTCTGGAAGCAAGGAAACCGTGTAGGATAGCAAATTGAATCAACCAATTCAGCTGGTCTTGGTGTTCAGGTGAATGTGCTTTTAGATCGTATGGGCTTGAGACATTAAACGCAGCCAATATTTTAGTATAGCGTTTCCATAAGTCATTACGATCTTGGTGCGTAAAAAATCTTAAATGTTTTATACGTGTATTCCAATCGACTAACCCCAAGTAGGTTAAAGTATCATGTACATTTTCTTGATAATGAGGGTGCGAGATAATACGTCTTAAAGTAATTTCAGCGTTAAGCGTGTCACCAGCTTGTTGAACGAATGAAAAGAATTTGACATGATTCATCAAACTAATGGCTTTGTGTCTGTCAAGTTCCATAAGTGCGTTAATAACTCTAGCATCAATTGTGGTGCCCTCCAAGAGCACGGATACAGAATTTCTCAAGTAATCAGAATCCAATTGAGCGCCATTTGTTCTGAAGAGAGACCGTGCGACGGTAGCTTGTATATAGTCTTCAAAAAAAGTGATGACCTTCTGAATGAAGTAAAATCTTATATGGTTCGGAAGGCTTCTTAAAGCTTCCTGCTTCAAATACCAAAGAGTTTTGAAATTTTCCCTGAATAATTTGTAGAAGAAGTCCAAATTTTGAGGTTCTCGTAACTCTTCTGCTAAGCACTGATTGGCAACTTTTGTCAGATAATGGGTTGATGACACAACTTCTTCGATCAGAATTGGATGACTCGCCAAGTGCATTAAAAAAAATAAAAGATCAAGATTTCTTCTTGGAAGGGGTTGTGCATATGTATGAATTAATAAGGGTTGGGTGACTGAAGAAAGTGCGTGCGTAACTTCTCTATCGTCAGCAAAAAGATGACTAAATCTAGTTAAAAAAGCCCAGCGATTGTTAGGGGTTTCTTCAATAGAAAGCGCTATAAAAAGCGTGCGATAAAAACTCCGTGCTAAATCTTCTTTATTTTGGGTTGAGAGAAAATGATAATAGGAAGTCTGTGCTGCAAAGCTACCAATGACGGAATCGCTATCAAACAAATATCTCGTTAAACCAAATTGGTGCTCGGCTTCTTTATAGCGTTTTAATAAAAAGAACATGCATCCTAGCCGTTCTTGTTCTGATATTTCCACATCAAGTTTCTTTAAAGAAAAGAATTTTCTCAAAATTGTAAGAGTGACGTTTCCCAATATTTGATTTTTTTGGGGAAAATAGGGATGAGTCGCCAGATGACCTAAGGCTTCAACAGCTTCTTCTTTATGCGTACATCCATTGATACGTTCAATAAGTTGGTCAGCAGTGATTATGGTATTCACAGTGAAGAAGCGTAAGATAGGTCTCTGCATTGGTTGTTGTGAAGGAGGGCGGTGTTCTGCATTTAAAGGAGGAAGTCCTAATAATGGTTGAACAGCTGTTGGACGTGCGTCTTCTATGCTCTCAGGATTGAGAAGTTCATGAATGCTTATTTTTGAGGCATGAAGGGGAACTATTAATAGGGATCCAATAAGAGTAAGAATGGCAGAACGTTTTAAAAACATAGAAGCATCCGTGATTGAAATGATAGCATTTTCTTGATGTATAACTTTGTTTACAAAGGGTCAATATTTTTCAGAGGAGTAATCTCTTAAAGTACTTTCTTAAGAAACTCTCTAGCACGCTCTGAAATGGGGGATTTGAAAAATTTAACAGGGCTTTGTTCTTCTAATAGGATTCCTTCATCAAGAAACCAAATGCTGTCCGCGACTTCGCGGGCAAAACCCATCTCGTGAGTGACGATGGCCATAGTAATCTTTGTTTTTGCAAGATTTTTAATAACATCTAAGACTTCTTTCACCATTTCAGGATCGAGGGATGATGTAGGCTCATCAAAAAGAATAACCTCAGGATCCATAGCTAAAGCACGTGCAATGGCTACTCTTTGCTTTTGTCCGCCTGAAAGTTTTACTGGATAAACATGCGCTTTATCCTTAAGACCAACTTTCCTTAATAATTCTAAAGCCTGAGTTTCTGCATCTTTCCTGGATTTACCCAATACTTTCATGGGGGCAAAAGTAATATTCTCTAACACATTCATATGAGGAAAAAGATGAAAATGCTGAAATACCATGCCAATCTTTTGCCTCAGCTTCTGTAAATTACAGCTCTTTTCTGTAATATCTTTGTCGTTGAAAAAAATGTTCCCTGAAGTGGGAAGCTCTAAAAGATTTATGCAACGCAACAAAGTAGATTTTCCAGAGCCAGAGGGGCCAATGATAGCCACAACTTCACCTTTCTTAATCTCCGCAGAGATGCCTTTTAAAACTTCGTGTCCATGGAATGACTTATAAAGATCTTTAATGCGAATCACTTTGTCTCATCCACTTTTCAATATGTTTAGAAACATAGGTTAGAATCATAACAATGACATAGTAAATAACGGCTACAATCATTAGGGGCTCAAAAAAGAGATACGTTTTCGCTGAAACAATATTTGCCCGCCGCAAAAGATCCAACTCTCCGATGACTGAAACAAGGGCAGATTCTTTTACAAGATCAATGCTCTCATTAACCAAGGCCGGAAGAATATTCTTAATGGCTTGAGGTAAAATAATACTCTTAAGAGTTGTCAAATGAGAAATCCCCAAAGCAGCTGAGGCTTCAAATTGACCACGATCGATGGCTTGTATGCCGGCGCGAATTGTTTCAGACACATAGGCAGCTGAGTTTAAGGAAAAAGCTAAAATCCCTGCTTGAAAGGCGCTTATTTTATACCCTAAAAGTTCAGGCGTGGCGTAATAGATTAAGGATAATTGCACCAAAAGCGGCGTACCTCTAAAAATAGAAGTGTATAGATAGGCAAAACCCCTTAGCAATCTATTCTGAGAAATCTTAAAAATAGCTAAAAAATTGCCTAATATAAAGCCACATAAAGCCGATAATCCTGCATACTCTAAGGTTACAAAAGTACCTTCAAGTATATAGGGAAGGTCTGGACGGATTTGCTCAAAATGGAAAATCACATCTTATCCTTGGATTGCAGCCATTTTTCAACCAAACGATCAATTGTGCCATTTTTCTTTAATGCTTCAATAGCTTCATTAAATTTAGCAACCCAAGGAGATCCCTTTGCAAAGGCAATACCCGTTTCGGTATCTCCTTGTCTGATGTGTACATATTTCAAATCTTTGTTTCTCTGAACATAAGCGATAGCAGGTCGTAGATCCATCATAACGCCATCAATCCTATCAGCTCTTACTTCTTGAATTAATTCTCCAAGTTTATTGAGGTGTACTATTTTCACTTCTCCCTTAGGGGCCAGCTTTTGGAGGACTTCATCATGGGGAGTACCAAGCTGAACACCAATTTTCTTCCCCGCGATATTGTCGGCAGTAATTTCAGGATGTTCAGATTTTATAACAATAGCAACTTGATTACGAATGTATGAAGTTGAGAAATCCACATTCTGAGCACGCTCAGGAGTAATTGTTAAGGAAGCCATGGCTAAATCAGCTCGGCCTGATTGCACGGAAGAAATAAGGCCATTAAAATCACGATCTTCAACTTCAATTTTAATGCCAAGGTATTGTGCAATTTCTTGAACGAGATTAATGTCAAAGCCAATGATTTTTCCAGCATCCCCTCCTTCAAAATATTCGTAGGGTGGGTTATCAGCTGACGTAACCATGGTAAGAGTCTTTTCAAGACCTTTGACTTCTCGAATTTTATTTTTGTCACTGCTGTCACCACAACCAGTGAGTCCAAAAAGAGCGCAAAATAAGAAACCAAAAATAAAATTTTTTCTAAGGACCATGAGCTATAACTACCCTAAGTATAATGAGTTAAACACGTTTACAATTTCTTGAAACATTGCTAATTTTCAAGAGAAGAAGCCAAATATAAACTAAAGATCTAACGATGAAACTCATCACCGGCAATAGCAATTTTCCTCTAGCTCAAAATGTGGCCAGCACATTAGGAATAGCATTGACCAAAGCGAGTGTCAAAAGCTTTGCAGATCACGAGATTAGTGTTGAAATTCATGAGAGTGTTCGTGGTGAAGATGTGTTTGTCATTCAATCTACCTCTTATCCAGCCAATAATCATGTGATGGAATTATTGATTTTATTGGATGCGTTAAAACGAGGGTCGGCGAGACGGATCACGGCTGTTGTCCCATATTTTGGTTATGCGCGTCAGGATAGAAAAACTGGACCAAGAACACCTATTTCAGCAAAACTCATGGCAAACTTAATCACTCAAGCGGGCGCCGATCGTGTTGTTACTTGTGATTTGCATGCAGGTCAAATCCAAGGGTTTTTTGATATTCCCGTTGATAATTTATTTACCGCTCCATTGTTTAGTCATAGCATCAAAGAGCGTTTTAAGGATAAATCCTTTGTGATTGTTTCTCCTGATGTGGGAGGCGTTGTGCGTGCACGCTCTGTGGCTAAGCGTGTTGAAGCTGAGCTTGCAATCATCGATAAAAGAAGAGAACACGCTGGTGTTTCAGAGGTGATGAACGTGATTGGGGATGTGCTTGGACGCAATTGTATTTTGATTGATGATATTGTTGATTCTGCAGGAACACTTTGTAATGCAGCAAGTGCTCTTATAGAAGCAGGCGCAACAACGGTTGAAGCATACGTTTCCCATGGGGTGCTTTCGGGTGAAGCTCTGAAAAAAATAGAGACGTCACCTCTAAGCAAGCTGTCCATTACCGATAGTATTTATATGCATGACACTAAGGAACGCTCAAAAAAGATTGAATATCTTCCTTTAGCGCCCCTCTTAGGAGATACTATACAGCGTATTGCGACCGAACAATCTGTCTCTAGTCTTTTTAATTAAGTAGTGAGTGCGGAGCTTTTTAGTTTCTGCATTCCATAAACGATACTGCCACCAAAAATTGAGCAGACGGGAATCGTTAACAAAGAATAAGCATAAGATTGTGTCGTGTATACGCGTGCACCATTCGCCATATCCCCACTCCAAAAGAGATCCATAAAGAACCCAATGATCGTATGAAAGAAAGATCCTCCTAACATATTAATGCAATTCAAAAAAGCGACTGTTACCCCTAGTAAAGCTGCAGGCATGAGATTTGACCCTGCTGTAAAAACTAAGACTTGGTAACAACTCAGAATACCAATACAAAAAAATAGTGCGCTTAATCCAAAGGTGTTCATTGTACTGGTGCCAAGAAGCATTCCGATAAAAAGGCCAGCCATACCGAGGCTGCATAGAATGATCACTTTGTACACACCCCAATGTGTACTTAAGAAAGCGAGGAGGGGGCCTCCAAATAACATACCTATAAATATGAACGAAACCAAGCCGGCTGCCTGACTTTTCTCAAGTTTATAAGCAGATATAAGATAGTTAATTCCCCAAACATCGGCAAAGCCTTCTAAGGAGCCCACCATTAATAAGTTAGCGACAGCGAGCCAAATGAGAGCTGGAGATTTTAGAGTTTTTTGTAAATCTTTCAGCGTGATTTTATTTTTGTGGATTTTAGCAGTTGGTGGGTTTTTTAAAAAAATAAAGATAAAGCAACCTAACGCAATACCAAATAAAGCAATAATGCTAGCGACTTTTTGCCAGCCCAAGGTATCAATCATATAATTGACGGGCTTGCCTCCATAGAGCGCTCCTAAAAGTCCAAAAGTGAATGTTAGCCCAATCATGGTAGAATAACGATTTAAGGGAAACCATAAAGAAACGGCCTTAGATACCCCTAAAAACCCAACAGCAGAAGCAGCGCCAATCAAGAAACGACCTAAAAGAGCAAGTCCCCATTGGTTCGTAAAAGTAAAGAGGAAGATTGAGAGTCCGCATAGGATTGCACAGAGAGCAATAATGAGTTTGGCTCCATAACGATCGAGTAATATAGCCACAGGAATTTGCATACTCGCATAGCCAAAATAATACATGGCTGACAGGAACCCGAAAGCCGTGGCTTCAATGGAAAATTGCTCCATAATTTGTTGCATTAAAAGACTAGGCCAGAGACGTAAAATGAATTGATAAGCGAAAAAGGCGAGAGGTAAAGACCACATAAGCCATGGAAGCGCTTTTAAACGGACAGAAGACATACAAAATCCTGTTTCTTAATTTAATGAGAGATATACGATATTTTTTGAAAAAAGAAAGGTTTATCGGCGCCGAGGGCCGATAATAATCTGAGAAATAATGATTCTGAACATTTTTAAATTCATAATTTTAAAATAGGAAGCAGACACAGAAAAGTCAATTGGAAAAGTCGGTTTTATCGAAGCAGAGGCCCTTTCATGTCATCAGTCTGTTAATCAAGGTCTATAGGTTAAAACTAAACGATCACTGTCAATGGAATGGTCTAAATTGGTTTAAAATGCGTAATTATTGTCTTATTAATCAAAAATAGGTTGCAAAATTTGTCCCAACGATTTAATGGATGAGCAAAGGTTTTTTTAAGGAGAAAAGCAATGACGACAACAGCAACAATGCGTGTTCAGTCTCGGGAAAACATTGGACGTGGAGGTTCACAAGCCTTGCGCCGTCAAGGTTTAGTCCCAGGAGTTATTTATGGGGCCGGTAAGGACAATGTCAACTTCGCAATTGACGAGCGTGACGTTGTTAAAGGCTTAAATGATGCTGGGTTCTTTACGCATATTTTTGATTTAAAGATAGGTAATGTAAGCGAGCGAGGGCTAGCACGTGAGGTTCAGTTGCATCCAGTTACGGATAGACCAATTCACATTGATTTTTTAAGAGTTGGTAAAGATAGCAAGGTGAATGTGGCTGTGCCTGTAACCTTTATCAATGAAGATAAATCTCCAGGCTTAAAGCGCGGTGGCGTTTTGAATATCGTTCTCCACAACCTGGAATTAGTTTGTCCTGCCGATCATATTCCTGATCATTTGACCGTGGACTTAACGGGTGTTGAAATTGGTCATGGTATTCACGTTGAATCTTTGAATTTGCCTGCTGGCATTAGTGTTGCGCATAAGGATCGCGATAATACCATTGCAACAATCGTGGCTCCAACGATTCAAAAAGCTGAAACTGAAGCTGCACCTGTAGAAGGTGCAGCTACTGCTGCTCCTGCAGAGGGAGATAAGAGCAAATCCGAGTAATCGGGTTTTCTAGAATATGCTCTTCGTGGGGTTAGGGAATCCAGGCGAACAATACCACAATAACCGGCACAATATAGGTTTTATGGTTGTGGACGCCTTGGCCCAGACCCACAAGTTTTCAGTGCCGAAGACAAAATTTAAAGGTATCGTGCAAGAGGGAACTTTTCAGGGAAAGAAAGTTTATCTTTTTAAACCTTTGTCCTATATGAATCTTTCTGGCACGGCTGTTTCTGAGTTAGCTAATTTTTATAAAATACCCCTTCATGAGATTGTTGTCATTCATGACGATCTTGACCTAGATCCTGGTAAAATTCGTATGAAGCAGGGGGGTGGTCATGGGGGGCATAATGGTTTGAAAAGCTTAGATGCTCATTTAGGGAATGACTATTGGCGGTTGCGTATTGGCATTGGGCATCCAGGGGTGAGAGATTTTGTTTCTCCGTATGTTTTAAGTGACTTTTCTAAAGCTGATTATATGTGGTTAAAGCCTTTGATAGAGGCTATTGTTGACGAGTTTGGGCTGTTGGTGGAAGGTAATTTCAGTAAATTTATGAGCCTTGTGCCACAAAGATTAAAATAAACGAACGAAGATGAGGACTCATGGGGTTTAATTGTGGAATTGTGGGATTACCCAACGTTGGAAAATCCACCCTGTTTAATGCGTTAACGGCAACCGCTTCTGCCCAAGCAGCCAACTATCCTTTTTGCACAATCGATCCTAATTCGGGTCGTGTTGCAGTGCCCGATCCTCGTTTAAAACTTATTGCTCAAACGGCTGGATCAGCTGTTGAGCTTCCAACTTTTTTAGAATTTGTTGATATTGCAGGGTTGGTCCGTGGCGCCAGTAAAGGAGAAGGACTGGGCAATCAATTTTTAGGTCATATTAGAGAAGTAGATGCTATTTTACATGTTCTACGTTGCTTTGAAAATGATGATATCATTCATGTTGAGGGCCCCGTTGATCCATTACGGGATGCTGAAATTATTAACACAGAATTGATGATTGCTGATCTTGAGAGTATTGAGCGTCGTCAACAAGCTCTGGCTAAAAAAGTACGCAGCGGCGATAAGGAAGCAGTGGTGGCTTTAAATTTGCTGGAACGTGCTTACGATGTTCTCAAAGATGGCAAGCCAGCGAGAGCTGTGGAATTAAAGGATGAAGAAAAAATCATCTTTAAACAGTTAGGGTTGATTACTCAAAAACCTATTCTTTATGTTTGTAATGTAGCAGAAGATGAAGCTAAAACAGGTAATGCTCATACTGAAAAAGTTGTGGCATTTGCGAAAAGCGAAAATGCTCCTGTGGTCATTATCTCTGCGGCCATTGAATCTGAAATTTCATTACTATCTTCTGAAGAAGAAAAGAAAGATTTTTTGAAAAGCTTGGGTTTAGAAGAAACAGGATTGTCTCAAATCATAAGAGCAGGCTACGGGCTTTTAGATCTCATTACTTTTTTTACAGCTGGACCGAAGGAAGCACGCGCTTGGACTGTACGTCAAGGCGCTTTTGCTCCAGAAGCGGCGGGTGTTATTCACAGCGATTTTGAACGTGGCTTTATTTGTGCTGAGACCATAAGTTTTGAAGACTTTGTTCAATATAAAGGAGAGCAAGGCGCTAAAACAGCAGGGAAGCTTCGTCAAGAAGGCAAAGACTATCGTGTAAAAGATGGTGACGTTTTCCATTTTCGTTTTAACGTTTAAAGGACCGCCTTTTTCTTAAGACGGTCCCTTTTGAAGAGTTAAGGCAGCTTTAAGGTTTGCCATTTTTCCTTATTAATGAAGACTTTCAAGTTTTTAGGTGTATGAGCAGGCAAATCTTTGATAGGGGTTCCCTCAAGTATTTTTAAGGCCATAGTTCCTGCTTCAATTCCTACATCTTCATAACTATAGCTGAGAGCTGCAACAGCGCCATTTTTAACGGAGCCGCTATCGGCGGCAAATACTGGTTTTCTAGCATGTGTCGCTAAATCCGAAAGACTGGTCATAGCCGAAACGATTGTGTTGTCTAAAGGAACATAAATAGCATCAATTTTAGGCAAGATCATGTCAGTGACGGCTTTAATATCGTTGGTTGTCGTAATAGCGCCTTCCTCTATATGTATAGAATTTTTCTGAGCCCAAACTTTCGCTGCATTAATCATGGCCACTGAATTCGTTTCTCCTGGATTATAAAGCAACCCAAGGTTTTTGAGATGTGGGATTACTTTTCTCAAATAATCCAACTGTGCTTCTACGGGAGGAGCATCAAGGATTCCCGTAACGTTGCCTTCAGGAGCCTTTAGGTTTTTAATTAAATGGGCACCTACAGGATCTGTGACAGCTGCGAAGACGATAGGGATATTGAGATTCTTTGTCGCGTTGACTGCTGCTTGTGCTGAAGGGGTACTAATGGTCAAAATTAAGTCTGGATTGGCCGCCAGGACATCTTTTGTCATTTGTTGATTAATAGCACTATTTCCCTGGGCATTACGATAAATAACTTTCAGGTTTTCACCTTGTATAAGACCGTGTTTTGAAAGAGTTTCTAGGAAATGATAACGCACTTCATCAAGTGCTTGATGCTCAACAATTTGAAGGATGGCGATGGTGTTTTTAGGGGTGGGTTTGTTGCAAGATATTAAGAAAAGGGTCGTAAGAGATATGATTAAAGATTTAAGGGTTTTGAGAGTCTTTCGGTTTGAGTGTTTCATAAGCTGTCATCCAATTTAATAAATTAATCCAAAGGCTTGTAACCATTGAGGTCTTGCTAAATCGGCTGCTAAATCGAAAGAAACGATCTGAATAATAAGTTGTCATGATTTACTCCTTCTTTATAAAGTGTCACAATAAACAGTATCGTGTTTAGAAGAGTTATTTCAAGAGGGAAAAGCATGAGAATAGCAATTGGCAGTGATGAAAAAACGTCGCTTACGCATTATATAATCGAAGAAATTGCAAAGCGTGGCCATGAAGTGGTGACATTTGGTGCTCTTAAAGAGCAGCCCAAAGAAGTGGATTGGCCGCTCGTAAGCGCTCAATTGGCGCAAGCTGTTTCCGAAGGAAAAGCTGATGAGGGGATCCTTTTTTGCTGGACTGGTACTGGAGCTTGCATTGCTGCCAATAAAATACCGAATGTGCGTGCTGCCCTTTGTGCAGATGCAGAAACAGCGAAGGGAGCGAGAACTTGGAATCATGCGAATGTTCTTGTCCTCAGTTTGCGACTCATTTCAAAGCCTGTGGCAAGGGAAATTTTGGAAGCATGGTTTTCTACTCCCTATAGCGAAGATGATTGGAATCTTCAGCAAATTGAACGCATTAAAGAAATCGAGTCCACGAATAAAAGGGCCTGTTAAGTATTTTTTAAGTTTTGAGGAGCGTTTTTGTAAGGGTTACTCGCCTTTTAACCTAAGCCTTTTCTTTTTGTTCTCGTAAAACAAAAGCATAAAAACATCACAATAAAGTAATTATAAAGTATAAAATAAATAAAAGTGAAAAGCCTTGTCATTATTGGAATTATTCACAGTTAAAATTCCCTACGCCTTTGTCCGCATTATTTTGTAAAAATTTACTTTAATTTTTTGTTATCTGTTAAGGATCTTAAAAAGAATGGTTGACATTGGTTTTCTTTTTGAATAAACGAGCAAAGTGTATTTTTTAGTGTAACTCAGGAAAGAGGACCAATGTTTATTCAGACAGAAGAAACACCAAATCCACTAACCTTAAAATTTCTTCCCGGCCGAGAAGTCATGGCAAAGGGGACAGCAGACTTTCCCGATGTGGAAGCAGCGGAGAAATCACTTTTGGCCAAAAACCTTTTTGGCATTCAAGGAGTTACAGGCGTTTTTTATGGAGCTGACTTTATTACCATTACCCGTGCAGAAAATTTTGATTGGATGGTCCTGAAACCGTCTCTATTAGGGGCGATCATGGAATACTTTTTGACCCATGATCAGGTGGTGATTAATCAAGCGTCAGAAGAGAATGAAGACGTTATGGTTGTTCCGGACTCAGAAATTGTGGCGGAAATTAAAAATCTTCTTGATAGTAAAGTACGTCCTGCCGTTGCTATGGATGGCGGCGATATTATTTTTGATAAGTTTGTTGATGGTATTTTGTATCTGCGCATGCAAGGCGCGTGTTCCGGCTGTCCTTCATCATCGGCTACCTTAAAAGCTGGTATTGAAAACATGTTGAAACATTATATTCCCGAAGTTGTCGAAGTTCGGGCAGTTCAATAATTAGAGTTTGAATTTAGTTTGAAAGAGGGTCGAATGAAGAAGATATCTCGTTCATATCAACTTTGGAGTCGTTATCTGATTCTCTCCACTGTGGGAGTAATGATTTTCGCCCTGTATTGGTGTGTGTTTTTTAATCATTCAGTGACGCTCCGTACAGAAGTGAAGCGTTTTAATCCAATGCTGATTAGTTTATTTCAAGAGAGCAACGAGGGATCCGCTCAACAGTCCTTTGAAAGTGTTGTGGTAGAGAATGTCAACGAAATGAAAGCCCTCTTTGAAAATCATGATTTTAAGCCCTTTGAAGAACATGTGAATGTGACAGAAGTTCCGCGAATTTTCCTTGCAACTTTGCCTCGAGATCTTAAAACCATACGCTCCCTAGAAGATCGAAAACAAATGTTTGTGCAGGCTTTGCTGCCGATGATTCTGGCAGAGAATGAAAAAATCTTAAATGATCGCCGTCGTTTGCGCACCATAGAAGTAAAAATTGAACGCAATCAAGATCTTTCCAATGAAGACAAATTTTGGGTTTTGACGTTAGCATCTCGTTACAAAATGAAGGATGCTGAGAAAGCAGAGACAATTGTGTCAGAGCTTTTAAAGCGCGTGGATATTATTCCAACTTCTTTGGCTTTGAGTCAGGCTATTATTGAGACAGGGTGGGGGAATTCCTTTGCTGCTTTACAAAAAAACTCAGCTTTCGGGATGACAATTTCCGATAAAGTAAAGTACTATGAGTCTCTCCAAGCCTCTGTGGAAGGGTACATTTTAAATTTGAACTCTAATGAGGCTTATAAGAAAATGCGTCTGGTGAGGGCTGAATTAAGAGCAAAAGGAGAAGACCTTTGCAGTTTTAAATTAGCTGAAACATTAATTCGCTACTCGGAATTGGGGAATCTTTATGTGGGTCGTGTGAAAAGCATTATTAAAACCCATGATCTGCGCCAGTTCGACCAAGCTCAATTGGTTCGCGCTAGCTAATAACAGCGAGTCATAAAAAAGCCCAAGGGCAAATTTTTTTATTTTCTTTTTCCAAGATTTTGTCTCTGCAAGCGCCTTTGTTCATAAGGGTTTTCAGAGGTCGTGTGCATTTTTTTTAATCTTTTTTCTTGGTCCTTTTTGCCCTTTAGGCGTATAAATACCCTTATGTTTGTTCTGCAGAATAACATTTACGCTTGCCTCTCTCCCCCAACAAGAGGGATGGGCGTAAGGATACGTGAAAGAAGTAATAGGTCATTAAGATCTTAAGACCACACAGTAAACGATCTTTTAAAAGGAAGAGGGTTAGTTGTCCGCCGGCCCAGGACCTTTTAAGAAGATTTTTAGAGTGTTAAAAGAATTTTTCCCCGGGGAAAGAGCTTCGAAGGAAGAGAAATTGAGAAGGCTCTCCCTTTGAAAAACGGATCATGCTCTTTCCTCCCTCAGCGTCCTGAGCCACCCAGGCGATGGGGGAGTGAAAGGGTTATCACCCAAGAAGAACAATAAAAAAACATCGTCAGAAAATGTCATCACGCGATTCTTTCAGAACCGCGGGGCGATTCAGCGTGCTTATTGGTAACCAAACCACGCCCCTGCGAGGCCCCTTGGCCGCGGCAGTCCATCTTGCTTGTTGTGCTGGATCACGTCGCTGCGCTCGTGATGACGCACTTCTATAGGCCGTCATCGCGCCGATTCTTTCAGAACCGCGGCAATTCAGCGTGTTTATTGGTAACCAAACCACGTCTCTGCGAGGCCCCTTGGCCGCGGCAGTCCATCTTGCTTATTTTGTACCTATCGCAACTTCAACGCCGGCTGTACGTGTTTCGTTCCAAATAGGATAGGCACAGATATATTTTTTCTTCGAGAAAAACCCTTTCTTTATAACGTCTGGTTGAATAATCATTTTGCCTTCACGATAAGGTGGAAACTTATCGCTCATTAATGACTGATGTGCGAGTAAAGTTTCTGACATGCTTACATCATTAATGGACATGCTCGGCGTGATGATTCGCTTTGTAATTGGATCAGTCATTTTTGGATAAATGTGAGAGGGGCTAAAGATGTGATTTGGGTAAAACACCCAACTGTTCTTTTCTTTTACAATGGGTTTTCCGTCAACCACAAGAGTTTTTATCTCTAACCCATTCAACACAGGACAAGTAACATCAGCATATAATGTGTTCGTTATCATTGTAAACGATAGGAAAGAAAATAAATATTTTAAAGTGAACATGTGAATTCTCCACAATAATTTGTACGAGGCCCATCTTTTTTTAGTTTTATCATGAATTTTGTGAAAAGATAGTTAATAGGAAGAAATAAAGAGATATTGAACAATTAAAATTCAATGTTATGATCTATCT
Source organism: Candidatus Nucleicultrix amoebiphila FS5 (assembly GCF_002117145.1). Classification (NCBI taxonomy): domain Bacteria; kingdom Pseudomonadati; phylum Pseudomonadota; class Alphaproteobacteria; order Holosporales; family Nucleicultricaceae (SeqCode); genus Nucleicultrix (SeqCode); species Nucleicultrix amoebiphila (SeqCode). Next base: position 761,795 of record NZ_CP008743.1, on the reverse strand, counting down.
TCTGTTTGAGACGAATGCAAATTAGGATGATGCAAGGATTTTAGTAAATTTTTAAGTAATGCTGTTTTAAGCTAAAAATAATAATGAAGGGAGCGCTAAGTTATGAAAAACAAACATTTATTAGCCTTAATCTTTGGTTTTTGGGTTGCCGGAACCAGTTATTCAATCGCCGCTGATAAACCGCATCCATGGGTTTTACAGATTGTTGATGAGATTAAAAAATATGGTCAAAGTGAAGCTTGTGCTGATGGTCGTGCGCTTCGTAAAAATCATCAAAACTGTGCAACAAAAGATGGTGCTGCCATTGCCAAGATCGTTTGCACGACCCATGATAACGTCTATCGTGACAAATTTGAAAAAGGGCAGTGCGGATCAAAAGCGGCTAAGACATGGGGCGGCGTTGAAGATGTGGGTACTTATTTTGAAAAGGCTATTGATCTCGGAAAACCCGATGCAATCGCATTAGCTTGCACCCCCCCTCTTGAGCAATTGAGAGGAAAATTAAAAGAAGTAGCTGAAAAGAAATGTCAGGACGGGACAGTTAAACCCAAAGCTCCTGCACGTCCCACACAAGCTGCGCCTATGGTTAAACCAGAAGAGTTGAAAAAGGGAGCAGCCTTTATGGAAGAACTGAAAAAAGTTCTGCAAGAAGGACCAAAATTAAAGCCTGTTAACAGAAGAATAAGTCTTGGTGGGGCTGGAAAAGTAACAGTTGAGGGTCAAGCCATCTCTGTTCCAGCGACCACAATGCCAGAAATTACGACACAAACAAAACAGGATCTTTTGAGTGCATCTCAACAGTTGAGTGAGGCCTTGAAAAATCTTAATAAGTCTGTTGAAGGTGGAGAGGGTGTTTCGCAAGGTGAACTGCCAACTGTAGAAAAACTGACACAAAATATTCAAAATGCTCAGACAGAACAGCAGGTTGTTGACGTTGTAAAGAAAGCTACTCAGGAAGTTGTGCAGTGGGAGTCATCTAAAGCTAAGAGACAAAGAGAACTAGAAGCAATGCGCCAGAAATCTAATCCATTACTCGGAGGATAAAAGGCTAACACCTGACTATTAATCTTGTGCTGACACTTAATTTTGAAAATTAGGTGTCAGTTTTTTTTATCACTTGCAGTCATTATCAAGCGTCTTTATATTATCCTTTATGAAACCTATTGATCAAAAAATCTTTTTCACATCCACTCAAGTCCGCGTCGTCGTGGGCAGCTAAAGCTGTCCTATATCTGTTCTTTTTAAAACTTATTGTTGTATTCATTTCTCCCAGAAGATAAATCTGGGCGTTCAATATTCATCAAAGGTGGATGATGTTAAAGAGATTTAAAATGCTATTGAGTAATGACATGAGGGCTTTTGCGCTAGTTATGTCTACAGGCTTTGCTATGTTCGCCATGTTTTTTGGTTCGGGTAACTTGGTGTTTCCTCTCTTGGCAGGTAAGGTTGTTGAAAGCGCTTATGGTCTAACCATGCTTGGCTTTGTGTTGACAGGCGTTGCCATGCCATTCTTAGGTCTTTTGGGGGTACTTCTTTATGAAGGGAGTTACAAAAAATTCCTTAGTACTTTTGGCCTTAAAATTGGGTTTTTAATGGCTCTTATCATGTTAGTTTTATTAGGACCATTTGGTGTTGTGCCGCGGTGTATTACGGTATCATTTGGTAGCTTTGCTATGATTTCAAAGTCTCTCAATTTACCTATGTTTAGTTTTATTATGTGCTCTGTCGTTTTTTTGTTATCCTTTAATGAAAATCGCGTCGTTCCCCTATTAGGTGCTTTTTTGGCGCCGATTAAAATTGGCTCGGTGGGCATTATTATTGCTTATGGTTTGCTGTTTTCAGAAGCACCAAAACTGACAAATATCTCAACCTATACAGCATTCGAGGAGGGCATTTTTAAAGGATATCAAACGATGGATCTTTTGGCTGCTTTCTTTTTCGCGACTGTGATTATTCGTCATCTAAAAAATGCAAGTCAAAAATCTGATAACCCGCGTGGCTTTTTTAAATTATCGCTCTTTTCAATGCTCTTGGGAGCAGGGCTTTTAGCCATTGTTTATGCGGGATTGGTGTTTCTCGGTGCAACTTATGCAGAACAGCTCAATCAATATTCTTCAGAAAAATTCCTGAGTGTGATTGCTCATCTGACTTTAGGAGAGTATGCGGGAATTTTTGTTTCCATTGCTATTATACTGTCTTGTTTAACGACGGCCATAGCTCTTGCTACAGTTTTTACTGATTTTCTATTTGAGCAAGTTTTAGTGAAAAAAATCCCAAGGACTGTCTGTTTGGGGGCTACCATGCTCATGACCTTTATAGTTTCAACCTTTGGATTCCAAGGGATAGCTAATTTTCTGAGTCCTATTTTAAAATTGATGTATCCTGGGCTCATTGGCCTTACCCTGCTGAATCTTTTTCTGTGGGGGTGGAAGAGACGACTGAAAAAACAACCACAGATTTCCCCAACCATTTTATCTTGACAATTCCTGTGTCAGAGCGTCTCTTTAGGACAATACATAGCAATCAAAGGGACGTTTATGGCTACTCTAAAATCTGAATTTCTTCTAGAATGTCAAAATCGTGGTTTTCTACACCAAGCCACGGATCTGGAAGGCCTTGATCACCGCTTAACTCAAAAACCACTTGTTGCCTATTTAGGATTTGATGCCACGGCTACTAGTCTTCATGTAGGAAACCTTATGCAAATTATGTTGCTGCGTATGCTGCAAAAATATGGGCATAAACCTCTTGTTTTGATAGGAGGGGGAACCACACGTGCTGGTGATCCTTCAGGTAAAGATGAGATGCGCAAGCTTTTAAGTGTTGATGATATTGCGAACAATAGTGCCAGCATAGGAAAGATTTTTAAAAAATATCTGAAGTTCGGAGAAGGTGCTTCAGAAGCTATTCTCGTGAATAACGCTGATTGGCTTTTGCAATTAAATTATCTGGATTTCTTGAGAGATTATGGACGGCATTTTTCTGTTAATCGGATGCTGACTTTTGATAGTATTCGTATGCGATTGGAACGAGAGCAAAACTTAAGCTTTCTTGAATTTAACTATATGGTACTTCAAGCCTATGATTTTCTCGAGCTTAATCGTCGTTATGAATGTGTTCTACAGTTTGGTGGAGCAGATCAGTGGGGAAACATAGTGAGTGGTGTTGATTTGGTAAGACGTGTAGATCAAAAAGATGTTTACGGCATGACAACACCTCTTATTACGACATCTGATGGCGCAAAGATGGGCAAGACTGCTCGGGGAGCAATTTGGCTTAATGAGGATATGTTGTCCAGTTATGATTATTGGCAGTTTTGGCGGAATACTGCTGATCAAGATGTGGGTAGATTTTTAAGGCTCTATACAGAAATTTCCTTAGATGAAATTAAACGACTTGAAAGCCTTGAAGGTGCAGAGATTAATGAAGCGAAGAAAGTACTCGCTGATGCTGCAACTCTTCTTTGTCATGGTACAGGAGCCGTCCAAGAAGCTCGAAAAACAGCCGAAAGTTTGTTTGTCAAAGCGGGAGGCGAAGATTATGAAGCGATGCTTGCAGCTTTACCATCTATGACTGTTTCAAAAGATCAAGTTTTCCAAGGACTATCTGTTTTAGATCTTTTCAAAAGCATGGGTCTTACCACGAGCAATGGAGAAACCCGACGTTTGATACAAGGAAGTGGCGCACGTTTGAATGATCAGCTTGTGAGTGATGAGTTTTATAAAGTTACATTGGATGATTTTGATGAAAAAGGTCGACTTAAACTTACTGCAGGTAAAAAGCGTCATGGCTTGGTTATCTTGCAAAGCTAAGTTTATATTTCTTGTCCTTTTTTTCTTGGGATCATGGCAATCTTTGGTTGCAAATGAGGCGCCAAATGTTGTTGTGACTATTCCTCCTTTGTATGACCTTGTTCTAGGAATAATGGAAGGGCGTGGAACACCAAAATTATTGGTCGAAGCCAATACATCTCCTCATAATTTTTCATTGACTCCTCAGCATCTAAAACTCCTAGATCAAGCTGATTTGATTGTTTGGATTGGTCCAGATTTGGAAGGAGTTTTAGAAAAGCCCCTCAGGGCTTTAAACAAAACAACATTTCCCATTCAAAACTTAAGTGGGTTAAAGATATATCCTATAAGAGAAGATGCTGATTGGCACCATTCACCATCAGATCTTCATGATCATCACCACGGCTCATTTGATCCGCATCTTTGGCTAGATATCGATAATGCTATAATCATTGTTAAATTCATTGAAGAAAAATTGATAGCCCTTGATGGAGAATATGAATCGCTTTATCGTACCAATAGAGAGAAGCTTACGACCGAATTAAAGAATCTTAAAATTAAACTTACAACTGATTTGAAGAACGTTGCTCATAAGCCATTTTTTGTAATGCATGACGGTTATCAATATTTTGAAAAAGCTTTTGAGCTAAATGCTCTAGGGGCGTTAACTCTGGATCCTGGGATGCAGCCAAGTTTGGGTCGTTTGCACAGAATACGTGTAAAAATAAATGATCAAAACGCTCGTTGTCTTTTTGCAGAACCGCAGTTTTCTGCTAAAATTGTGAATCAGTTGGGGCAAGAGTTAGATGTGAATGTAAAAACTCTTGATTATATGGGCGTTGATGTTCCTCTAAGTCCTCAAGGGTACTTTGAGATTATGCAGAATTTAGCAAAAGCGGTAAGAGAATGTCTCGGATCAAAAAAATAACTGCAACAGGACGATCTCTAGCGCTCATTGCTGATAAATCCCCTGAGGCTCAAAAAGCCTATAAGGAATTGAAAGAGCTTTATCGTTTTATAAAACCAAAGGATGCGGATGTTCTCGTAGTGTTAGGAGGAGACGGCTTTATGTTGCGAACGCTTCATGAAACTCGGGATCAGCCCAAACCCATTTATGGCATCAATTTTGGGAGTGTAGGTTTTTTAATGAATAAATACCGCCCAAAGACTTTGATTAAGCGCCTTGAAGATGCAACAAACGTAACGCTAACGCCTTTGTTAATGGAAGCTACAACAGTTAAAGGTAAAAAAATTCTTGATCTGGCCATTAATGAAGTCTCTCTTTTCAGGCAAACCCATCAAGCAGCTAAGATTAAAATTTCGATTGATAAAATTGTGCGTCTCCAAGAACTAACTTGCGATGGCGTGATGGTGGCTACGCCAGCTGGCAGTACAGCCTATAACCTATCAGCGCATGGTCCAATTATTCCCTTAGATGCTAATTTGTTGGCTCTAACTCCGATTAGTGCTTTTCGTCCACGTCGATGGAGAGGAGCCTTATTACCTCATAAAAGTGTAGTAGAGTTTGAAGTTTTAGAACCGGAAAAACGTCCAGTGAGCGCTGTTGCAGGTCCTACAGAAGTTTCAGCAGTGAGGCACGTTTTGGTGAGAGAGGACCCCACAGCCCACTTCATGTTGTTGTTTGATGTGGAGCATGCTCTAGAAGAACGCATTATTCGGGAACAGTTTTTGGTTTAAAATCTTTATAACTCAAGCCCTTAGCCATTTAAAATATCTGCTTTTAAAAGTTGATTAAAATCTTAAATGATTGATTTTGCATAAATCCGTGGCAATGACATACAAAAAGGTTGCAGCATGTTGATTTTTTCGCTAATGATGCAGCAGTGAATTTTTATTGTTTTGAGGTTATAAGCTATGGCAGTTCCAAAGAAGAAAACATCCAAGTCTCGTCGCGATATGCGTCGGTCACACCATGCAATTAAGCCAGCTTTAGCATCTGAATGTCCAAACTGCGGTGAGAGAAAGCTCTCCCATCATGTCTGTGTTAAATGTGGACATTACCGCGGTCGTCAAGTTATGACCGTTCAGGTCGAGGCATAAGGCCGTCCTTTTTGTTAACCACCTGGGGATCTCATAAGTGTCCATAACCTTAGCCATTGATGGTATGGGAGGTGACCAAGCGCCCCAGATGGTGGTTGCGGGATTACGACAAGCCCAAAAATTGCACCCCAATATCTCTTTCTTACTGTATGGTCAGGAAAAGTTGTTGAGTAAACTCATTCCGTCTGATGATCCATTAAGAGCTATTACACAAATTCGACATACTGATGAAGTGGTCACAAGCGAGACTACTGTTTCAACAGCTTTAAGATCCTTAAAAAAATCCTCTATGCGCCTTGCTATACAAGCGGTTGCTGATGGTGAAGCTCAAGGAGTTGTTTCTGCTGGTAATACAGGCGCCTATATGGCTCTTTCAAAACTAACATTACGTGCCATAGAAGGAATTGATCGTCCAGCGATTGCAGCATTATTGCCGACTGTTCGTGGACTTTGTGTCGTTCTTGATTTGGGTGCCAATGTGGAAGCTACAACTGAGAATTTAGTGCAGTTCGCTTTTATGGGGAGTCTCTTTGCCCGCTATGTCTTAGGTATCGAAAAGCCTTCTGTGGGGTTACTTAATGTGGGTGTCGAAGAGCTGAAAGGTCATGACAAATTAAAGATGGCTCAGTTGGTTCTTAAAAACAACCCCTTGATTGAAAATTTCTATGGTTTTATCGAAGGAGACGATATTGCCTTCGGTAAGACAGATGTTGTAGTGACGGATGGTTTTACTGGAAACATAGCCTTGAAGGCTATCGAAGGTACAGCCAAATTACTCTCCAACTTTTTAAAGCAAGAAATCCAGAAATCTTTTCTATCTAAAGTGGGGGCTCTATTGGCTAAAAGCGCTTTTTCGACTGTTAAACATCGCTTAGATCCCCATCGCTATAATGGCGCACCTTTTTTGGGACTGAAGGGGATTGCGGTGAAGAGTCATGGTGGGACAAGTGCTTATGGATTTTCTTCAGCGATTAACGTTGCTGTACATTTAATTGAAAATAAAGTGAATGAGCGTCTTGCTAAGGATATTTCTCTGCTCTCACAACATTTAGTGCAAGAGATGGAAAATCTCTCTCTTGCCATTGAGAAGCCCACCCCAATCAAAGGATAGGAGTAATCCATGACTAACAAGAGTCAGAATATTCGTTCCGTCATCATTGGTTATGGTGGATATTTACCTGAGCGTATCGTTACGAACGAAGAGCTTACAACCATGGTGGATACTTCTCATGATTGGATTGTTGAGCGTACAGGGATTCATCAACGCCACTTTGCGGCTGATGACCAGGTGACCTCGGATTTGGCTGTAAATGCTGCAAAAATAGCCCTTGAAAACGCTGGTATTAAAGCTGAAGATCTTGACCTCATTATTGTTGGTACGGCAACTCCAGATAAAACTTTTCCATCAACTGCAACGCGTGTTCAAGAAAAAATTGGTAACACAACAGGGTTTGCCTTTGACGTAGCCGCAGTGTGTGCTGGTTTTTTGGTTGCTGTGTCAGTTGCTGATCAATTTATTCAATCAGGACAAGTCAAGAATGCGTTGGTAATCGGTGCAGAAATGCCGTCACGGATTATTGATATGAATGATCGTCGTACTTGTGTTCTTTTTGGTGATGGAGCAGGTGCTTGGATTTTGCAAGGACAAAAGAGTGAAAGAACGCCAGAAGAACGCGGTGTGATTGATACAAAAATTTACTCTGATGGACGTTTTTGTGACATTCTCCATACAGATGGAGGACCTTCCTCCACTGGTAAAGTTGGTCAGATCCAGATGGAGGGTCGAGAAGTATTTCGTCACGCTGTTGAAAAATTAGCTGATGCTGCAGAGAACATTTTAAAGAAGAATGGTTTGACGTCAGCGGACATTGATTGGTTTATTCCCCATCAAGCAAATAGTAGAATCATTGAAGCTGTGGCCAAACGACTGGCATTTCCTCAGGAAAAAATTATTCAAACGGTTTACAAACATGCGAACACGTCAGCGGCATCTATTCCTTTAGCTTTTTATGAAGCAGTCACTGAAGGTCGTGTGAAAAAAGGGGATCTCATACTCCACGAAGCAATCGGTGGTGGTTTAGTATGGGGCTCCGCATTGGTTCGATTTTAAGAGATTTTTTATGACCTACGTCGTCACGGAAAAGTGTATCAAATGCAAATACTTGGATTGCGTAGAAGTTTGTCCCGTCAATTGTTTTTATGAGGGGGAAAACATGGTGGTTATTAATCCAGAAGAATGCATTGACTGTGGTGTATGCGAACCTGAATGTCCAATTGAGGCGATTCAGCGTGATATCGAACCGGGTCTTGAGAAGTGGGTGGAGCTTAATCGCACAATGTCTAGAGAGTGGCCTAAGATCAGTGTGAGCGACCTTCCTCTACCTGATGCAGATCAGTGGAAAGATGTCCCCAATAAGTTTGAGAAATTTTTCTCAGCAAATCCTGGTAAAAAGAAGTCTTAATTCTTAAACCATAGTACTATGCTTTTTTAATTCTTGCATATTATTTGTCAAATGGGTATTTTGCCTCTCTTAAATACAAACGGAGTATATAGATGAAGTGTTTAAAGTTTGTTATTACAGCAGTTTTACTGAGTGGAGCATTGTACCCCTGTGCAACACTTCAAGCCTCCAATCTCATTCAAGGAGAAGTCCAAGAATATGATGGTCTTAAAGATCCTTATTCTTCAACTGTCAGAGATGTTACAGCAAAATATGTAGGGAAATTACATGATTTAAAGGAAGCGGCAGGAAAGTTAGAAGACCAAAAAGCTGCGGTTGCGTATAGAGAAGCCCATGAAAAATTTTTAAAAACATACCCTATTTCTTCTGTTTCTGGTTTCTTAGAAAAAGAAATTTCAGCTGAGGAATTGGTAGATTTTGCGCGAGATTCCAAAGCCTTAAACCAACTTTTTGTTGAAAAAGAATCCACAGAGTTAGAAAGACTTCAAATCAAGGATACGCAAGCGAACTTTAAACGCGCTGAGTTTGTCTTTGGGCATTGGGACTATGTTTTTAAACTGAAACAGATTATGAAAATCAGATTTTCTACAAATTTGTTTGAGTTCTTACAGCAAGCTTACAATCCAAATTATTTTCCTCCTCATTTTCCTCAGGGGATGCTGCCGCCTGGTAACTTTGTGTATCTAGACCTCTTTAGTTTTAAAGAAGAAGATAACACACTCAAAGTTGCTTTAGATGTTGACTCTATTGTTCAACCATACAAACAAGCGATAATAGGAGGCGCTGCTATGGGTGCTCCACACCCTGCTCCTGTTGTTGATCATGTCAAAATCTTGAAAGAGATGGTGACAACGTTATTTGGAGATGATCTTAAGGGAGAAAGTGATATTTTAGCACAATGGCTTCATGCGATTACCCCTCTTTATAAACATAGAAAAAGAAAATTAGAGCATTTGCGTCATCAGTTTGAGGATTTGCACAAAGATCATAAGAAAGTTTTAAAAACCCTTGAACAAGCCGAAAATCCTCGAGGAGTCGCCCCATTGTATTTTCTAGGGAACACCGGTGAGAGCTTTCAATCGTTAGGGCTTTTGGGGGTTAAGAAAGAATTCTTTAAGATTGAGCCGCTAAGTTCAGAAGAGGCTAAAGTTTCTGCAAAATCTATGTATGTAGAAAAGGCCAGAAAACTTGAGAGAAAAATCGAGCAAGTTGAAGCAGAAGTGAGCTTATTGTCAATTATGAAGAATCTGCGAGATGAGTTAGTGAATGCACTAAAACGTAATGGTCGCGTGAGCTAACATTAAGCTTTAAGAGCACTCTCTTAAAAAGAGGCTCATATGAGCCTCTTTTTTTATGCTTTTATTCATAAAAAAGGAGAGCCAAGAGCTCTCCTTTAATAGGTTTAAGATAGAAGTTCTTTAAGCAACTTTAATCACGTCATCGCCTTTTTTCCAGCTGCACGCACAAAGCTCCCCCGTCTGGAGAGCATCGAGTGTTCTTAAGATCTCATCTGGATTGCGGCCGACACTCAAGTCATTGACACTTACGAAACGAATCATGCCTTGAGGATCCACAATATAGGTGGCACGCATTGCTACACCTTCTACAGGGTGAAGAATGCCTAATTCTTTACAAAGCTCATGTTTAATGTCTGAGAGCATAGGAAAAGGGAGGTTATTAAGATCTTTATGATCTTTGCGCCACGCCAAATGAACGAATTCAGAATCAGTGCTGCATCCATAAACTTTTGCATTTCTTTTTTCAAATTCTGCATTCAGCTGACCAAAACCAGAAATCTCCGTGGGACACACAAAGGTAAAATCCTTAGGCCAGAAGAAATAGATTTTCCATTGACCTTTATTTGTTTCATGACTGATATTGACGAATGCTTTGGAAAGATCGTTATCGACAACTGCTTTCAGTTGAAATGCTGGAAATTTACTACCGACTGTTAACATTGTTCTTCTCCTCTATTCACCGGTCAAAAGACGATCGACTAATTGTCGAACTGTTGGAATAAAACCATTATCGTAAAATGGGTCTTGTGCAAAGCGAAAAGCGTTGTGACCTGCGAACATTAGCTGGTTCTCAACATTTCCGCCGTGGGAAATTTCTTGGAGCGTCTTTTGGATACAAAATGACCGAGGATCTGCTTTTTTACCTGTAGAGTAAGGTTCATGTTGTTGCCAATTACTAAACATACAAGCACTTAAACACCCCATACAGTTAATTTGGTCGCGCAGGATTTCATTGGCTTTTTCAGGAGTTACAAAAATAAGTGTAGAATCAGGTGTACGAAGAATCTCGGTAAACCCTTCTTTAATCCACATCTTGGCTTTTTGATAGTCGAACTCTGTTAGATAGACTTGTCGATTTCGTACTCCCACAGACAAGATGGTACGATGTTCTCCGATTTCCGCGGTCGTGTAGGCTACTTGCCTATGAGACCTCTCCGTCAGTTCATGGAGAAATTCATTTTTAACAGCCGATGAATAAAAGCCTGTGGGGCTGAACTTATTAAGAAGAACATCTCCATCCTTTAGCGTCAATAGCTTGCGCTTCCATTCAGTAGAAATCGGACTCTCTTGAGTGATTAAGGGACGAGTTCCCAATTGGAAAGCAATGGGACCTAGCTCAGGATTATCAATCCAATTTTCCCATTCTTTGAGCCACCAAACACCACCAGCCATAATGATCGGGATCGTGTGTAATCCATAGTTTTTCATCTCCTCACGGAGTGCTAAAACACGTGGATATGGATCTTCAGGTTTTTGAGGATCTTCACTGTTGCTTAAACCATTGTGACCACCTGCGCGCCACGGATCCTCGTAAACAACCCCTCCAAGCCATTCAGGGAATTTATGGTATGCTCTTTTCCATAGAGCTCTAAAGGCACGAGCAGACGAGACGATGGGGTAATAATAAACGCCATATTGTGCGGCAATTTCGGCGATACGATAGGGCATGCCTGCTCCGCAGGTTACTCCATGAACAAGACCTTTAGCGCCTTCTAAGACACCTTTGAGAATTTGTTCGCAAGCCCCCATTTCCCAGAGAACATTGACGTGGATTCTTCCCATGCCGTTGCTACGTTCATGGGCTATACGTGCTTGTGTGATGCCACCTTGAATAGCGTAGTTCAAAAGTTCATCGTGACGTTCGCGGCGCGTACGACCGTTGTAGACAACAGGAATAACTTTGCCATTTTCATCGTGAGCGTCGGCATTTACAGCTGAGAAGGTACCAACACCTCCTGTCGCTGCCCATGCTCCAGAACTCTCGCCATTGGAAATAGAAATACCCTTTCCCCCTTCAACCAAGGGAAGTGCTTCCTTGCCCGATAGCAAGATAGGATTAAGACTTTTCAAAACGACTAGGCTCCTTGATTCGTAATTTCTTGGCCAGTCTCTTGGTCAACAACTTTCATGCTCAGCTTGGCTTTTCCACGTTCGTCAAAACCGATAAGCTTTACATAAACTTCATCACCTACGTTGACCACATCTTTTACTGACTCAACCCGTTGAGTAGCCAATTGAGAGATATGTACGAGACCACTGCGTCCACCAAAGTAATCAACAAACGCACCGAAATCCATTAATTTCGCAACTTTAGCTTTATAAATATTACCGACTTCAGGTTCTGCAACTATAAAACGAATTCTGTCCATAGCTGCTTTAATTGCTTCTTCATCGGTACCAGCAATGTCTACAGTGCCATCATCTTTAATTTCAATACGCGTGCCTGTTGTTTCGCAAATTTCACGAATAGTTTTTCCGCCTGGGCCAATGATTTCACGGATTTTATCTTTTGCTACTTGAATGCTCTCAATGCGAGGCGCATGAGGACTGATAGCGTCGCGAGATTGATCGATGGCTTCTCCCATAGCTTTGAGAATGTGCAAACGCCCCTGTTTAGCTTGAGTAAGGGCAACCTGCATAATTTCTTCAGTAATGCCAGTGACTTTAATGTCCATTTGTAGGGCAGTTACGCCATCGGCAGATCCAGCAACTTTAAAGTCCATATCGCCTAAATGGTCTTCGTCGCCCAAAATATCTGAAAGAACAGCAAATTTCTTGCCTTCTTTTATGAGCCCCATGGCTATACCAGCTACTGGCTTTTCAATGGGAACGCCTGCATCCATAAGTGCTAGAGAGCTTCCACAAACTGTTGCCATGGAAGACGATCCGTTAGACTCAGTAACTTCAGAGACAACATGCAATGTATAAGGAAACTTATCTTTTGTTGGAATCATGGGATGAACAGCACGCCAAGCAAGTTTTCCATGACCAATTTCACGACGCCCTGGTGAACTTACACGACCCACTTCACCCACGGAATAGGGAGGAAAGTTGTAATGCAGCAAGAAATTCTCGCGGTACTCGCCTTCAATAGCATCTATAATTTGTTCATCTTGGCTGGTTCCGAGAGTCGTTACGACCAAGGCTTGAGTTTCACCACGTGTAAACAAGGCGCTACCATGTACGCGTGGGATAATACCAACTTCTGCGCTAATGGGGCGAATGGTTTCTAGATCACGACCATCAATGCGAATTTTGTTTTTCAAGAGATCACCGCGAACAATATCTTTTTCAAGATTTTTAAATTCGCTAAGAACAACATTCTCTGGGGTGTCTTCGTCTACGATAGATTCTAAAGCTTTTTGTTTAACAAGCTCAATTTTCTGAATGCGGTCCTGCTTTTTCTTTTCACTATAAGCACTGCGGAGGCCATCTTCCGCAATTTTCTTCAAGGCTTTAGCAACACTCTTTTGTATATCTGATTTTTCGGGCATATCCCAGGCTTTACGTCCTGCTGCTTTGACCAGTTTATTAATAGCCTTCAAAACTGGTTGGAAAGACTTGTGTCCGAACATTACCGCTTCAAGGAGAGTTTCTTCAGAAAGTTCTTTTGCTTCAGATTCTACCATTAAAACGCCGTCTTCCGTACCAGCTACACAAAGATCTAAAGTTGAATTTTGCATTTGCTCAGATGTGGGGTTCAGTACAAGTTTCCCGTCAATATAGCCTACACGTGCACCTGCCAATGGTCCATGAAAAGGAATGCCAGCAAGAGCAACGGCCGCTGAAGCACCAATAATGGCAATAGCATCAGGATCGTTTTCCATATCATGACTAAGCAAGCTACAAATGATTTGTGTTTCATAGCGGAAATTCTCTGGAAAGAGAGGACGAATCGGACGATCAATCAAACGAGATGTTAAAACAGCCTTTTCAGAAGGCTTACCATCACGTTTGAAAAAACCACCAGGTATTTTGCCTGCTGCAAAAGATCTTTCTTGGTAGTGAACAGTGAGAGGGAAAAAACCCACTTCTTCTGAAGGTGATTTGTTAATAGCGACTGTGCACAAGAGGCTTGTTTGTCCATAAGTAATGACAACAGCCCCTTCCGCTTGTCGTGCAACCTTACCCGTCTCAATTGAAAGAGTGCGTCCACCCCATTCGATTTCCTCGCGGTGTATTTTAAACATACTTGTCATGACTGATGTCCTTTCCATCATGTCCACCAGGGGCTCTGCCTAATCCCCTTAGGATAGTTTTAATATTATTAACGGCGGAGCCCAAGTTTCTTAATCAAATTCTCATAGCGGCTTTGATCACAGCTCTTGAGATAATCGAGAAGTTTGCGACGTTGGTTCACCATCATTAAAAGGCCTCGACGTGAGTGAAAGTCCTTTTTGTGGTGTTCAAGATGGGTTGATAAGCTATTGATACGTTCCGTTAAGAGAGCAACTTGTACATCTGTGGAACCCGTATCCTTATCATTCGCAGCATAATCTTTGATAATTTTTTTCTTACGTTCAGCAGCAATCGACATCGGTTTATCCTTTCTTAAAGATTCAAAATTCGAATAGGGCGAATTTGGTTGCCCTGATCTTTCGCAATTCCTAAAAGCCTATTTTGTTCATCATAAAGAGCAATCAGACAATCGGATGGCGTAAGATTCCCCTCTAACTCAGAGGAGGGTCGTGCCAAAAAACGCCCTTGCCTTAGCAACAGGGCTTTTTCATCATCAACCCGCATAGCCGGGATGTCGTCCAGAACTACCGGGAGGGCACGAACATACCTTTCTAATAAATTTATGGGGTCCTTTGCAAGTGTTTCGATTGAAATCGCATCTTTTATATTGAAATTTCCGGAACTTTCACGATGAATATTATCTGCAAAAGCATAAGTAGAAAGCTTTTGAGCCATGTCTTCGATCAGACTACGCACATAAGTGCCTTTTGAGCAATGAAGGCGCAATTTTGCATGATCGGCATCAATATATTCAATTAAATCAAGAGATTGAATGAAAATAGGGCGCGGTTTTAAATCCAATGTTTCGCCCGCTCTGACGCGATCAGAGGCTCTTTTCCCTTCAATTTTGAGTGCAGAATAAAGCGGAGGTTTTTGGAGCTGTGGCCCTAAGAAAGAAGAGAGGATGTTTTCAATTTCTTTACGTGTAGGTCTATTATTACTGGTTGCTAGGATTTCACCTTTAGCGTCCCCTGTTGAACGCTTTTCCCCCCAGTGAATGGTAAAAAGATAAGTTTTCTCTTCATTTTTAATAAATGGAATAAGTTTAGTGGCTTCTCCTAAAGCGACGGGAAGAACTCCTGTAGCCAAGGCATCAAGAGTACCTAAATGCCCCACTTTTTGTCGTCCAATAATTTTTTTGAGCGTATTTAATACAGAGGCCGATGTGACGCCCTTAGGCTTATCCAGAATGAGCCAACCATGATAAATCATACGAATGCGCTTTCTGTTAATGGGTTCTCAGACATCGGACTCGATGGGACAAGCGAATGAGTCTCTATAGACAATCAAGATTTCTCATTACTGGGGCGCTTTTTTTCTGCTTGAATGAGACGATTGATTTTTTCAGCTTCATCATAGGTTAAATCAGCTTCAAAAAACAACCTAGGCGTAAACTTAGTTGTCAATTGTCGCCCAATCTTACTTTGCAAAAGAGGCGCCACGTCATTGAGTGCATGAACAACTTCATTCATATTTTTACCGCCCATAGGCATAACAAAAACCTTTGCATGCTTTAAGTCCGGGCTAACACGAACTTCAGTCACAGTAATATAAGTGTTGATGAGGATTTGATTATGTGTCATTTCCCGCTCTAAAATGTTTGCAAGAATATGACGAATCTCTTCGCCGACACGAAGCTGACGTTGTGTAGGTTCATTACCTTGGCGATCTTGATGACGCATGGGTTCGCTCTTTAAATGACTACAGTTGACGGGCTATGGATTCAATTTCAAAGCACTCAATCACATCACCAGAACGGATGTCTTGATAGCTTTCAAAGGCCATACCACATTCATACCCAGACTTTACCTCTTTTACCTCATCTTTGAAGCGTTTTAGAGTCTTTAATTTACCTGTATGAATAACGACGTTATCGCGCAGTAAACGTACGCTTGACCCGCGTTTGACAACACCTTCAGTCACAAAACAGCCAGCGATTTTGCCAACTTTAGTGATGTTAAAGACATCACGTATTTCGGCATAGCCAAGGAATTTCTCTTGTAACGTTGGAGCTAACAAACCACTTAAAAGAGCTTTCACATCATCAATAATATTGTAGATTATGGAATAATAGCGAATCTCAACAGCACTTTTAGCAGCTAACTCTCGTGCTTGAGGGTTAGCACGTACATTAAAGCCAATGACTAAAGCTCCTGTGGAGCTTGCCAAGGTAATATCACTCTCGTTAATTGGCCCTACACCTGTGTGGAGAATTCTTAAGGCGACTTCCTTGTTATCTTCAACCAGCTTACTTAGAGTTGAAGAAATAGCTTCTAAGGATCCTTGAACATCAGATTTGACAATCAATGCCAGCTCTTGCATTTTGCCTTCGGCAGCTTTTGAAAGAAGCAGATCAAGTGTAATTTTTGGTGTCGCTGTTACTTTAGCTTGCTTTTGACGATGTTTACGATAGTCCACCACTTCCTTAGCCTTACCCTCATTTTCGGCGACAAGAAAATCATCACCAGGAGAGGGTAATCCGTCAAAACCTAAAACTTCAACAGGCGTTGAAGGCCCGGCTTCCGTACGCTTTTTTCCGTTTTCATCAGTTAACGCACGTACACGCCCCCATTCAGCACCAGCAACAAAAATATCACCGATTTTTAAGGTGCCACGTTGTACGAGTATTGTTGCAACTGGACCTTTACCAACTTCAACTTTTGATTCGATCACGACACCTTCAGCATAACGATTAGGGTTAGCTTTCAGGCCAAGAAGATCAGCTTGTAGAAGAATAATTTCTTCTAGTTTATCAATATTGATGTTGTTTTTTGCTGAAACTTCAACAGCAATAACATCACCACCCATTTCTTCAACAACAATGCCATGGGATAATAGTTCTGTCTTTACACGTTCAGGACGTGCGTCTGGCTTATCAATTTTATTGATAGCGACGATAATTGGAACATTGGCCGCTTTTGCATGATTGATCGCTTCAATGGTTTGTTCCATAACACCGTCATCAGCCGCCACAACTAGAATAACAATATCAGTGACGTTCGCACCACGTGCGCGCATTTGTGTAAAAGCAGCGTGACCTGGCGTGTCAATAAAGGTAATTTTCCCTCCAGAGGGCATGGTTATTTGATAAGCACCAATATGTTGTGTTATGCCACCTGCTTCATGATTTGCGACGCTACTTTTACGTATGGTATCAAGAAGAGACGTTTTGCCATGGTCAACATGTCCCATAACTGTAACGACAGGAGGACGTGTGACTTTGAGATGATCGAGATCATCCTCAAGCTTCAGGCCAGTTTCAACGTCTGATTCTGCTACCTTTTTAATGATATGCCCAAACTCTGAAACAACGAGTTCTGCAGTATCCGAATCCAAAACTTGGTTGATCGTGGCCATTACTCCAAGACGCATAAGTGTTTTGATAACGTCGGCGCTACGAACGGCCATACGGTTTGAAAGTTCTTGTACCGTGATTGCTTCAGGTACGATAACTTCACGGACAATTTTCTTTTGCTCTTCTGTAAGGCCTAAAGATTTTTGAAGTTTGTGTTTTTCCTTTTCTCGGGCACGCTTCAAAGAAGCAAGACTGCGCATTTTTTCTTGCTCAGGGTCTTGCATAGCCTCTTCGACAGTTAAACGATGAAGTTGTTTGCGAAAATCAGTTTCACTTCCACCACGTTTAGGAACGGAGAGAGTTTTACGATGCGCTTCTCGTGCAGCTTGGCTGGCTCGCCGATTCTTAATCTCTTCTTCGCCTTCTTCATCCAGGTCAATAAAACGACCTGTGAAGGTTGGACGATGAATATGATGAGATGGATCATAAGATTTCTTTTCAGATTCAATAGGAGGTGGAAGAGGGATTTCTGGTTCAGAAACTTTCTCTTCTTCTGTCTGAGTTTCTTCTATGGGTTCAGGCTCACTAGGTTTTTGAGGAACCTCTTGTTCTGATTTTTCGCGCTCTAACTGCTTACGCTCTTCTTCTTGACGTTTGGCGTCTTGCAAAAGTTTAAGACGTGATTCGATTTCAGCGTCAGATAACTTTCCCTCTTGTTGGTCGCTCCATTCTTCTCCTTGTAAGAGAGATTTTTGCCCTTGTTGATCGTTCGTATCAATAGTGCGCTTACGTTTGACTTCAACAGAAACCGTTTTTGATCGTCCGTGGGAGAAGCTTTGACGAATCTGCCCCGCGTCCACGATCTTATTGATCTCGAAACTTTTTTTAATGCTCAAAGTTTTCTTCTTTGAATCGGGAGTGTCTTTCTTCTCAGCCATGACTCACCTTCCTAGGTCGACACAATTATGCTCGGTTCTCTGGTTCGGAATTAAACCATTTAGCACGTGCATTCATAATAATTTGATTGGCAACATCTTCAGCGATGTCAGGTAGAATTTCTCTTAACTCATCACTGGCCAAATCAGCGAGATCATTGCCATTTTTAATGCCTTTTTGGGCGAGAGCAATAACCATTTTTGGTGTTAAGCCCTTAGATTCAATCAGAGACTTGTCGATCTGTAGATCTAAGTATTTCTTTTGATTTTCTTGATCTTGTTGATCAAGAAAATTCTGGGCTCTCGACTTGAGTTCGTCTACCAATTCTTTTTCAAAGCCTTCGATAGCAAGAAGGTCATGTTCGGGGATCATAACGATTTCTTCAACGGACGTAAATCCTTCATTGACCAAAAGATGAGCAAGAACTTCATCCACATCCAACGCTTCTACAAAGAGAGCGGAACGCATTTTTGTTTCAGTTGTGCGACGATTTGATTCTTCAGATTCAGATAAGATATCGATATGAAGACCGGTTAATTCACTGGCTAAACGTACGTTTTGACCACGACGACCAATAGCTAATGAAAGCTGGTCATCGGATACGATTACTTCAACGCGATTGGTTTCTTCATCCAAGACAACTTTTGTTGCTTCAGCTGGAATCAAAGCGTTGACTACGAATACGGCTGGATTGCCTGACCAAGGAATAATGTCGATCTTTTCGCCCTGCAGCTCATTAATAACCGCTTGTACGCGACTTCCACGAAGACCAACACAAGCTCCAACGGGATCAATGCCACGATCCCCTGAAGTTACAGATATCTTAGCTCTACTTCCAGGATCTCTAGCGACAGATTTAATCTCGATCAGGCCATCATAAATTTCCGGGACTTCTTGTTTGAACAGACCTGCCATAAATTGGGGATGCGTACGTGAAAGAAATATTTGAGGCCCGCGTACTTCTTGGCGGACATCCATAATATAGCAACGAATGCGGTCACCAGGGCGAAAACTTTCTCGTGGGATCAATTGATCACGCGCCAAAAATCCTTCAGCGCGTCCCATTTCAACGATGACATTACCGAATTCAACGCGTTTGACTTGACCGCTGATAATTTCGCCTATGCGATCTTTAAATTCTTCATGTTGCTTTTGACGCTCTGCATCGCGTACTTTTTGAAAAATAATTTGCTTTGCTGTTTGAGCTGCTACACGCCCTAAATCAATAGGAGGGAGGGGAGTGCGAATTTCTTCACCCACATTGATCTCTGGGTGGATTTTACGGGCTTCTTTTAAATCAATCTCTGTGTGTTCATCAACAACTTCATCAACCACTGTTATAATGGAAGCAAGGGATATCTCTCCAGTCTTGCGATCAATAGATGCTTGGATATTACGTTCCATACCGTATTTAGCACGGCTCGCCTTTTGAATAGCCATTTCCATAGCAAGAATGACTTCTTCTCTATCAATGCCTTTCTCCCGTGCCACTGTGTCAGCAACACTTAGAATTTCAGTATTGATGATACCCGTTGTCTGTGTAACCATTTGTCTCTCTACCTCTTTTTTACTGGGGGTTTAACCTCAAGTTCCTGAAATTTTGGCACTAAACGTGCCATCCGAATTTCTTGGTAGGGGATCTCGTAGGTCTGCCCCTCAACCTCAAGGATAATATGATCCTCTAAGGCTTTTACTAAAATTCCTTTAAACCTTTTCCGGTTCTCAACAGGATTATGAGTTTGTAATTTAATCTCATTGCCTTGAAACCGTATAAAATCCTGAATTTTAACCAAAGGTCGGTCAAAACCAGGAGACGATACTTCAAGATTGTAGGGTGTGCTAATAGGGTCTTCAATGTCTAATAGTACCGACAACTCTCGACTGGCTCTGACACAATCATCGATCGAAACCATTGTTTGGTCTTGGTTCTCAATCATCACTAAAAGTGTCTGCCTATTTCCACCTCCGCCTAAAGATACATAGACCAAATCATACCCGAGGGCGTTTAAAGTTGGTTCGATGATCTTTTCGATGCGTTGGAGCACATCCATATCTTAAAACCTTTATCCCAAAAAAAAATGGGCTCTGGTTGGTAGCCCATCCTTCTATAGAGATGATACTGTTAATATTTCTGAGGGATTATAATAATTTTCAGTTCAAAAGCAAGACATTTTTATTTGGATCAATGCTCTATCAAATTGATCGTTACTGATGTCTGATTAGATTTAAGAACACATAAGCCCCCTATGGGAAAGGTAAATATGGGAGTTGTATGACCAAAGTCAGCATTGGCAATGACGGGAATATCATTTAACTCTTGTTTTGAGTTGATGATCAATGTGAGTTTTTCTAAATCCATGCTGAATTTTTGTTCAAAACGACCAATAATGAGAGCTTTTACTTGATCAAAGTAAGGTTGATGTATGAGGGATTGAAGATCACGGTCGAATTCAAAAACGCAGGCGCCTTCTGTAATAGAGTCAGCTTCTAAAAACAAAACTGTATTTTTAAAGGAAGGCATGTAGGCTGTGCCGTGAAGTAATTGAATTGTGCTTAAATTGCCTCCGACAATTGTCCCTGTGGCATCACCGGGATGAATAATCCAATAACCCTCGTTGACGTGAAAAATCCTATTTTCTTGATCTGAAAACCAGGCATCGTTTGACCAAGTTTCTGATACGGTTAAATGAATTGGCGAAGAATCAAAAAATATTTTCTTAAAAAAATCGCGCGTATACTCAAATCCTTTTTTCATTGCAAAAGAGCTGAATTGGGGGCCAGAATAAGTAACTAAACCGGTCTTATGGTAGATAGCATTTTGTAAAGCTGTAATATCAGAAAATCCACAAAAGATCTTAGGATTGCTTTTGATGAGATCATAGTCGATGTATTTGAGAAGCTGATTAGCATTAGATCCTCCGATAACGGCAAGGATGGCTTTGACGTTTTTATCATGGAAGGCATCATGCAGGTCTTCTATGCGCGATGATATAGATGACGATTGAAACGTATCTTCTTCATTCACATGTTTGCCAAAAGTTACTTTCAGTCCTAATGATTCTAGAACCTTCACGGCGTAAGAAATATTATCCGCAGATATGATTTTAAGACTTCGGGAGGGGGCTATGACCCTGACCTCATCTCCTTTGGCTAGTTTTTCAGCAAATATTTTCATGGGTGTTATTTCTCACTTTGTCATTCAAAATATTAGAGTAACTTCTTGAAAGCCTATTTTTGAGAATATAGCAAAGTCTCAAAATCTTGGTCATTTTCTTGAAGCAGGGTGATGGCTGTTACAAAATCAACACTTTTCTCAATCATCGTTAGAATAGTTTTTACAATAGGAGGTGTTGAGATGCCTTGGTCTTCTTCAAAGGATTTTTTGAGTTTTTTTGTTTCCAAGACCATGTGATAGAGGTCTTTTTCGTCAAGTTTAGTGCTTTCATCATGATGCATAGAATGAATTGTTTGAACGAGGCGTATAACACGATCAATAAGTTTATCATTGGAAGGCGAAACGTCGATCATCAAGTTATCGTATACTTTCCCCATTTCAATCATTGTGCCATTAGAAATGAGATTCAAGCATTGTTTGAGAAGTATGGTTGACAAAATGTTTAAAGGATCATTTTCTACTTTGTAAGGAATGATGAGCGGAGCATGGGTGAGAGCTTTTAAAGCAGTCACATGATCATCGATTGAATCTTCTTCAAGAACTCCAATAAAAGCTGTTTGAGCGCCCTTAGCTTTAGCGTCGCTGAGGATAGTGATCATTTCACTGGCATGTTCTGGAGTTAATCGACTTTTGGCAACTCCAATAACAAGGTTTCCCAGACCTTTTGGACGATCTTTAAAGGCGCCATAATCGCCATCAGCTTGAGAAGAAAGCAAAATTTCTTCTGCGTCTATCGCTTCAACGCTATTCAAAGAGCGCCCCAAAAGATCTTGCCACGCTTTTTTATTAGTTGAAGATCCAAGCATATAGGCTCGGAATTCAGCTTCCTTTAATTGTTTTGCTTTATCCTTCACAGATCTGGGTGGATTGGTCGAAAATGTTGGAGCTGTTTCTGTGGCATCAATTTTAACAGTGGGTAAAGTCTTAGGAGGAGCAATAAAGGTGATATACCCCTTTTGATTGGTCGCTTTTGTTTTATAAAAATCAGCATTCTCGTCAGATAAAACATCTTTTTCTAACTGAATGATAGTGGACACTGTGGGTAAAAAATTTCTGAGCGTCGAGTGAAGGACTGCTACCTGATCGGTGAAAGTTGTCGCAGCATCTTCTATAGAGTCTGCATCAGTAATATTGAGGGCAACTTGATTTAAAAGATGCCCCCAAAAAGCAAGACCCATGGTTCCAGCTTGCAAACGTGTTGAACCCGTAATGGATTGAGGACCAGTGACTAATCGAATGTGTTGCACTTGATAGTCTTCAAAAAGGGTTTTAGTCATTTTTGAAGGCGTTTCACTATTGTAAAAATAATAAGTTTGGCAGTGAGAGTTACGCGCTTCAATGCCTGCGCCAATATTGAATTTGGCTGAGCCACTCGCAGAAATTAATACAACAATATCTTTTGGGTGCACCTTTAAATTTTTTATTGCTTCTTTTCCCGAAGAAACGCTGTCTTCAAAGCCTTCTTTGGCGCGGACAAAGGCACGTGGACCACCTGCAATTACAGCACAGACAGCATTTTCATAATGAAAAAGATTCTGCTCCGATGACTGTTTTTGCCAATATTGACGCCATTCAGCTTCTAATTGGAGGGCAATACGACCACTCGTTCCCGATCCCACTAGGATTAAGCGTCCTTCAGTTTTGAAACAGCTTGATAATTCAGAGAGAAGTTGAGACTGGTGTTGTGCAAAAGCATTTTTTAAAGGGGATATATTTTCTTGATCAACATTATGGAGAAGTTCTAAGCCAGCTTGTCGATTTTTTTTCATGGTTTGACTAAGACCAAAGGTTTTTGGATGACGCTTTTCTGTTGTAGTATCTTCAAAATCAACCGAAGCTTTAAAATCTTCATAACTGAGTTCAGATTTACTTGCTTTAGCAGCAGCATTCATAAAGTTCATGGAAAATCCTATTAACAAAGCTAAAGCTAAGTATACCCAATTATTCATTGCGCCCCCAATTTTTTTTATGTTCAATAACTTAACATGAAAAAAAGGCTTACGTCATGAAGGATAAAAAAATCCTACTCTCGTTGGCTGCATTTTATGGTAAAACAATATTATGATTAGTTTAAGAGTTTTCACATGGATAAAGGGTCGATACGTGGGCACTGATTCTTACGGGAATAAGTACTATCGCGAGCGCTTTTTATTTATGAAACCTAACCGTAGACCTAAACGTTGGGTGATTTTTAAAGGTGTTGCTGAAGGTTCAAAAGTGCCTGCAGAGTGGTATGGATGGTTACATTATTCTTTAGAAGAGCCTATTCGTGATCGGCAGAAGTATTTTTGGGAAAAGCCCCATCGACCTAATTTGACAGGGACATCCTTGGCTTATTTACCTTCTAAACATAGTTTAAAATTATCAGGAGATAAAAAGTCCAAGAATTCTAATTATGATGCATGGGTGCCTAAAAAGACTGTAAAGTCCAAGCCAAAGGTAAAGAGCGCGTTAAAACAAAAGAAGACAAGTAAGGGTAAGAAATGAGGACAAATCTTATTGAAACAATAATGGGTGCAGTTGTTTTGGCTGTAGCAGTATTTTTTCTAGTTTTTGCTTATACGAGTAGCCGTGTAAGACCAAATGGGGGGAACATTTTTCATGCTCGTTTTGATCGTGTGGATGGCTTAAAAATTGGCAGCGATGTGCGTATGAGTGGTGTCAAAGTAGGAAGCGTTCAAAAAGTCAGAATCGATCCAAAAAACTTTTTTGCACTTGTTGAGCTATCTGTTGAACCCCAAATTTCTTTACCAAAAGATACTTCGGCTGAGATTGTTACTGATGGTTTCTTGGGAGGGAAATATATGGCACTTGTGCCTGGTGGAGATGATGAGAACATTAAGCCTGGGGGAGATATTATTTATACGCAATCTTCTGTAAGCTTGGAAGCAATGATTGGTCAATTGATCTTCAATAATAAATCGACCAAGAAGGAAGGTGATTCAGGAGAAGGAAAGGCCGGTCATTCCAGTGCAACAGTGCCGACAACCGAAGCGTCAGGCCCAAGCCCGAACGCATAATGATGCAATTTTACCTTATTATTTTTTGTTGCTTGTTATTGGGGAGCCCTATAACTTCTGCCTATGGCAGTAACCCCACGGAACAAATTGAAGAAAAAAATTCTTTCGAAGAAGAAAGTGTTGGTTCTTTTACCAATATAGCGATTCTGCAAGGCCTCGATAAAGTAATGGCCAGAGTTTCTACTCTAAAAGTGCAGATCAACCATGAAATAAATTTTGGACATCTGCGTATTTTAGTCAAGAAATGTTGGCGTTCATCACCTGAAGATCCCCCTGAATCGAAAGCTTTTCTTGAAATCATGGAAGAGAAACCAGGCGCTTCTAGAGTGACTCTTTTTACAGGGTGGATGTTTGCTTCTGCACCTTCTGTGTCGGCTTTAGAACACCCAGTTTATGATGTATGGCTTAAAGAATGTACGGGAGAAGTAACAGAAACGGCTCCAAAGAAACTTCTTAGAGAAGATGTGGAGATTGCAAAGCCTGAAACAGTGAATGATCGTATGGAAGCCCTTTATAAAGGATTGGTTGAGAGAAGGAACAATGAACCAGAATCAGATTAAGAAGTTGTCTTTTGTGGTGGTTGAAGATAAAAGTCCTGTTGCGCATGTTTTAAGAGTACCTGCTAAAATTTTGACTTTTCCTCTCAGTGCTGAAGATAAAGAAGATTTGGATATTTTAACGGCTAAATTCTTTGCTACAGAAAATTGTGCAGGGCTGGCCGCTCCTCAAATTGGTATTGGTAAAAGTATGATAATCTATAGCGTTGACGAGGAAGTAAAAAACTATCGTAATGATGTTGATGAAGTCATAAAACCCAGAGTTCTTATTAATCCCAGCTACATGCCACATCTAGAGAAGGGAAAGAGGATTGATTGGGAAGCCTGTTTTTCTGTCAGTCAGCAATACGGGGAAGTCCCTCGTTTCATTGAAATTGAATATCAAGGGTTTGATCCAGAAGGAAACCTTATTCATGGGATCGCCCAAGGATTTCATGCACGTTTGCTGCAACACGAAATTGGTCATCTCAATGGGCAGCTTTTTATAGATCTTTTTGAACCAGGATGTCGCCATGGTCCTTTCGAAGAGATGCGCGCCATTCGTATGAAAGAATTAAAAGAACGTCAAAAATAAATCTAATATTCTAGGCGCTTTTAGTATGACGACCATAAGCGTCATCGAGACGCACAATATCATCTTCACCCAAATAACTGCCTGTTTGGACTTCGACTAAATGCAATTCAATTTTGCCAGGGTTTGACACTCTATGTTTGACCCCCATGGGCAGATAAACAGATTCATTTTCATGAACAAGAAGCGTTTCCTCTCCTTTGAGTACTTTTGCAACACCGTTGACGACAACCCAATGTTCAGAACGATGGTGGTGAATTTGGATAGAAGTTTCTTGGCCTGGCTTTATCATGAGACGCTTTACTTGAAAACGTTCACCCATATCAGTAACTTGGTAAAAACCCCAAGGACGATAGACTTTAGAGTGTGAATCGGCTTGAGAGCGGTTATTATTTTTAAGTTGAGTTGTAATCTCTTTAACCTGGTGAGTATGTGCTTGATCGACTACTAGGACTGAATCGGGACAAGCTACTACTACAAGATTTTCAATACCTATGGCTGAAACCAGGATACCTTCACCTTCTATAAACGAATTTTTAACATTATGGGTGATTACGTCGCCTTTAATAACGTTCCCTTCGGTGTTTTTTGCTTTGAAATCATAGAGTGATTTCCATGAGCCCAAATCAGACCATTCAAAAGCAGCAGGCACAACGCAAGTTTTGTTGCTTTTTTCCATAACTGCGTAATCAATAGAAATACATTCTGCATTGCTATAACTACTGGCGTCTAACCGAATAAAATCTAGATCTTTTCTGCTATCTTTTACGGATTTTTGGGTTTGAGTGACTATGTTAGGTGAAAACTTTTTAAGTTCTTCTAAAAGAACGGAAGCCTTACTTAAAAAGATACCACTGTTCCAGAACATTCCTTTTTGTTTCAATAATTCAGCGGCATTGTCTTTTGTAGGCTTTTCAATAAATTTTTCAATTTTAAAACCTGTGGTGAGATCAGTCGTATTTTTAGCTTGAATATAGCCATAATCAGGAGAAGGTTGATCAGGGGTAATACCAAACAAAACAATATGACCAGATTCAGCAAGCACTAAAGAATCTTGTACTGTTTCGATAAATTTCTCATAGGGGCGAATCACATGATCGGAAGGCAGAATGAGAACTATATTGTCTTTAGCATTTTGTAGAAGACAAGCGACAGCGATTGCTGGAGCAGTGTTGCGAAGACTTGGTTCAAGCACTATTTCTTGAGGTTTTACATCAATCAAACGAAGTTGCTCAGAAACAATAAAGCGATGATCTTCATTGCACATTAAGAGTGGTGCATTAAAAAGTTTATGTTGAAGAGATTTTGCGAGACTTTGTAGCAGACTGAGTTCACCTTCAAGAGTCAAAAATTGCTTCGGGTAATTAGAACGGGAAAGTGGCCAAAGACGTGTACCACTACCGCCAGCGATTATTATTGGTGATACTTTCATAAAGATCTTCCTTTATAGTCCTCGTAAGCTATTTTTAAACCATCTCTTAACGACATTTTTGCTTGCCAACCCAGTTGTTTTATTTTGGACACATCTAACAACTTGCGTGGGGTGCCGTTTGGTTTCGAATCATCATAAATAAATTGTCCTTTATACCCTATGACGTCAGCAATCATATTAGCAAGATGGGAAATTTTCATGTCTTCTCCAGTTCCAATGTTGACTGGAGAAAAATCCGAATATTTCTTAAGTAAGTGAACACAAGCATCAGCTAAATCATCTACAAATAAAAATTCTCGGAACACGTCGCCTGTTCCCCAAAGAGTAACCGATTTAGCGTTATTCTGCTTTGCTTCATGAATTTTCATGATTAAAGCCGGTATAACGTGGCTATTTTCAAGATGATAAGTATCACCTATGCCATAAAGATTTGTAGGCATTGCACTGATGAAGTCACAACCGTATTGATATCGGTAGGCTTCTGCCATTTTTAAACCAGAGATTTTTGCGATTGCGTACCATTGGTTGGTAGGTTCTAAAGGTCCTGTTAAGAGTTCATTTTCGTTCATGGGTTGTTTGGCAAGACGTGGGTAGATGCATGAAGACCCCAAAAACAAAAGCTTTTGAACATTTTGAACATAGGCAGCATGGATGATATTTGAAGCAATCATCATGTTCTCATAAAGAAAATGTGCTGGATACGTATTATTTGCATGAATGCCGCCTACTTTTGCAGCAGCAATAATGACCACGTCGGGTTTGTTTGCTGACATCCATTCATCAACTTTAATTTGTGAAGTGAGATCTAGATGTGTTCTGTCAACAGTTAACACTTCGCAAGATTCATGGGTAAGGCTTTTGACTAAGGCTTTCCCAACCATTCCTCGATGACCTGCAACCCAGACTTTTTTATGAGTCAAAGTAAACATATTCAAGCCATTGATGTTTGAGTGTTGGGCGATGAAGTTTGCAACGAGCATTCAAGACAATCTTCGTGCATCATTTCTTTTACTAACTCTTCAAAAGTAACGGTTGGTTTCCAACCCAGTTTTTTTTGAGCTTTTTCAGCGTTGCCAAGAAGAAGGTCAACTTCCGTGGGACGATAGTATTTTTTATCGATTTTTACGAGCACGTCTCCTGTTTTAGAGTTGATGCCCTCTTCGTTGATACCTTGACCTTGCCAACGAATGTGTATGTTTACCAGAGAAAAGGCTTTTTCGACAAACTGTCTGACAGAATAGGTTTCTCCCGTTGCTAAGACAAAGTCTTCAGGGGTACTATGTTGCATCATGAGCCACATACCTTTGACGAAATCCTTTGCATGACCCCAATCTCTTTTAGCATCAAGATTTCCGAGAGTAATACATTTTTGGCGGCCATTGATAATGCTGGCAATGCCTTTTGTGATTTTGCGAGTTACAAAGGTTTCTCCTCGTAGAGGGCTTTCATGGTTAAATAAAATGCCGTTGACTGAAAAAATGTCGTAAGCTTCTCTATAATTCACTGTTATCCAGTAAGCATAAAGTTTGGCTGCTGCGTAAGGGCTGCGTGGATAAAATGGCGTTGTTTCTTTTTGAGGCGTTTCTTGGACTAATCCATAAAGTTCAGAGGTAGAAGCTTGATAGAATTTAGTAGTTTTTTCCATCCCTAAAATACGAATTGCTTCAAGAAGCCGAAGAGCTCCAACAGCATCAGCATTGGCTGTGTATTCAGGAGTTTCAAAGCTGACAGCAACGTGACTCTGAGCAGCTAAGTTATAAATTTCCGTTGGATTAATTTCTTTGATCAGGCGGATAAGATTAGTGGAATCAGTCATATCCCCATAATGAAGGTGAAAATTTTTATTTTCCAAATAATTCTCAATACGTGCAGTGTTGGGGAGTGAAGAACGGCGTTGCAGCCCATGGACTACATAATCTTTTTTCAAGAGAAGATCGGCTAAATAAGCTCCATCTTGTCCCGTAATACCCGTCACAAATGCAATTCTCTTCATTTTCTTGTCTCAGTCCAAAGTTGAATCTTTACCATAGTATAAAATTCATCTTTATACTCTTTCATGGGTTTTGCGCAAATAATAACTAGTTTTTCTTTTCCTTCAAAGCTGTGAAGAGGGCCAGTTAAAAGATAAAACTTCTTCTTTTGATGATCAAACACTAAACCTAAACTTAGGTCATGGGATTCTAATAATTGTCTGAGGTTTTTATAAATTGGTAAATTAGGGGAAAGAGCGGAGATAAAATCAGAAGTTCTAAAGTTTGGATTTAATGAAAAACTTACATTTGTTGAAATATTGACATGAGGAGTTTTTGATAAATTATAGGTGGAGATTTGAGTTTCATCTATATTGCAAGCCGATGTAGCGGGGAAGATAACTTTATTTTGTAATTTAAAAATCAACTTTGGGCCAAAGAGCGCTCCTACAAGCAAGATTATGGAAAAAAACAGGGTGATTTTTCCAAGTTGGGTGGAGAGCGTTTTGTGGATTGATAAAGGTTTTCGGGCATAGGCTGCAGCAAAGAATAGAGAAAAAAAAGCGAACGTTGCAGCAAATACCCGCCATCCCCCGTCAACCCAGATAACGCTTGCGGAAAGAAAATTCCCTATAAGGCCGCTTAAAATAAACCCACCTAATATTGGGTTGGTTTTAACATAGTGGATGAATTTTTTTGTACTGAACCAATATAAAAAAAGCATAAAGAGACTAATGATGAGACATTGAAGGATCTGCAGAGCATAGGACAAGAATTTGTGGGTATTGACAATGTGATAGAGAATATTTTTGATCTTAGGTTCTGGTTCCAAAAAATCGAAAGGAAATAGGAGATTTTTAATGAAAGCAAGGGTATAGAGAATCAACCCTTTTATTAGACTCAAGGGGGTCTTAAAAATTAATCGCAATGATTCTTTATAAACATGGGAAGACCATTCAGATTCGCTCAAAGAACCAAGGGGAAAAATTTTAAGAGCATATTCCAGCCGTTTAATTCTCCCGCCATTAAAAGTTGGTAAGCACCATCATAGTACCCTCCAGCATCGCTATAAGGAATAGTTCCACCAAGCGCTACAGAAGAGCCAAAGGAACCAATAATCGGAAAACCTAACCAGGCATTAAAAACAACAAACCAAGAAAACAATAAGCACAAAGCTTGTATGATCGTAAAGTGGATTAAAGCGCTCTTTCTTAAAGATGCCGAAAAAGGTTTGTTATTCATGAATGAATATTCTTAAGAGACATTTGAGAATGAATAGTCATGATTTGAGGGTTCGATGAAAGAGGTTGAACACAAAGCCCTACAAAATTATCCATTTGATCAAAAGTATTCAAAGGTCCTGTTACATAAAATAAACTTTTGGAGAGCATGTCAAACACAAGTCCGAAGGAAGACGGAGCGTTCCTAGCAGGGAATGTAAAATCGACTTCAGTAATTTTGCTTGTCAGAAATTTGAAACGCGTAGGTGAAACTTTCCATAAAAATGAATGATGGTAATCATTGGATAAGTTGACGTGGGGCGCCTTATGGAGAGAGTGCGCAATAATTAATTGCTCATCTTTTTGACATTTAAAGGAGCTTTTTATGTTTTCTATAGAGTTAGCTTTGAAAAATATTTTTGGCAAAAAGGCTGTGCTTAAAAGCATTAGACATGATAAACCGACAGCAATTTTGGTAATTGGAATGGCGTTGTGTTCTGAAGTGTTCATTTTTAAAGGGATCTTGGCGAATGCCAGGCTCAATAATGCAGGGAAAAAGACCATGGTTGCAGAAAAAACCCGCCATTTTCCATCAACCCAAATAACAAAAACGGAAAAAATATTACCGAGGACTGCACAAAAAACAAACCAACCACTTTGAGGATAGTTTCTTAAATACGCAAGGAATCTCTTAATAATAAAAAAACCACTCGAGAGAATCAGCATGGAAAAAATAGCTTTTATCCATGAGAGATTTTTAGGAAGTGTGAATAACTCAAGAAAGCTGATATTTGGAGCGATAGATTCAAAAGGATAAAGATGAGTGCGAACAAAAATCACGAAGTTTTTGATTAAACCTTTTATGAGATCCACAGGAGAATTCATAATAAGCTTTATCGTTTCTTGGTAAACTAATTTTGCCTGTTCTGCTTCTGACAATGAATGGATGCCTGGAATAGTGTACGAATGTTGCCAGCCTTTACCACCTGCTGCTAATCCATAAATGATGTAAGAAAAATTACTGTGTAGGTTTGCTAATGTGCTGTGATCCGAATATAGCCACAGGAGGAGCTTATTGTAAAAAAAAGCGCCTAGAACGCCAGTTAAAGCCCCAAAAACCCACTTTTTTTTGAAAGTAAAATCTTGGAAGAGAATCCACAAAAAGATCATGGGCAAAACAAAAAAAGCACCAGAGCGAGCATTTAAAGCTGCGGTTAGCAAGAACATACCAAAAGAAAACAAAAAAATGTTTTGATCGCGCTGTCCTGTCCATAAGAGAAGAAAAGCGAGGAGTCCAAGGCTCATCCCGAGGGATTCAGAAAGTGGTGTATATAAAACAAAAAATCCTATCCCTAGAAAGAACGCGCCAAAAAAAACAACACTTACCCAGCTAATGGTTCGAATAAACTCATAAATGACGAGACTGAGACAAAAAGAAAAGAGAGCCGTTTGGATAAGCAAAGCTCCTATATAACTGTCTCCAGTCATCCATAAGCGAACACTTAAGAAGAGGGCGTTGATGGGGCGACGAAGATTCCAACTATCTAAGAGTCCACCGTTTAAAATATTTTCAGCGCCCCAATAATACATCAAGGCATCGCTATGAGGGATTAATCCTCCTAACGTTGAATAACTGTTGAAGCTACTAAAAACGTAAAATCCAGACCAAGCATTAAGAACAATAAGCAATGAAACAGCAAAGCATAGAAAGAGAATGATCAAAAAATTCTTTTGCGCATTAAAAAAATCAAGGGATTTGGAGAAGTACATTGATCGAAGAACCAAATTTTATGTTCTGAGTAAGTGTTGCATAATCTAGACTTAAAGGTTTTAAAGTTTTTATAGAGAGCCCCTCGTACTTATTATTCTGCAAAATTTGAAGAAAACCTTTGAATTGTTCTTTAGAATGACACGAAGGGGCAATTTCAAGGAGGATTTTTGGTTTAAATCTCGCTAAAGTATCTTGACTGCCTGAAAGAACGGAAAACTCATTACCGTCAACGTCGAGCTTGATAAAATCTAATTTTTTGAGTTTATGTTTTTTTACAAAACCATCCACTGTTTCTATAGATGAACCTTTTGTAGTTTTTAGTGCTCCAAAGTGATCTGGATGCAAAGCATCCTTGTTTTTTAACGGCCAGCTAGAATAAATTTCAGGAACTAAATGAGTCATTGTATGGTCTGCAATCATTACCTGTAGAGGGTTTATCCTTGATTTCAACTCCTCATTTAATTCAATATTTCTTCTTAATTTTTTATAAGCATAATCCGTTGGCTCAAAAGCAAAAACTTTTCCTTTTGATCCGACAAGTTTTGCCAGAGGTAAAGTATGTGATCCACAATTAGCCCCAATATCAAAAACGATATCTCCTTCTTTAACAATGTCAGTATAACGATTTACAGTTGCTTTTTCAAAAGCCCCAAGGATATAGATCGAAAAGTCAATTCCTTCTGAAAGATCAAGATCCCAAATGATGTTTTGTCGTTTTGTGACAACCTGATCATTTTTATTAACAATGGCTCTTATCCAATGTATTATTTGATAGCAAAATTTTGCTAAATTAATTTTTAATTTTGTGTTCATGAGGCATAACTTTTTCTATAACAATAAATAATCTAAAACTTAACAAGGACGATAAAAACTCTAGTTTCTCATCGAGTTTTAAAGCGTGTTGAATGCAACGATTTGGAATCAAAGACCACTTTTTAAATCCTCCTGAAAGAGGATAGGCAAACACACTTTTCCTTTGAATTTTACAAATTACAAAATTAGGGAATAATGATAAAAACTGCGCTTGAAATTTATTAAAGATGAGGTCTGGTATTGCTTGATTTGCATCAAAAGGCTTTCGATCGTTTGATAAAGGTCCATCTTCCAGTGGATTTACATTCATATGAATAGGTTCATCATGGAACAGTTTGAAAAATAAAATACTCAAAGGTGTCATTCCAGGCTCTAAGAGTATGAGTCGTCCCTTGTTTTTTAAAACCCTATAAGATTCATTGAGGAACTTTAATGGTCTTTCAAGGTGATGAAGAGTATCCATCATGACTATATTATCAAATGAGTTATTAGCAAAAGGCAGAAAATGAGCGTCACTTACAACGTGTGTGTCAGGCGCTTTAGTAATGTCTGTTGAATACAGTGTATGCTTTGAAGATGATAATTTATTTAAATATGATGCGAAATTGCCGGACCCACCGCCTACTTCTAGTAATGTTCCTGGTATCGTTTGAGATAAAATGAGGTCATAGTAATTATGGTAAACAGCTCTTAGAACGGGTTTATTATTCCATATTTCTCGATGGGAAAGGGTAATTTCTTGGCTCATCAAAAAGCCTTTAACTTTCTGAATGCCAAAAGAGTCATTTGCAAAAGTAAGAATCCATGACGAAAGCGTGAAATTTGTGTCACACCATAAGACCTAGCTGCGTAACGAACGGGAATTTCGGTAATTTGTAGATTCAATTTGCTAGCGCCAAAAATTAAATCAAAATCGCCGAAGGGATCAAAATCTCCAAAATATGTTCGGTTTTTGATCAATCGTTTATAGTCATCACGCCATAAAACTTTTGTTCCACAGAGAGTGTCAGTTAATCTTTGATTTAAAAGATACGTAAAAATCCATGAAAAGGCCTTATTAGCAAGGAAATTCAAAAATTGCATCGCTTCATTTTCCATGGGGTAAATGAGACGTGTCCCATTGATAAATTCACCTTTGCCACGAACGAGAGCATCATAAAATTTTGGCATTTCTTCAGGAGGCGTTGTCAAATCGGCATCTAAAATCATTAAAATGTCCCCCTTCGCCTTATCAAAAGCAAAGCGGACAGCATCGCCTTTCCCTCGTTTTGGCTGAATAAAGCCTTTTATATCGTATTGAGGATAAGCTTTAATGACACGTTTTATCTCATCAAAAGTGCCGTCACTACTGTGACCATCAACAAAAATAATTTCCATTTTAGAAGCAAACCGAGGAAGCCGCTTTACAGCTGGTTCAATGTTGCCTTTTTCGTTTTTGCACGGGACCACCACTGTAATCGACGGGAGTTTTTTGGGTAGTTCTTTTGTTTCTATTCGTGCCACTACATACGTTCTAAGGCATAATCGTCTAATACCTGGCATCGTTGCAATGAATCTATTTATGAGAGTTCCTAAGCCAAACATTTTTTTTGGCAAAAGCTGTCGATATTCGTATTTTAAAGGTACAAAATCCTCCAACTTCATAAATTCAATAATGTCATCTGTTGAAAGATAGTTTTGGTGAAGACTAGGCATTTTTTGTTTGAATAACTCAGCTGTTTTTAGAACGGGCTCCCAGTATTTTGAATAATAAGAGACGATAATGCGCGTTTTTTCAGAACAAAGACCATGGATGTTTTTGAAAAATTTTTGAATGTCTTTTATAGAACCAACAGTGTCTGAAATAAGAATGACGTCAAATTCCTGACCTTTAAGGATTTTATCCAAAGGTTGTTCGATATCGGCATTGTAAAATGTCAGATCTGGATAGGTTTTCTTAGCGTATTTGATTAGGTTCTTAGAGAGATCAATCCCAACGCCATGACTTGGATTTAGTCCTTTTAGTAAATCACCATTTCCACAACCTAAATCGAGAACACGGGAGCCTTCAGGAATAAGGAACTTTAGATAACGTAAATCTTCATCGTGAAAATAGGCATTTTTTTTGCGCCAAGCATTGTATTCCGCTGGATTATCGTAGGCGTTTGTCGCAAGCATAGGTCTCAATTTATTTTAAATGAATGAATTTATTCAAGTTCTAACTTTATGCGTGATGAAAAGCAAGAGGTTATGGTTTAAAAGGCTCACGAAGTGCTCTGAGAAGTTCAGCATTTCTTTGATCCTGTTCTCGAATTTGGGAGAGCAGTTGCCGTTTTTCCTCATCTCTCTTTTGTTTAATTGAGACTTGAGTTTCAAGATATTTGGATAATTTATCTTTTTTCTGTAAGACTTTTTGAGTTTCTTCTAGGGTTAGGCCTTCATAGTTCCCTTTAGCGGTATCGAGTAGAATATTTTGAGCAGGGTCTTTTGTAGCAAGAGTATCGTCTGCTTGGGACAAAGCACTCTTGGTTTGTATAAAGAGGAGAAAAAAAACTACCAGCGATATTGTTGTTTTTTTCATTGAAAGGCCAAACCCACTATTTAGAAAAAAGTTATTTTAAACTTTCTTCAGATTTTAATAAAAGTTATTTATAAAATAAACAACATGATAAAGCGAGGACTATTCGTCCGTCAAGCGTGAACATCACACTTACTGCATTAACATGAGAGCCGTTTCTAATTCGTCGTCCTCTGTTAAGTCCGAATGTGTTAACGTACGTTGCTTTTGGGGGGACTCAGCTTGAATCTGCGGAGCCTCAATTTTCTTTTTAGGAGTAGTCTGAAGCGAAGGTTGTATGTTCTCTTGTGTTTTTGGCGGCTGGACGTTTTTTGTTTCTTTGACGATCTTTAAGGGATCTTCTTTTGTGACTGACAATTTTTCTTCTGAAGAGGTTAACGGTTCTAAAAGAATGGGTTTTGCCTCTTGAATTGGCAACGTTTGGGATTGTGGATGTTGTAGGATATGAATATAGGCAAGGTTATTGCGTACAGCATCTTCTGAAAGATCGATGCTGTATAATTGTCCTGCTTTATCAATCTGACCAGATAATCCATAGGCTAAAGCTAAATTTTGTCTATCGCGAACACCCGCATTTGTTGATTTTGAAATCTTTTCAAGAATTGATAGGCCTTTCGTGTAATTGCCAGACAAAGCATAAGAAAGTCCTAAGTTAGATTTAGTTATTTTAGCGTTGGGATAGAGAGCAAGAGCCTTTAAATAATAATCTTGAGCAGTCGCATGGTTGTAATTTAAATCATGACAAATACCAAGACCATTAAGGGCTATTTGATTTTGAGGATCCTTTTTGAGTATGGATTCAAAAACTGCCATTCCTTCTTTTGGTTGATGACTGCTGATATACGTTTTTCCTAACTCTTCTTCTAATGAGATTTGATTAGGATTCTCCACCAATGATTTCTTTAAACACTCTTGTGCTTCGCGATAACGTTTGAGTGCATTTAGAGATTTAGCTAATCCTAAAGTTGCTGGAACATTATTTGGGGTTTCATCCAAGATTTTTCTGTAAAGCCCGATAGCAGTTGATTGCTGACCACCTGTTCGCATTTTTTCAGCAAGATTTAAAGACTTTGATTCATCTTTCATAAAAGTAGAATCATCATTTTGATCGGTTCCTGCACAACCAAAAAGGATTGATGTTGCACCAACTAACACTAAACTCTTGAAATTTAGTTTCATAAACTTAAGCCTTTTTATTCCTGTTAAACTAAAGCTTTTTATCAAACTAAAGCTCCTCATGAAAGAAAATTTATTAATTGAGTGTATGAAACGGATATCACTTTATCACAAGACTCATAAGTGCAAGAATGCAACAATAGTGTTTTGTTTTAAGACAGCTGTTTGAGAAAATGGTGGTTTTGTGGCAATGTTTTTAAATAACAAAAAGCAGGGGTGGTATTTGACCTTTTTTTATATACTTTTTGCCTTATCAGCGTTTGTATTGGCCATTGAGGATTTTCTTTTTTTTAGAATTTCAAACCTCATAATAGCCTTACAGCTCGCTCTTTTTGTAGCGATGGTATTAATTTTTAAAGAACCCATAGATTTTTTATTTCCAGGGATTGCTTTCATTGTTGTGATGGGGGTTGGTTTCATTTTGTTCAATTATCAGATGATTGGGGCGGGAGATGTGAAGTTTATTGCTACGGCCTCCGCATGGTTTATGCTTCTTGGTGATATCGCCGGCTTTTTGTTGTTGACTAGCTTGGTTGGTGGTCTTTTGGCTCTTTTCTATCTATTTCTGGGGACACATATAGAAATATTGAGGTTAGCATTGGCCAATAGGGTGGTCAAAATAATGCCTTGGGCACACTTAGAGGCTTGGGTGAATTATGAACCTGAAATTGCAACTTTGAAAAAGCACAAAAAAATAGTACCCTATGGCACTGCAGTAGGGATGGCCTGCATAGTAATGGTAATAATAAGAATGATGGCAAACAGCCTATGATTACATTTAAAGAAGTAAAAATTATTTTAATAGCGCTTTTAATAGCAATTTTAGTAGCTCTGGTTACGCGATTCATAGTGTTGCCTTCTAAAGTTGCTAAGCCGGTGAAATCTGACGAAATTGAGATTTTAGTAGCTACATCAAAGCTACAATTAGGGGATGTTTTGGCACCTGCAACCACCAAATGGCAGTTGTGGCCTAAAACAGCTGTAGGGGCGGAGTTTATTACTAATAAAAATGAAGCTCAAAAAATTATGGGCGCCACGTTGCGTGTAGAAACAGAGGCGGGCGAGCCTATCATGCGTACTAAGTTGATCTTAGGGAATGATAAGGGAATTTTGACATCTCTTATTACTCCAGGTATGAGAGCTTTTACAGTGCCTATCTCAGGCGGTCATGGTTCAAGTGTAACGAGCCTGATTTCTGCAGGGGATTATGTAGATATTATCGTGGCTACAAGATCGGCAGATGGTAAGGGCTACGTTGGCAAAATGGTTGCCGAGAATGTGCGTGTTCTCGAGGTGGATGGAAGTTTTGAGAGGACGCAGAAGGGGTCAGGTAAGTTACCTCGTTATATTACTGTTGAAGTAGACTCAAAAAAGGATGAAATCTTAGCGGCGGAACTTAAAGAGGGGGAGGCCACAATTAGCTTGCACTCAGCGACTAAAGATAAGAAAGAACAAGAAAAAGAGAGATTAGGGATTGCGGGACAAGCGGATTCAAATGAAGAAGAATCAGTCACGATTTCTGTTATTCGCGGCGTCAATAAAAGCGACGTAACATTCAAGAGGTAAGGTTAGTATGGTACAAGTTTTGTTAAGTAAATTTTTATGGCCGAGATATTTTTTAGTCTTGATGATGCTTTTGATGGGAGTCGGCAATGCGCTTGCTACAAAGCCGGAGCGGAGTTTATTTTTGTCAGTCAATACAGCAGAAATTTTAAAATTTTCTAAAAATGTCTCTGAGGTTTTTGTTGCAAATCCAGATATTGCAGACGTGCAAGTCAGTAATCCTAATTCAGCTTATGTTTTTGCAAAGAAGCCAGGGACCACTACCTTAATTGTATCGGATAAAGATGGTGGAGTTTTACAAAGCTATGAGATTAACGTAACCCACAATCTTAAGCAGCTCAATCAAATGTTAAAATCCGTAAAGCCTGGGGAAACTGTAAAAGCCATTTCTTCACCGAAGGGAATTATTTTAGAAGGTTCTGTTACGTCTCCTCAAGCGTCTAAAGATATTAATGATATAGTGAAGCGTTTTATCGGGGATGCTGAGGAGATTGTTAATAACATAAAAATTGTGGCTCCCACGCAGGTTTATTTGAAAGTTAAGGTTGCGGAAATTAATCGTACAGTTTTGAATAAGCTAGATATCAACTGGGGATCAGCAATCCAACCAAATCACTTTGCTTTTGGTGTTTTGCAAGGACGCGCACCTATTGATGCGACCACTGGAGCATTTAGCAGTGGTGTAAATCTTATAAATCCTCCCTTTAACAGTTTGGGCGTACATTTTAATGATGGAAAAACAAACATTGCTGGACTCATAGATATCTTAGACAGTGAAAGTCTAGCAACGGTCTTGGCAGAGCCAAACTTGGTTGCTATGTCTGGTGAAACAGCCAGCTTTTTAGCGGGCGGAGAATTTCCTTTTCCTGTTCCACAGCAACGAAACATCACAATCGATTTTAAAGAGTTTGGTATTAAGCTTGCTTTTACGCCTACAGTTCTTTCGTCCAATAAAATTAATTTACGCGTACGGCCAGAGGTGAGTGAACTAGATCGTGTGAATCAGTTAGATTTTTCATTTACAGTTGGAACAAGAGTGCAGGTGCCGGGAATTAAGACAAGGCGTGTTGAGACATCTGTAGAGCTTGGCAGTGGCGAGAGCTTGGCGATTGCCGGATTATTTTCAAACAACATTAATAATGCTTTGAGAGAAGTTCCTGGGTTGGCCGATATCCCTGTATTGGGAGCATTATTTCGTTCAGCGAGTTTTTCCAGGAATGAATCCGAGCTGGTTGTCATTGTGACGCCTTATATTATTCAGCCTTCTTCCAAAGAAGATTTTGCGTTGCCTTCAGATGGTCTTGTTTACACATCTCAACTTGATACGTTTTTCTATGGACGTTTGACACGTGAAAAAACGCCTCTTGAGAAAACAACTGATAGTTTAGAAGGGAGCGCCGAGGTGAAAGGCGATAACAGCCTTCTTGATCAAGACATGCACCTTATTGGATCAGCAGGATTTTACTATGAATAAAGCAAAAATATTATCAGTTCTTCTATGTAATTTATCTTTGGTGACACTGAGCATCTCTCTTACTGGTTGCTATGAAGATCGTAAGGAAGTTACTCTTCATAATGGTTGGAAGCCAAAAATTGAAAGACTTTCTTGGCATGATGAAATCCACTTCAAAAAGGGTTCTTCATCCATTAAAAACTCTGAAAAGCGCAAAATAAAATCTTTGGTTCAAAAAACTGAACCAAAATTACCACTTTATGCACGTATTCAAGTGGCTAAGCATTTTTCTGAGGGTAGAGTATCCAATTTGAAGCATGTGCTCATGGGCTATGGCATAACGAGTGATAAAATTGACGTGACATACCTGAATACTAGTTCTTCTCAAGGAGAGAAGATAGAAAAATCAGGGTGTTCAGCGATAGTCGTTATTGATCAGTATCGTTTGACTCTTCCTCAATGCCCTTCTTGGGGAGAGATCACTACAAACTCAGGACGCAATGGAGATGAGCCATTTGGGTGTGCTACAGCTTATAATTTTGGTAAAATGATTGCTGATCCCAGAGATCTTTATAAAGGGAAGACTTCTGATGGTGTGGATAGTGCTTATCAAGCTTTAGCTATAGAGAGATATAGAACTGACAAAATTAAAGCGTTGAAAAGCGAGAGGGTTCAATCCTCAGCTGGTCAATAATTTTTAATAGGTAGATTTTTTAATAATTTGCGTCTTATCATAAAGAAAACTAATAACGGATGCAGGTATGGTTGAGAATTTTGAAAAGCAAGAAATTGCTTTAGCTTTTGTTGAAGATCAAGAATCAGAAACTTTTTTAAAAGAATTTTCATGGACTACGTATGCCATAAAGGCTGAAATACATAAAGGTGGCATCAAAGAGGCTATCAAATATATACAAACCAATCGTTCTCCAAAAATACTGATAATCGATTTAAGTGACTCTGAACTGCCCCTCACAGATATGCAACGTTTAGCAGAAGTATGTGAGCCAGGTGTCAATGTGATTGCTGTTGGTGTCCGCAATGATGTGGGCATTTATCGCGATCTTATTGAGTTAGGCGTAAAAGATTATATATCTAAGCCTATTACACCGGCCTTACTGGGAAGATGTTTAGATAGTCTTAAGCCTTCAATTGATAAAAAAGCAGGTCACGCTAGATTCCAAGGGCTAGGACAAAGTGTGGGGTTCTTAGGAGTACGCGGAGGAGTAGGAGCATCGGTTCTTTCTGCAAGTTGCGCTCTATTGCTTTCTCATACGCATAGGAAACGCACTCTTCTTATGGACTTGGATTTACATTTTTCAGGTGCTGCACAGTTTTTTGATTTTTCATTAAAGCAGGGCTTTCGTGAGATGCTTGAAAACCCTGAAAGAGTTGATGAGCTCTTTATTGAAAGATGTTATATTCAAGAGAGTGAATTTCTTCATATTCTTGGGGGGGATGAAAATTTAGAGCAAACAGTTGAGATTCAAGATAAATCTTTAGAGGAACTCAATCGGTTGGTTAAGAATAAATTTCAATATGTGATTATAGATATTCCAACGCGTGCAGAATTTTTTCACCTAGGTCCTTTAATTCGTCAACTCAATACATTAGTTCTGGTGTTAGATCCGTCAATTTTATCTGTTAGGGATGGGGTGAGACTCCTTAATTATTTTAAAAAGGTGATGCACCCAAAGCAACGTATTGTTATTGTTCTGAACAAAGTTAAAGTTTATCGTGAAGGTGAAATGAATGCTGATGCAATTCAAAAGACCTTACATGTTCCTTTGGATTGCGTTATCACTTTTGATCATAAAAATATGCTTTCTAATATGAATAAAGGAGATTTGCTGGCTGATGCAGATAGCCTTTTTGTAAAGGAAATTCAATCTTTGACAGATGTTATTATTGGCAAAGAAATGTCCGCTAAAAACGTTGAAAACGAAAACTTCTTTTCTCGTTTGTTTAAGTCAAAATGAGAAATGCGTAGGTATTGATAGATGGTTCACTTTGGTAAACGTGATGACGGTGAAAAAACTGAAGAACCAGGAGCTACAAAAGACCTGCCTGAAAAGAATCTTTCAGCAAGCTCTCATAAACCTAGTCAATCTAGTCAGCCAAATAAGGGAGAGAGTGACTTATCTCCAGCTCTTCAAGAGTATCGTGATAAAATTTTTGATCGTTTAGTTATTGAGATTGATTTGAGACGCGCTGCCCAAATGTCACGAGAAGAATTGCGCGTTGAAGTTGAAAACTTTATTGCGAAATATGCTGAAGAAAACATGATGCAAGTCACTTATTCCGAACAGCATAAAATAGCTGTGCAAATTGTGAGTGATATGGTTGGGCTGGGCCCTTTGGATCCTTTATTTCAAGACCCCGCCATTACTGATATTATGGTAAACGGTCCTGCCTCAGTTTATGTAGAGCGATATGGTAAGTTAGAAAAAACAAACGTAAAGTTTCGTAACAATCGTCATGTTTTTCAGATTGCACAGAGGATTTCAAGTCAAGCCGGACGAAGAATTGACGAATCGAGTCCTATTGTTGATACACGTCTTAAAGATGGTAGCCGCGTTAACATTGCTGTTCCTCCCGTAGCTCTTGATGGCGTTTCTATTTCGATTCGACGATTTTCAGAAAAAGGAATTTCTTTAAGCGTGATGGCAGAGAAAGGCAATATCTCACCTAATATGATGGAATTCTTTAAAATCATTGCGCATTGTCGTATGAACATAATTGTTTCAGGGGGAACTGGAGCTGGAAAAACGACACTTTTAAACGCGCTTTCTCAATTGATAGATCCTCAAGAACGTATTGTTACCATTGAAGATTCAGCTGAACTGCGTCTCTATCAACCCCATGTAGTGAGACTGGAAAGCCGTCCTCAAAACATTGAGGGAGAGGGAGAAATTACCATTCGTGATCTGGTTAAAAATGCGCTTCGTATGCGTCCAGATCGTATTATCGTTGGTGAGTGCCGCGGTTCAGAAGCGTTTGATATGTTGCAAGCAATGAATACGGGTCACGATGGGTCTATGTCGACTTTGCATGCGAACAATGCAGCTGAAGCTCTGAACAGACTTGAAAACATGGTGCTAATGGCAGGGTTTGAATTACCTATTCAAGTGATTGAACAATATATTGCTGGGGCAATTAATATCATAGTTCAAATAGCGCGTATGCGTGATGGAATAAGACGTGTTATCGAAGTCATTGAGATCATTGGCTATGATGGCAAAAATATTATTACGCGTCCCCTGTTTCTTTTTAAACCAACAGGTGAAGACGAAAATGGAAAAGTTGTCGGTATGTTTGAATTCTCTGGGCAAATGCCTGAGTTTATGCCTAAGATTGAATACTATGGTCTTAAAGAAAAAATGATGCAATGTCTAAAATAACAAGGAGGACCGTACTTTGGATTGGTGGGTAGCAGTTCTCATTGCTGGAGCCTCTTTTTTAATTTTTTTGTTGGTATATCTCTTTCTGTTAAAGAGGGAAGAGGCAAAGAAGTTACATGAGCGTTTTGGTCGTTTAAAAATTGAACTTTTGGAGACGATTGAGAAGGAAAAAGAAAGCCTTTTTAGAGAATCCAAAGATAGCATGATCAAAAAGAAATTTGATGCATATATTAAAGGTACCCAAGACTCAAAGCGTCCTGCTTTTATGACTTGGATCGCTTCAAATCCGCACTTACCTAAACTTTTATTAATCGCAGTTCCATCTTTCTTTGCTTCTTATTTTGGAGTGCAATCATTTCTGAAACAGACTTTTGAAGTTAATTTTTTACTAGCTTCTTTGATTACAGGGCTTTTGACGGTTTTTATTTACGGTGTTTTAGAACAGAGACGTATTGATCGTTTTCTCAAAACTTTTCCAGGAGCTCTAGATATTATGGCTAGAGGATTAAGAGCGGGTCTTTCTATTGAAAAAGCTTTTGATACAATTTCTCGCGAAATTGAAGGCGAGGTTGGACATGAGTTTCAAATGATTGGTGATGAAATGAGGATAGGTATTCCTTATAGAGAGGCTTTACTGAACTCAGCTAAACGTGTGCGAATTATAGATTATGATTTTTTTACTGGAGCATTAAGCATTCAAAGAATTGTAGGTGGAAGTATTGCTGAATTTATTGATAATCTTTCTTCTATTATTCGTAAACGTGAAGAACTTCGTTTGAAAATAAAAGCTGTTTCAGCGGAAGCCAAAACAACAGGACTTATTATTGGAATATTGCCTTTTATTACACTTTTTGGGATTACTTTTTTAAAACCTGAACATTTATATGTATTCCAACATGATCCTTTGGGACGCAAGCTTATGTTACTAGCGATTAGCCTAATTATTGCTTCAGGAATTGCAGTCAATAGACTGGTAAAAATTGATATTCAGTAGGGATTTTATGACTACATTTCATATGGAAGATTTATTAATTTTTATCATCAGTTTTTTAGTTTTGCTCATGTTTTTGCTGTGGCAGCTGAAATTTAAAGAAGGTAAGGCTCTTGATGAGCGTTTAAGAACATTACAAGGTAAGACAGCCCTCAATAACACGAATGGAAGTGCAGTAAATGCTTCTCAGAAAAACCTAAGAGAGCAAATTTTTAAATCTTTTCAGAATATTGCGCAAAAACAACTGGGGGTAAACTATAAGGAGATTTTTGATCGAGCCGGTATTCGAACCTCTAGTCCCGGAGCACTTTATTCTGTTTTGAAAGTTGGTTTTCTTATGGGATTTATGATCCTATATATAATTTTAATGAATAGCATC
Organism: Candidatus Nucleicultrix amoebiphila FS5; assembly: GCF_002117145.1. NCBI lineage: Bacteria > Pseudomonadati > Pseudomonadota > Alphaproteobacteria > Holosporales > Nucleicultricaceae (SeqCode) > Nucleicultrix (SeqCode) > Nucleicultrix amoebiphila (SeqCode). Next base: position 717,667 of record NZ_CP008743.1, on the reverse strand, counting down.
CCTGCTCTTTCAAATCTGTCTTTTGTATTTAAATTGGCTGTTTTGATAGCGTGTATCTTAGCTGGATTGCGGGGGGCAGATGTTTATCTCAAGTGGCACACTAAAATCCGTTATAAAATGCTAAAACGTGATCTTACCTCTGCGTTAGATTTGTTGGTTATCTGTACTAATTCTGGTTTAAGTTTAGAACGATCTTTTGAGAGTGTTGCGATTGAAATCGGTTACAGTAATGTGGAGTTGGGGCGAGAATTTGCTTTAACGGCTATTGAATTATCAATCCTTCCTGATCGACGTCAGGCCTTAAAAAATCTTTCTTCAAGGATAGAATTGCCTTTGGTTCAAGATATGGTCACAACTCTGATTCAAGCAGAAGAACAAGGAACGGCCGTTGCGCAATCTTTGAAAATTCTTTCTGGGGAGTTTCAAAAGAAAAAGGTTCTTGAAATAGAGACGAAAGCTGCACGGTTACCGGCTTTACTCGCTATACCTTTGGTGAGTTTAATTTTACCTAGTTTATTTATCGTGATTCTAGGCCCTGTTATTATTGAACTCGTTGAAAATTTTAATTTCTAGGATATAATTTTAATTATAGGGTATAATAAGAGTAAAGAGTTGTTAATAAATTAATTTTTTTATACTTTATTAACGAAATTAGAGGAAAATTAAGTATTATAACAGGAGAGACGAATATGAAAGCTTTAAAAACCTTTGTAAGGAATGAAGATGGAGCAACAGCCATCGAGTACGGCCTGATCGCTGCGTTGATTGCCATAGTGATCATTGCCGCCTTAACGACTGCTGGTCAACAATTAAGAACTATTTTTGAAAGGATCAGAGACGCTCTTACTACAGCGGCGGCTTAAATTAGTACTTTAGAGTTGAGCTCAAGAGTAATTTTAGGTGCGTGGTAATTACCACGCTACCTTAGGTTGTGAGGGGATTAGGAGTTTCCTATGTTCTCTGGCATTTTCAAAGGTAAGTCTTTTGTTAAAAACAAATCACTTGCTGATCTTCTTTCATCATTTTTTTTGAATAACGATGGGGCTACGGCCTTAGAATATGGTCTCATCATTGGGTTTATTTCACTTGTCCTTATTGGCTCCTTGACAACGATGGGAGTACAGTTGACGGCAGTTTTTACGAGTTTGACTTCATCTCTTCAAACAATAGCGTCATCATAGAACGTAACCAAATACGTTGATTATAGAGAGTGAACAGTTTCATTCTTCCCTTGATCTTTTAAAATGTTCTTTTATAGTAATCTCACTTTTTAAGAGAGTGGGGATTTACAGTTCTTTCAAAACATCTTTATGTCACGTCAAATAGTTGATTTGTCGAAGGTTTCGATAGCTTTTTTAATGGCATTTTTCCAGGAAGTATTATGACATGCTAGCAATGCTCAAAAACTATTTTGCCTTTTTTCTAGTATTGCCGTTTCTTGGAGGAGCAGGTCTTTACTTAACCTTGCGAATGCGTGGACTGCAGTTTCTTAAAATCCCAATGGCTTTTCGGTTATTAACCCGAAAATCAAAAGGACAAGAATCTCTTTCTTCTTTTGGAGCTGTTGCAGCAGTTTTAGGAGGTAATTTAGGTACTGGTAATATCTCTGGCATCGCTATGGCTTTGAGTATGGGGGGGCCAGGATCACTGTTTTGGATGTGGGTGATGGCGCTTCTAGGGGCTATTATCAAATACTCGGGAACATTTTTGGGCGTTAGATATCGTGAATTAAGTTCGCGTGGAGGATATGTCGGCGGTCCAATGTATTATCTTGAGAAGGCTCTTAAGATGCCGTTGCTTGCTAAAGTATTTTGCATTTTTACAATGATTTCTGCCATTACCGTTGGGAACTTTGTGCAAATTAACTCAGTAGCCTTACCTCTGACCGAGTTTGGTATTCATCCCTTCATTTTGGGTGCGTTTATGGCCCTAATTGTAGGATACGTTATCTTTGGCGGTCTATCACGTTTTGCTAAAGCTTCCATGATTATTGTGCCATTGAAGGCTGTTGGATATATCGCCACGAGTGTGTTTATCTTGATTTCATTCCATGATGCTATTCTTCCGGCCCTTAAACTTATCATAACTTCTGCTTTTGACTTTAAATCGATGTTTACAGGTGTTGCGACATATTCGTTATTGACTGCAGTGCGTGACGGTTTTGCGCGGGGTCTTTTTGCTACGGATACGGGAGTTGGTTTAGCGCCAATTTTACATGCACCAGTGACCTATACGACCCCTGGCGTTGATATTGCAATTGCACAAGGGGTGATTAGCATGTTGTCTCCCATTGTTGTTATGATTGTTTGTAGCTTAACGGGAGTTGTATTGATTGTGACTGGTGCCTGGCAGACCCCAGGCTTACAGAGTACCAATATGTGCGTTGAAGCCTATCGGATTGGCTTTGATTCATATTTAGCAGGTCACATTGTGACAGTTACATTATTTTTCTTTGCAATGACAACAATAACGACTTGGTCTTATTGTGCTGACCGAGCTGTTGAATATCTATTTGGTGAGAAGGCTATAAAAGTTTTCCAGTGGATTTTTGTGTTTTTAATCCCCATCGGTGCTATGGCCCACGTTAATCTTGTTTGGGCAGTTGCAGATATTTCTGTAAACTTGATGATGGTAATCAACATGATTGGCATCCTAGGCTTATCAAAACTCGTTATTCATGAAACCAATGCATTTTTCTTTAAAACAAAAGCAAGAAAAGGTCTTATGCCTCATCTTAACGATAGGGAAGAAGTCTCGAAATCTTCTCTGTGAGCGTAGGGGGCAATATAGCCATTAAAAGAGAAAACATATAAGTTATCCATGGAAAAGCAATGCGTGGTTTGTTTTTCTCTAATCCCTTTCTGATGATCCTTGCAGCCTTTTGAGCGGACATCAAAAAAGGCATAGGGAAGGTATTGTGTGAAGTTAAAGGAGTCACAACAAACCCTGGGCAAATGACCGAAACTTTTATGTTTGCGGCGCTTAAAGATTCTCTTAGTCCTTCTCCAAGGACTCTTACTGCAGCTTTGCTGGCACAGTAGGCTCCTTTCCCGCGATAACCTTTGAATGACGCAAGAGAGCTCATGAGCGCAATTTGACCATGCTTGTTTTTTTGCATGTGTTCGATGATAGGCAAAAGAGTATTCAATAATCCTTGAAGGTTAACGTCAAATATCTCTTGAATGACAATAGGATTTTCTTGACGTCCAAAGTTACCAACACCTGCATTCAAAATAGCAATATCAATCGAATGTTTTTGTGTAAGTCTCTTAAACCATGACTTAAAATCATCACGATGACGGATATCAAGGAGACCAAGGGTAATTTTTGCTCCTCGGTCTTTACACTGTAGAGCTATTTTTTCAAGTCTGCTTTGATCACGTCCTAGAAGGATAAGATGCGTTTGTGGGGCAGCATAAACTATTGATAGTTCAGCACCTATACCACTGCTTGCACCAGTTATCAGTATTGTTTGAATGAACAGTCTCCCCGATTGACTGGTCGGGGTGGAGGGATTCGAACCCCCGACATCCTGCTCCCAAAGCAGGCGCGCTACCGGACTGCGCTACACCCCGAACAGATGATCTGATACACTATTATCGATGCTTCATCAAGAACCTTCTCGATAAGAAAATTTTAAGAAGCTTTTTGAAGTGATTGAGGGATATCAATTTGTTCTTTAAAAGCGCTTTTTTGTGAGAGGATAAGGATAAAGAATGGTAAGCAAGCAAAAATACCAAACCCGTAGAATACTGGCCATGACGTTTGATCTGCAAGCCATCCACACCCAGAAGAAAACAAAACACGCGCAAATGATGCAAAAGAAGATAACAATGCATATTGGCTGGCAGTAAAAGGAGCTGAACATAACCCAGAAAGATACGTTATAAAAGCGGCTGTTCCTATTCCACAGGCTAGATTTTCTAAACCAATTGTCATAAAGAGAACACCTAGATTATACCCAAGATATGCTTGAACCATAAACATGAGACTAGACAAAATCTGTAAGATTCCACAGAAAACTAAAGTATTGAAAATTGGATGTCGGCTTAGCATAAAACCACCGACAACTCCTCCTAGAATCATTGCACCTATACCAAACGACTTAGCCACATGTGCAATTTCAAGCTTACTAAAACCCAGTTCGAGTAAGAATGGCACACTCATTACGTTTAAGAGCGTATCACTCATTTTGTAAAACAGGATAAAGAGGACCAGAACAACCCAGTTTTGGCGATCTTTGAGAGAGACGAAAGCATTAATAAATAACTCAAAAGAGCGTTGCCATATATTTTTTGATTTTTGGCGATAAAAAGATAAGGGAATTACTTTTCTTGAAGAACGATGTTCAATTTTGTTCTGTATAGGTTCAGGAGAAAGGATATTTGCAACTATCCCAATTCCAATAGCACAAGCCATAAATCCGTATGCAGTTAACCAATTATAGTGCGCTGCTACATACAGTGCCCCCGCTCCAGAAGCCCAAAGTCCTAAACGATATCCTAACACAGAGGCACTCGCTGCAGGGCCTGCTAAGTGATCATGCGCTATTTCAACACGATACGCTTCAATAACAATGTCTTGACTTGCGGAACAAAAGGCTGCCAGAAAAGTGAAAAGAGCCGTCAAGACGATGCTTTCAGCTGGATTAACGGTTCCTAAGCTGATTAATGAAACAATGAGCGCAACTTGCGAGAGAAATAACCAGCTTTTTCTATGTCCAAAGAGATCGCTTAGAATAGGCAAACGTATAGCATCAATGATAGGAGCCCATAGAAATTTAAAACTATAGGGAAGGGTTAGCAGCACAAAAAGTCCGATATTCGTTTTACTAATTCCAGATTCACTTAAGCGTGCATGAAGCGTGGATAAAGTCAAAAAGAATGGTAAACCGCTTGAAATGCTCAAGAGGAAAATGGCTGAGATACGGGGATCTCTAAAAAGTTCTCTCGTCTTTTGCCAACGGTTCATCAAACAGCCTTATCGTTTATTTTTACAATAGTATCCTAGAAAATTATCCTTCCTGTCTATAATATAAACATTAATGTTGAGTTTATCCTTGAAAATTTCTATTTTTGTGTACTTGTTGATCTTCCTTGTCTGGAATGATGAGGCAGACACAAAATACTTAATTAACAAGAAAGAAAGTTAAAATGGCCGAATTAGAAGCTTCTTCTCAAGCGTCACCGAAAAATGAAAAGCCTGAGAGTTTTGCTGAACTCTTAAAATCTTTGGTTTTTGCAGTTGTCCTAGCAACCTTAGTGCATACAGTTGCTTATAAGCCTTTTCACATCCCTTCAGGCTCAATGAAGCCCAATCTTTTAATCGGAGATTTTCTTTTTGTTTCAAAGTTTACTTATGGATATAGCCATTTCTCTCTTCCTTTTAGTCCGCCTTTATTTTCGGGGAGAATTTTTGCTTCTAACAAGCCCAAAATAGGAGAAGTGTTTGTTTTTAGAGGTCCTCATGATCCAAATACAGACTACATTAAACGTGTTGTAGGGTTGCCTGGTGACCGTGTTCAGATGCGTGAAGGAATTTTATATATAAACGATAAACCTTGCACCCTCGAACAAATTGAAGATTTTGAGGATATTGATGAAGATAGCGGATTACCCGTGAAGGTGCCTCAATATATTGAAACTCTTCCAAATGGTGTTAAACACCGTATTATCAAATACGAACGTTTTGGTGAAGGTCGCCTTGATAACACGCAGGTTTATGAAGTGCCGCAAGGTCATTATTTCGGTATGGGAGATAATCGTGATCGTTCAGGAGACTCGCGTATTTTGAGAGGGATTGGCTACATTCCAGAAGAATACATTATTGGCCGTGCTGAAATATTATTCTTCTCTACGTCAGCACGTTGGTGGGAGATATGGAAGTGGCCTACTGGAGCACGCTACACGAGGTTTTTAAACTTAATAAAGTGATGACTGTAGTGACTGATTTACAAGGACTATGCGATAAAATTTCTTACCAGTTTAAGAACGTTAACCTATTGGAGGAATCATTAACTCATTCGAGTCATGTTTCCAGAGACAAAGGAAAAGGTTATAGCAATGAACGGTTAGAATTTCTTGGTGACCGAGTTCTTGGATTGGTGATCGCGACTAAACTTTTTAAGGATTTTCCAAAGGATGTGGAGGGTCTTTTAGCGAGACGTCATGCGCATCTTGTGAGTAGAGATACCTTAGCAGAGGTAGCCTTAAAAATAGAGCTGCAAAATCATGTGATTTTGGCCAGAAGTGAGAAAAGTTCAGGTGGTCAGATGAAACCCTCAGTTTTGGCTAATGCTTGTGAAGCTTTAATTGCTGCGCTTTATCTAGATGGTGGCTATGAAGCCGCAGAATCTTTTATTGAGTTTTACTGGCGTGAGATGATTTTGAATATGAGAGATGCACCCAAGGATGATAAATCTCTTTTGCAAGAATGGGCGCAAGGTCGAGGGTTGGGGACACCAACCTATCAATTGAAAAGTCAAGAAGGTCCAGATCATGCGCCTAGATTTCAAGTGGACGTTATTATTAAAGGGTATAATAACGTTCAAGGGGAAGGCCTTTCAAAGCGTCACGCTGAACAAGATGCAGCAAGAAATATGTTGAATTTCTTGAACAGCGAGGGACTTTTGTGAAGCGTTGTGGATTTATTGCAATTTTGGGTGAGACAAACGCTGGTAAGTCAACACTGCTCAATCGTCTTGTTGGATCAAAGGTTAGCATCGTTTCTCATAAAGTGCAGACAACCCGTCGCCGCATTTTAGGAATAACACTCAAGAATGATGCACAAGTCATTTTTGTTGACACCCCAGGTATTTTTGAACCTAAAAAACGTTTAGATCGTGCAATGATCAAAGCGGCATGGTCGGCAGCGACAGATGCTGATTTAAATCTCGTACTTGTTGATTTAACGATGGAAAATGATGAAAAAACCAGGGCGCTTTTAAAGGAATTGAGTAAAAATAAGCAGCCTCTTTTTATCGCGTTGAATAAGCTAGATTCTGTGCACAAAGATAAAGTTTCAGCCATACATTTGAGTTTGAAAAATGAGTTTAATCCTGAACAAATTTTTACTATTTCAGCTATTACAGGCGAAGGGGTTGAAGAAATGCTATTGGCCTTGCTGCAGCGTTTACCTGAAGGGCCGTGGTTATTTCCAGAAGATCAAATTACAGATTTGCCCATGCGTCTTTTGGCGGCTGAAATAACGCGTGAGAAAGTATTAGATCATCTTCATCAAGAACTGCCTTATGATATCATCGTGGAGACAGAAGGTTGGGAAGAATTTAAAAATGGAGATTTGAAAATAAGTCAAATCATTCATGTGCGTCGACCGGGACAAAAAGCTATTGTTCTTGGGAAGGGAGGAAGTATGATTAAAATTATTAGCTCTGAAGCCAGAAATGAATTGTCTAAAATTTTTGAATGCAAGATTCATTTATTTCTTTTTGCACGCGTTTCAGAACGATGGATGGATGATCCTTATTTTTATAAGAGCCAAGGACTCGATTTTGAGCGTTAAATTCCATGCAATGGCATGATAAAGGTATTATCTTAAGTATGCGCCGCCACGGCGAAAAAGCTTTAATTTTAAATCTTTTTACCGAGAATCATGGCCGTCACAGTGGTGTTATAAAGCCCAGTCGCAAGAATCAAGGAGATTATGAGATTGGCACATATGTTCGTTGTCAATGGCATGCGCGCTTAGAGCAGCATTTAGGTTATTGGGCTTTGGAGCGTATTTCAAGTCCCCTTGCTGCGATTATTAATGATTCAGAGGCTTTGTGCGCTCTTACGGCATCAACATCTCTTTTAGATGTTTTGATGCCCTTAAACGAGAGTCACGAACAGCTTTTTTCTGCTTTTTTAAAATTACACTTAGGGTTTAAAGAGCGCAACTGGCATGGAGCTTACATCGAATTTGAGAGAGCTTTATTGGAAGCAGCTGGATTTAAGCTAGATTTAAAGCATTGCGCTGCGACAGGTCAGAAAGATGATCTGGCTTATGTGTCACCAAAATCAGGTCGGGCGGTTTCTTTTGAGGCTGGAAAGCCCTATGAAAAAAAGCTTTTAAGATTGCCTGTCTACTTTTTAAAGTCTAAAACAGTACAAAATGCTTTATCAATCCTTGAACTTGTTGAAGCTCTGGAGCTGATAGAGTATTTTCTAGAGAGATATGCACTCGAAATACATGGTCTTAAGATGCCTATGGCACGTCAGAGACTAAAAAAAGTCTTAGCAGAAAGGGTTGAGCATCAAAGGTTAGCATGAGTAAAACAAAAGGGACGATCATTGATGCGACATTTGATAAAGCTTTGGGAGAGCGTTACCTTAGCTATGCTTTATCAACTATTATGTCACGTTCCTTGCCCGATGTGAGAGATGGACTTAAACCTGTCCAAAGACGTATTCTTTATGCGATGTATGATTCTGGCAATACTTACGAAAAACCTTTTCGTAAATCAGCAAGCGCCGTTGGTTTTGTCATGATGAAGTATCATCCTCATGGTAACGATCCTATTTATGAGGCGATGGTAAGACTGTCACAAGACTTTAGTACACGTTATCCATTGATTGAAGGGCAAGGAAATTTCGGAAGTCTTGATGGTGATAATGCGGCTGCTATGCGTTACACTGAGGCTCGTCTTTCAAAAGTGGGTGTAAAGCTTTTAGAAGGGATTGAAGAAGAAGCAGTTGATTTTCAAGCAACCTATAATGGTGAAAGTCAAGAACCTCTTGTTTTACCAACTTATTTCCCAAATCTTTTAGCTAACGGTACGACTGGTATTGCCGTAGGTATGGCGACTAATATTCCTCCTCATAATGTAGGAGAAATTATCGAAGCGTTAGTCAATTTGATTGAACGTCCACAGATGACGGTATCACAATTGCTTAAAATTATTCCAGGACCTGATTTTCCAACCGGGGGAGTCATTGTTGAGGATGAATCAGTTTTAAAAGATATGTACGAAACTGGTAGAGGTGGTCTGCGTCTTAGGGCTCGTTATGAAGTTGAAAATCTGAAAGGTGGGCTCTATCAGATTGTTGTTAACGAGATTCCTTACCAAATACAAAAAGCGCGTTTGATTGAAAAAATTGCAACTCTGTTACTTGATAAAAAACTGCCCCTCTTAGCTGATGTACGCGATGAATCAACAACAGAAGTTAGAATTATTCTCATCCCTCGTAATCGTAATGTTGATCCTAAAGTTCTTATGGAATCTCTTTTTCGGACGACTGATTTGGAAACACGTTTTAATTTGAATATGAATGTCCTTGATGGCGGGCGTGTTCCAAAGGTGATGAATCTAAAAGAAGTTCTTCAAGCATTTTTAAATCACTGCCAAGACGTTTTGATTAGACGAAGTCGTCATCGTCTCGCCAGGATAGAAGAAAGGCTTGAAATCTTAAAGGGATATCAAATCGCCCATCTTAATCTAGATGCTGTTATTAAAGTGATCCGTGAGTCAGAAGAGCCAAAAATAGAGATGATTAAGCGTTGGCGACTTACGGATTTGCAGGCTGAGTCAATATTGAATATGCGTTTGCGGGCCTTACGAAAACTTGAAGAAATCAAAATTGTTGAAGAAATTAAGGGCTTGGAAGGAGAAAAACTTGATCTTGAAAAGCTTCTGAGAGATGAACGTAATCAATGGCAAAATGTTTCTTCCAAACTGAAAGAAATGCAGAAGCTTTTTGGAGCTAAATATCCTTTAGGCAAGAGACGTACAACATTTGATCGTGTGCCAGTATTAGACGAGGTTCCGATTGAGGCTATGGTCGAAAAGGAAGCCGTCACTGTTGTGATTTCAGAGAAGGGGTGGGTTCGGGTATTTAAAGGTATTGCACCAGAAGCGAGTGAGATTAAATACAAAGAAGGTGACAAAGAAAGCTATATTTTGCCTGCCGAAACGACGGATAAGCTCATAATTGTTGCTAGTGATGGTCGATTTTATACCATTGGAGTTGATAAATTACCGGGTGCAAGAGGACATGGCGAGGCATTACGTCTTATGATTGATCTGCCTAATGAACAAGATATCGTTAGTATCATAGCTTATAAGTTCGATAAACCCGACTTAAAGCTTGTTTTGGTTTCTAGCGATAGTCGAGGCTTTATGTTGAATGCAAAAGATACGCTAGCTCAAACAAAAAATGGAAAGCAAGTGATGACGGTTGCAGAAGGAGCTTTTGTTCAGGCTTGCTTACCAGTGACAGGAGATCATCTCGTAACTGTTGGTATTAACCGAAAATTATTGATTTTTCCTCTGAAAGAGTTACCGATTATGGTGAAAGGACGCGGCGTTATTTTGCAAAAAATTAAAGAGGGGAAGCTTTCAGATATTAAAGTTTTTAGTGCTGAGCAAGGATTAACTTGGATTAAAGCCGGCGTTACACAAAAACCTAGTGATTGGAAGCTTTGGCTAGGTAAACGAGGTCAAGCAGGACGTCTTGTTCCTTCTGGCTTCCCACGTTCAAACCGTTTTATACAATCTTAGATGACAATCCTATTTGATTCGTCTATTTCTTAGGGCTAGAGTAAAGACGCAAAGGATAGATTAGTGATGACATCGATGCGAAGACAGCAGCCCTCCAAAATGACAATTTTTCCAGAAACCGTGCGTCTGTTTTTCAAAAAGAAAACATACCAGTTTTTCGGAACTTTAATGGCCTTATCTGGGATTTATCTTTTTTTGGCATTGATTTCTCATGATCCTTTTGATCCCTCTTCTAATGTTTCCTTAAATGGACCAATCCAAAATCTTTGTGGAGAAAAAGGCGCTTATTTGAGCGATTTTTTCCTACAATTTTTTGGGGTCGCAAGCTTTTTAACCCCCGTATGTCTTGTGTTGTGGGGATATACTATTTTCCGGAGCCAAGCGGTTAAGGGGAGTCTAATTCGAATTAGTTTTTATCCGATTACGCTAGGATTGTTTTCCTTAACTCTTTCTGGGTTTTTTGGTGGTGATTCCCATGACGAATCAGGGTCTATAGGTATTATTGGGTGGTATTATATCGAATTATTTTTGAATAAGTTTGTGACTCAGTTCCCCCCTATTGTCCCTCAGCTTTTTCTAACGATTATAACTGGCGTGTTTATTTTCTTTTCCTTAGGATTAACCAAGGGAGAGTGGCAGATATTTGGACGCATTCTTTTAAAGATTTTGTTCTTTATTGAAGGTCTTTTGAAGTATTTTATTCATTTGATCTTTAAACACTGGAGCGTAAATAACGTCAAAGTTAGTTTGAAAAAATCAAGTGAAAGAAAAACACCTTTTATAGACCGTGCACGGGAGCCACAAATTCATGTTGAGCATGCTCTTGTAAAACCTGATCATAAAACTGTTGAGGAGCCACTTTCGCTTGAAATTGTGCAGCCAAAAATTATTGAAACTCTGCCAAAAACAAAATCTGGCAAAGTTCCTCTTGATCTTGTTGAAGTGCCAAGCACGCAGCTTCCTTCTCTAAAGCTTCTCAACCAATCCTCTGAAAAAATAACACTTTCTGAAAAGCTCTCTCACGAAGAAATTGCTCAAAAGGCGGAACATTTAAAGCGTGTTTTAGAGGAATTTGGAGTCAAGGGACAAATTGTAAAAGTTCATCCTGGACCAGTTGTAACACTTTATGAACTTGTTCCTGCAGCTGGAGTTAAAGCTTCTAGAATAATAGGACTGTCTGACGATATTGCTCGTTCAATGAGCGCTATTTCGGCTCGTATTGCTGTGATACCAGGCCGTAATGCATTGGGTATTGAATTACCTAATGATGTTCGTCAAACTGTATATCTTTATGATTTATTATCCCATAAAGATTTTGAACATACGGGCGCTATTCTTGGACTTTCATTGGGGAAAAATATTGGAGGAGATCCGGTCATTGCTGATCTTGCTCGTATGCCGCACCTTTTAGTGGCAGGAACCACGGGTTCAGGTAAATCTGTGGGAATTAATACGATGATTCTATCTCTTCTTTATCGTTTGCCTGCTGATCGCTGTCGTTTCATTATGATTGATCCAAAAATGCTTGAACTGTCTGTTTATGATGGTATTCCTCATCTTTTAACACCCGTGGTTACCGATCCTAAGAAAGCGGTATTTGCTTTAAAATGGGCAGTGCGGGAAATGGAAGATCGTTATCGTGCGATGTCGCGATTAGGGGTTCGTAACGTTGAGGGGTATAATCAACGGTTAAAACAAGCACAAGAAAAAGGTGAAACTCTTTCGCGTAAAATTCAAACGGGTTTTGATCCAGAGACAGGAAAACCGATTTTTGAAACAGAGTTTCTAGATATGACTCTTTTGCCATATATCGTTGTGATAGTCGATGAGATGGCAGACTTAATGATGGTTGCAGGAAAAGAAATTGAAGCCGCAGTTCAACGTTTAGCACAGATGGCGCGTGCGGCTGGTATTCATTTAATCATGGCGACCCAACGTCCTTCTGTAGATGTCATCACGGGGACTATTAAGGCTAACTTCCCTACGCGTATTAGCTTTCAGGTGGCTTCTAAATTTGATAGTCGTACCATTTTAAATGAACAAGGGGCTGAGCAGCTTCTAGGCCGCGGTGACTTACTTTACATGGAAACAGGGGGTAAAATTGTTCGTGTCCATGGACCTTTTGTGAGCGATGAAGAAGTTGAGCGTGTTGTAAAATTTTTGAAGAGTCAAGGGACTCCAAATTATATTGATCACATAACTGAAGAGACGAGCGATATGGCTCTTTCTCTTTTTGGTGAACAGGGAGAAGCAGTTGATGGAATGTATGCCCAGGCTCTTGAAATCATACAAAGAGAAGGGAAAGCTTCAACCAGCTTTATCCAACGTCATCTGAAAATTGGCTACAATAGGGCTGCTCGTATTATGGAGCAGATGGAAGCTGAAGGAGTTGTTTCAACTGCTAACCATGTTGGAAAGCGGGAAGTTTTGAAAAGAATAAGTTAATTAGAGGAGACTTAATCTAATGCGCATTTTTTATTGTCTTATTATGTTTGTTTTTCTTGTATTCAATATGGATGCAGCTCTTGCTATCGTTTCTGTAGAAGATATGGTCAAGATAAAAAAATTGGAAGATTATTTTAATAAGATGAAATCTTTGAAAGCAGTCTTTCATCAAACAGACATAAATGGTTCTCTCAGTGAAGGAAGGTTCTTTTTACAACGTCCAGGAAGAATGAGAATTGAATATATTCGCCCTGATCAAAAACTTATTGTCGCCGATGGCCAGTGGTTTATTTATCATGATCCCGTTATGGAAGAGACAACACGTATTCCTTTGGAGTCGTCTCCAGCAAATATTATTTTAAAGAACCATGTATCCTTTAGTGAAGGAGTAACAGTCCTTGATTTTTCTGACGAAGACAAAGATACCGTTGAGGTTACGCTTACAAGAAACGATGAACCTGGAATGGGAAGTCTAACGTTGACCTTTAAACGAGAGCCTCTTACCTTGTTGCAGTGGATTGTTCATAATCCTCAAGGGGGGGACACTGTTGTAAAGATTAGCAGTGTTAAGACATCTGACAAACAACTCCCTCCTGAACTCTTTAGATTTGATCGTCTGAGATTTTAGAACGACTGGGTTGGAATTCTAAAATATCACCTGGTTGACGGTGCCTTTTTAATGATTGATTACTGTTAATCATTGAATATTAATAATTTTCTTGTACTTGGAAGAAAAACCTTTTAATTATAATACTGTATCTAAAATGCCTGGGAGGTAAAAATGAAGCCGCAAACTAAAGCTATTCTTTCAAGTATGGCTGGTAATACCCTTGAATTCTATGATTTTTATTTGTATGGCACATTTGCGCCTCTTTTAGCAAAGATATTCTTTCCTACATATGATTCTACAGCAGCGCTTATGGCCAGTCTTATGACCTTTGCGGCTGGATATTTCATGCGACCTTTAGGAGCCATCCTTTTTGGTCACTTAGGCGATCGATTAGGGCGCAAGCAAGCATTAACTCTCTCAATTTTCTTAATGGCTATCCCAACGAGTCTTATTGGCTTTTTACCAACTTATGATGCAGTTGGTATTGCTGCACCAATTGTTTTAGTACTCTGCCGATTGTTACAAAGTATATGTGCTGGAGGTGAATATAACGGCGCGGCGATTTTTGCAATCGAACATATAGGCAAAGGAAAGGAAGGTTTTGCAGGGTCTCTTATGTCTGTTTCTGGAGGAGGGGGAGCATTATTAGCAACGTTCATTGGTGCCTTTTTTATGCAATCTACGATGCCTCATTGGTCTTGGCGAATTCCATTTTTACTAGGGGCTTTGCTTGGTGGTGTTGGATTTTATATACGACGTCAGGTTCACGAGAGTCCTCAATTTAAAAAAGATGTAGCTAAAAAACCTTTGAATATCCCCTTATCTCAAGCGCTTTCAAAGTTTCCTATCGCTGTTTTGTGTTGCATAGGGGGAGCTGCTTTTTCAGGTGCACTTTCGTCAACATTCGCGGCTTACATGAATGTCTATCTTACAAAAGTTGTGGGACTTGAGCTTGGAAGTGCTTTGTCACTTAACACCTTTGGGTTGATAGTGTTTGTTTCTTGTGCTCCTTTAGCTGGAATGTTAGCGGATCGTTTTGGGTTAGCACGTGTTATGACAATTTCAACTCTTGGATTGATGATGAGTATTTATGGGATTTTCAATTTGGCAAGTACTGGACTGACTTTAAATATTCTACTTGCTAACTTTCTTTTGTGTGCTTTTGCTGTAGGGTTTATAGCGCCTCTCAATGCTTTTATGAATCGATTGTTTCCGGCTAACAGTCGTTATAGTGGAATTGCTTTTGGTTATGGTGTGGGGATGGCTACGTTAGGTGGCACAACGCCCATCATTATGACTTGGCTGATTGATAAGACTGGACTTTCAATGGCACCAGCTTTTTATCTGATGAGTTTAGGAGCTTTGGGGTTGTTGATTATTTTTGTTGGTTCAAAAATCACAGAACCTCAAAAAAAGCTAGAATTTAGAGAGCAATTGGTTTCTGCGCAATAATTCCTACATTCTCACGTCCATCAAGTTTAATGTGATCTGGTAGATTAGTGCCGCGATCAAAAAGAAGGCTTTTCTCTATTTTGAACCCTCTTTCAATCAGTGCTTGAGAAAGTACATCCGTGTCAAGAAAATTGAAAAATGGAGGATTATCTGCAACAACAGCGTGAGTTGTATGAAGACTGAGATTCTCTATTTCACCAGGCCAAGGAGTCCCTGACTGCTTTTTCTTTTCATATTCAGGTAAGAATGCTTTGAGGATATTAATATAGGGGCTGCTAGCGATGATAAAAACTTTGCCCCCTGGAACCAGCCATCGATAAAAATTATCAAAAGATTGCGCAATTTCACTGCCTGTTAGAAAATGTAAAACTTGAGATGCATGAATAGCGCCAAGACTTTCGGCAGGAAAGTCTAGTCCGTAGGGAATCTTCGCACAACGTAATTGCAGACGATTTTGGTGCTTTTGAGGTGTTCTCTCTTTGATAGCGGTAAGATGTTCTTGAGCCATATCGTTGGCGATAACCGTTGCTCCAGCCTCAAGGGCAGGGATGCTAGCAACACCAAAAGCAGCGCCAATGTCAAGAACGGGTGCGATACAAGTGCCTGAAAACTCGATAAAAGATTTACTAAAATCAGTTAAGTCAGCAATAGAATGCCCCATTCTATTCACAGTTTTAATCAACTTTCCTTGAGACTCAAGTTCTCTTAAATTAACCATGTATTCTCCGAGCAGCCATAAAAATGGAAAAATTCCAACTGTCATAGCCTATGCAAAAATATTAATTTTTTCATTAAGGGGGCCATTATTAACTTGAGGTTGAGAAGAATTTGAATTTCTTCCTAAGATACCTTCCAGATAATCACGGAAAAACAGGACCCGTTTTGAATTCTTTAGTTGTTTTGAATAAATGTAAAAAAGTTCAATGGTTGGACCTTCTGCCTCGGGTAAGACGGGAACTAAGTTTAGTTTGTCCAATCCAGGATGCTCTTTTGGAATAGTGATAATACCAATTCCTTCTTCTGCCAAAAGGCAACGAGTAATTGTTGAGTTTGCTTGAGCGATGGGTTCACGCATTTCTCCCACTGGCATTCCAGCCTTTAAAAGCCAATTTGAACTTTGAAAAGGATGATTGAGGTGATATCCATAACCAATAAGATGGTGATTACTTAGATCCTCTAGACTTTTGGGTGTTCCGTGAGTTTCCAGGTACTGAGGGCTAGCAAAAAGCCCCATATGCACTGTTAGAAGAGGTCTCTGAATATAATTGGTTTGATTAGGAATATGAGGGTGGATAATAACATCCGCCTCGCACAGATCTAAGTCAGGGGCAATATCATTACCAAAAAGAGTGACATGAATTTTAGGATACTGCTTGATAAATTTAGGCAGGTGAGGGGAGATGTAGAGGGCGGCAACTCCATAAGTGGAAGCCACTTTTAAGCTACCTGACGGTTCACTCTCTTCTTCACGAATCGTCGTTTGAGCTTTTTGGATAGCAGTCATCATGTGTGAAACTTGTTCAAACAAGATTTCACCCTGTTTAGTCAAGACAACTCCGCGAGTATTACGCTGAAACAACTTGGTTCCCAAATGTTCTTCAAGATGCCTGACGCTTCGACTTAAAGCTGATTGACTTATATTTAGCCGCTCACCTGCACGTGTAAAATTTGCAGCTTTTGCAACGTAATAAAATTGTTTAAGTTTATCCCAATCCATTGTGTAAATTTCAAAAATTCCAAAGACTCAAAAAGTTATTGTCGTTGAGGATTATTAGTAAAAGTTTTTGTTTCACTTTCCCAATAGTCATAAATATAATTTACTTATAAGTAAAGAAAAATGTTGAACTTTGACCGTTTATTGAAAATTAAGTCGATAATCTAGATACCTAATTGTTGGGAGAATTTGTCAATAAGCGTTCTTGCAAGTGACATTTTATATGGGTAGAGTTTAAATGAAATTGATTGTATCAAAGTTTCATTTCATTTTAGAAAACTAGGGAGCCCAATCATGCGAATAATATTATTCATAGTCCTTTTAACGCTCATTTCTATCTTTAAAGTTGAAGCATCGAGTGAAGACTTTGAGGACCTTTTTGCAACCGAAACCCTAGAAAGAAGAACTGTAGAAAATAGGTTTTTTGAAATTCTGAATTATGAAAATAGCGATAAGGCACTTTACGAAGTCACTATAACTCCTCCAGAAGGTGTAAATCTCAAAAACCTGCCATCAGGGTGTCTTATAGGTTTTAAGAAGGCACGTTCTGATGATAACTCTTGTACTTTAATATGGTCTTTCAATGATAGAAGGTGTGGAGGAGACAAACTATTTTCTTTCACTATTAAGAGAAAAGAAAGTTCTTCATAAAATAAACCCTAGCCATCATGAAAAAGTTAGCGCGCAGGGATAAGCTTCTGAAACACTCGTTCTCAGACGAGACTTTCTGCATTAAAATTTAATTTATCTTGAAGTCTTTTTTGTGCAAGGCTGCCCCTTAAGCTTGCATAGAAGGGTCCCAGGTTTTGGTATTATTGCGTCCAGCGGATTTAGCTGCGTACATTGCTTTGTCAGCACGATCGATGCATTCTTCAATAGAAACGTGCGGATCAAGTAAAGTAATACCAAAAGAAGCAGTGATGGTTGCAGGAGTTTTACGTCCTATGTCAATTTCTAATGTGGAAATATCTTTACGTAATTGATCTACGCGTGAATAACACTCTTGCAGATCTATATGCTGCATACAAAGTAAAAATTCTTCTCCTCCATAACGAAACAATTTATCGTAAGATCTAAGGTGTTTACTAACGAAATGGACTAAGCCAATGAGCACTTTATCGCCCGCATTATGGCCATACTTATCATTAATTTTTTTAAAAAAATCTAAATCCATCATAATAAGGCAACAAGATTGAGCACTTCGTTTCACTAAAGCATGAATTTCGCGTAACATTGGAAGCATATCAATTCGATTCGTTGCTTCAGTAAGCGGATCGCGCGTATGAAGAGAAAATTCTAGCTCACGCTTCAAGGACGCTATTTCAAGCTGTAAACGTTCAATGACATTGGCAAAAATATCGTAATCTTGAGATTCAACACCCCCCTTTGTGTTCATAGACATAAGTAACCTTGCGGCTACTTGATGCATTTGTTTGTGTGCTTCACCTATAGCAACAAACCCAGGATGTTTTTGCAGTTTTTTAGGAGAATCTTGGGTGTACCATTGTCCAAAGAGACATTCCTGGTGAGCTTTTTGTTCAATGTCGCCTTTATTTACTGGCAATCGACAAATAAGGTCTCGAATAATCCTTTTGTGCCATTGGATGTGATTGAAGAGAGCCTGATCTAAGTGAGTAAGGATATTTTGTAACTCTTCACGCGTAAAGTTGAGACTTATAGCTGTCATTGCACTTCCAAGCATTTTATTTATCTTAATAAAAATATAACTGAGAAAAGATGTAAATATCAATCTAACTTTTCTTTTAAAGAAAAAGAAAAAGAAAAAGAAAAAAATAAAAAAAGACGCAGATGGAATGAAATCATTAATTTTTTGACTATTCTCTGATCATATTCCAAGTATATTAAGCCTAAGAAATGTAACTTAATGAAAAATCAGAGGTTTAAAGTAACCACAGATGTCAAATTTAAGCAGAATTCTTAGAGAATTTAATCATGAGTTATAATCGCATACGAAAGATATTAACTGTCCTTATAGCGTTTTTGGGATTTATAATTTTTGTTGACTTGATGTCGTTTCTAGGAGCTGGGGGTGTTTTGAATGAGCTAGATCTTGCGTTAGAAGAAATAGAAAATTTAGAAGAGAAAAATCTTTTAAATGCCCCTCCAGAAAACATTTCTGAACCTACAAAATTTTATTTAAGTCAATTTCATAATTCAATCGAACTTAAGAAACATATCAAGGAATATGAGACAGATCTGTCTTCTCGAGACATCTATTTTGGTGTTTTTATTGTGCTTTTCTTTCTTAGTATTATTTTAAGAATTTATTTCAGGAAAGAGTCAACTAACACTACAAAATAGGGCATTCAATATAAATTACGTATTATTGAACAGTATCTTAGAATTTATTGTTGCGTGTTTGGAGCATTAAGAGAAAAAATACAGAAGTCTTTATGTGTCTGGTGCGCCCGAGAGGATTCGAACCTCCGACCCCAGGATTAGGAATCCTGTGCTCTATCCTACTGAGCTACGAGCGCTCTCATTAAAATTGTCGACACTCTAATATAGATCATCAGCCCTGCCAAGGTTCTTCTAAGGCCTTAAGTTTCGAAAAAAATCCTTTAAAAGGTCAGATGCTCTACTTTCCATAATACCCCCATACACTTCAGGTTTATGGTGGCAGGTGGGTTGATTAAAAATACGGGGGCCATGAAGTACTCCCCCTCCCTTTGGATCATAAGCCCCAAAATAAAGATGCTTGATACGAGCAAATGCAATAGCCTGAGCACACATGGAACAAGGCTCTAAAGTGACGTAAAGACTGCATTGGTTCAAAATAGTAGATTTTAAAATTTTCCCAGCTTCTTTAATCACTAGCATCTCTGCATGGGCTGTTGGATCATGGTCAATTTCTACACGATTGCCAGCCTTGGCGATGATTTTGTTGTCCATAACAATTACTGCGCCTACAGGAACATCCCCCGAATTTTTTGCTTGAGATGCTATCTTTAAGGCCTCATCCATAAAAAAATTGTGCGTCATTTTCATCCAAGGATTTACTCGATATTAAATATCTTTAAAATATACTCTAGAAAAACGATAAGGAACACGGAATGCAAGAAAAAGTTCGTATGGAAAAGGATTCATTTGGTGATATTGCGGTCCCAGAGGATTGCTATTGGGGGGCTCAAACTCAACGATCAATTAAAAATTTTCCCATTGGTGGAGAGAAAATGCCTGTGCCCTTGATCAGAGCTATGGGAGTATTAAAGGCTTCAGCAGCCAAGGTTAATATGACCTTAGGTCTTTTGGACGATAAACGTGGACAAGCAATTATTCAAGCTGCCAGTGAAGTGATGGCAGGACAGCATGACATGCAGTTTCCTTTGGTTGTTTGGCAGACGGGGTCAGGTACACAAAGCAACATGAATGCTAACGAGGTAATTTCAAATCGTGCCATCGAGATTTTAGGGGGAAAGCGTGGAAGTAAAGACCCCGTTCATCCTAATGATCATGTCAATATGGGACAATCTTCAAACGATAGTTTTCCAACAGCTATGCATATTGCTGCAGTGCGTGAAGTTCACAATTCCTTAATGCCTGCACTAAAAAAGATGTTGAAAGAGTTAGAGGCGAAGGAAAAAGATTTTGCGTCGATCATTAAAATAGGGCGCACGCATCTTCAGGATGCAACACCTTTAACCCTTGGTCAGGAATTTAGCGGGTATAAAACACAAATTAAGCATGGCTTAAAGAGAGTTGAAAATGCTCTTGATTATCTTTATGAGCTAGCTCAAGGTGGGACGGCCGTTGGTACAGGACTCAATACACATAAGGATTTTGCAATTAAATTTGCGGCTGAAGTTTCTGTATTAACAGGACTACCCTTTAGGACTGCTTCAAATAAATTTGAAGCTTTGGCTAGCCATGATGCCCTTGTGGAAATGTCAGGTGCATTAAATGTTTTAGCTGTTTCATTGATGAAGATTGCGAATGATATTCGCCTTTTAGGCTCTGGTCCTCGTTCTGGTATTGGAGAGTTAAGTTTACCTGAAAATGAGCCCGGTTCATCAATTATGCCAGGTAAAGTGAATCCAACCCAGTCTGAGGCTTTAACCATGGTTGCTACTCAAGTAATGGGAAATCATGTAACTATTACTATTGCGGGATCCAATGGACATTTTGAATTGAATGTGTTTAAGCCCGTAATTATCTACAATTTACTTCAATCCATCAAATTGCTGAGTGATGCAGTGGACAGTTTTACAGAGCGATGTCTCAAGGATCTAAAGGCGAACACTGAGCGCATTCAAAAGCATTTGAATGAATCTTTGATGTTAGTCACCTCGTTGAATCCGCACATTGGTTATGATAAGGCCGCTTCAATTGCGAAAAAAGCTCACAAGGAGGGAACAACTTTAAAAGAAGCTGCTTTGTCTTTAGGTTATTTGACAGCTGACCAGTTTGATCAATGGGTTGATCCACAAAAAATGATTGGACCAAAAATTTAACTTCTTTTAAGCGGTTTGAGATAGGATAAAAGAGCGGAACCCATGATAAGAAAAATCGTCAATATGAGCGTTAGTTCAATGGGTATAAAGTCTTTATCAAAATACCAGTTCACAAGCATTTTAAACCCTACTAGTAGCATAACAAGTGCTAATCCATATTTCAGATAATGAAAGTTCTTTACCATTTTGGCTAAAGCAAAATAGAGAGAACGTAAGCCTAAAATTGCAAAGATATTGGTTGTATAAACGATGAAGGGATCGGTAGTAACTGCAAAAATCGCTGGGATAGAATCAAGTGCAAAAATGACGTCAGTCAACTCCACTAATATCAGCACCATCAAGAGGGGCGTCATATAGAATTTTCCAGATCTTTTCACAATGAACTTTTCATTCTCAATATTTCTAGTGAAAGGAAGATATTTTTCTAGAAAGAGGACAAGCCAATGATTTTTGAATTCCTTATCTTTTTCTTTTAAAAATAACATTTTAAAGCCAGTAAAAATCAAAAATAAGCTAAAGAGTGCCATCATAAAATGGAATTGCGTGATTAACTTAGCTCCAAGGAAAATAAGCACACCACGCATAACAATTGCTCCTAAGACTCCCCAATACAAAACACGATGTTGATAAATAAGAGGGATTCTAAACTGCGTAAAAATAACAGAGAAAATAAATATATTATCGAGACTTAAGCTTTTTTCGATGAAATAGCCGGTGAAAAATTCAAACCCCTGTTGATGACCCAAGGTATAAAAAATACCAATATTAAATAGAAAGGATATAACGACATATCCTAAACTGGTTAAGAGCGCCTCTTTATAAGAAATTTCATGAATGTTACGATGGAGAACTTTTAAATCAAGAAATAGAAGAATAAAAATGCACAGAAAAAAAGCGCTCCAGGCTAAAGGTCCATGAGATATCATTATTTCCCCTGTTGTTTAGATTAAAAATGAGCGCTTCGCATCACTTCCACATCACAAAGATAACCAATGCCAACGCCATCATCAACGATTTTAAGCGCATCCTCTAAAATTCTTTTGGCACGACTTTCATCAGTGACGACAATAATCATCACATTTTCAAAAATAGTAATACCATCTTCAGCACCTCTTGTGCCGTGATGACCTTGACCAGAAACATGAGGAATCATCGTGTATCCTTGTGCGCCAGATTTTTGAACAAGCTGGAGAATCTGCTCCACATAGGCGACTTCAATTATAAGTTCCAATTTCTTTTTTTTATGTGTTTGCATGTGTCCTACCTATTGCCATCCCAATATTTGTAATATTTTTAAGTATAAAGGAATTCCCAGCACAATGTTAAATGGAAATGTAATGCCTAACGCCAGAGCTATTGCAAGCGCAGCGTCAGCTCTGGGAGCTGCAATGCGCATGGCTGCGGGAACAGCAATGTAAGAAGCGCTGGCGCTTAACACAATAAACAGAAAGGCATTCCCGATTGAAAAATGGAGGAACGCAGAAATTCCAAGACCTAAAAGAGCACTTAGTATGGGCATAAATAATCCAAATAAAGTAATTTTGAAATTTAGTCTATTACTGATGCTAATTCTCTTAGATGTATAAAGCCCCATTTCAAGTAGAAATAAACACAAAATCCCTTTGAACGGATCAAAAAACAAGGGTTTAACTTGTTCAAAAGCATTGATATTAGAAAGATATCCAACCATAAAGCCGCCAACTAACAGCACAACAGAGCCATTTAAAAATATCTCTCTACTTAGTCGTGGATGAAACAATTTTGAGGACACACCATTGTTCTGATTGAGCAAATAAAGTCCACTCACAATAGCGGGGGTTTCCATTAGTGCAGCTAAAACAATCATCTGAGGACCATAAAGAACGTTGTTAATTTCAAGGATTTGACTGGCAACCGCAAAAGTCACAATGCTGACAGAGCCATAATGAGCAGCAATAACTGCAGCATTCTCATTGTCCACAATTTTAAAAAATTTCAACAGACTATAGGCAATTAAAGGAATGCCAAAACTTGCTATAAGAGCAAAAACTATTTGAACAAGAAGGCTTATATCAATTGAAGTATTAGAAAGGTTATGCCCTCCCTTTAAACCAATGGAAAACATGAGGTATATTGCAAGAATTTTTGAAAAACCTTCGGGAAATTTCAGATCAGATTTTAGAAAACCTGCAACTAATCCAAGAAAAAAGCATAAAATAATAGGTGACGTGAAGTTGAATATCACTAAATCCCAATTGTTCAAGAAGGCCTCCCTATAAGATTTGCATCAATCATATTGGTACTTTGCAGTTACCTTGAGGCATTAGAGCTTAAAGCGAACATTGTATAATTACGCATTTCATCAATTTGTTCTGTATTTGTTGCAAAAGCTATAAAAAAATCTGTATACTGTCTTTCTAATCTAGAAACAATAGCTCTAATTTCATTTGCTTTTGCAACAGAGATTTTTGAACTCTTTAAATTAAGAGATTTTAATAAGGCTAGTTCAGTTTTTCGATTCCTATAAATCATGCTAGCTTGATCTTTAAAATAATCAGTTGCGATTAAGGAAACACTACAGTTTGTTCTGATGTTCAGAGAAGCCGCAAATTCTAAAAATGCTGTAAAAGAAACTTTATCTTCTTCTGAATCATCTATTGGACAAACTCCCTGCAAACGTCTCTTTAAAAGATCACTATTAATGATGATGCTTTCAATTGTATCCATGCCTCTAAATTGAATATAAAATTTGGAGGCGCTCATATCTAGCGTGATCGGGATCCTATTGTGTTTAGTCTTTTTTGATAAAGTATCATCATCGAACCCATCGGCTGAAGCAAAGAGGGGGGATATTAAAAAGAAACTAAGGAATAAAAGACCGGAAATCTTTATCATTCGGGACATTTTGCGCTCCTATTATAAGTTTTGAGGTTTCCCAGGATGAGTTTCTTTCATAAGGAACATTAAAACGATAGACATAACTAAACAAATAGGAACAACACTTAAGGCTAAGCGATAGTCACTTATTGCATAGATTGGGTCGCCGACAGAATTTTTAGAACCATCCCAGTACAAGACTAAGAGTTTACCAATCAGAGGGTGTAAAATTACACCATTCAACATCACGATTGAGTTCATAAATCCAAGAGCAACCCCACTTCTTTCTTTTGGCATGATTTCACAAATTGATGCAAAGGAAAGACCCTTTGAGGTGTACGTGAAGCCAACCAAAAAGAATAAGACATGCATTATTGCTAAAGGAATACCCTGATAAAATACAATAAAAAGATGAACAATAAAGGCAACAAAACAGCCAATATACATGGGAGTTTTGCGTCTTTTCAAGAAATCTGAAAGAGCGACAAAAGCTGGTCCACCAAGAGCTGCTCCAATGAACATGGTCCACATGACGACATCAGCGGCACTCTCTTGGCTGACACTACAGGCTTGCTCGACGAAGACGACTCCCCAAGCAACCCCCCATACTGTGAGGGGCACATACATTAACATACTGAAAAGGGAGAGCACCCAGGCTTGCTTTGAAACAATAACTTCACGGAGACCTTTAAATAATTGTTTGTGTTCTGGGGCAATTTCATGGCTAATATCTCCCGTTGGGGAATTTTCGACATAAAAGAAAATGAGTCCGCTAATCGCAATTCCACCCATACCCATAATCAGCAACGTATTATTCCATCCGACGTTATTGATAAGCATGCTTAGGGGACGGCCGCCGAGAGATGCGCCAAGGGTGCCAAAAGCCAGTGTCAGAGCAATAACTTGTCCTAATTTATTGGGAGCAAACCATAAAGTACCAAGCTTCAGTGTACCGATAAATCCACAGGCAGACCCCATACCCATAAAAAATCGAGCAAGAGCAGCTATGTAGACATTGGTTGTTGTAGCAAAAAGAAAACATCCAATGGAACAGGTTAATGCAGCTATACCAATAAGCTTTTTAGGGCCAAAACGATCCATAATAAGCCCCAAAGGAATTTGTAGAGAAAAGTAAGCCCAGTCATAACAACTAATAATAGCGCCAAAATCTTCTGCATCGATTTTGAATGCGTGAATAAGTTCATCGCGCATGACATTAGGAAATACTCGTACGATAAATTGATAGCTGTAAAAAAGCGCACCGCATCCAATTGTTAACCAAGCAATCAGTCCGCCCAATTCTCGATTTCTGGAAACGGCTTGTTCCATTCAAAAACTCCTCAATTCTTGTATGCTATATGAAGCGTTAAAGCAAAATGCCCTTGAGGGCAAGATAGATATTGTTTTTGGAAAAAAATCCGCGCGTTAGCTCTCTAAATATAAAATCATAAAAATAATTTATGACAATTTTTATATAATTTTACACTAGAGCAAGAGATTGCAAAACCTCTTCGGCAATAATTTTTTCTTCATCAGTTTTTATTATCATTATTTTTACTGTGCTTTTTTTGTCAGATATGAGCATTTCTTGATTCTTATCATTCGTCTCATCATCAAGAGAAACGCCATACCAACTAAGCCCTTGGATGATTTTTTTTCTAATTTGAGGTGCATTTTCACCAACACCAGCCGTAAAGACAATAACGTCGAGCCCTTTGAGGAATACCATCATACTACCGATATATTGGAGAATTCTATGGACATAAACCTGAATGGCTTCATTTGCATCGGGTGAGACTGATTCTAAAAGAACTTTCATATCTGAACTTATTCCAGAAAGTCCAAGAAGTCCTGATTCTTCATAGAGTAAGTGTTTCAGATCTTTTAATGACATTTTTTTTTCTTCAAGCAAGTAAAGTAATACTCCTGGATCCACTGTTCCACAACGTGTCCCCATTAATAGTCCCTCAAGTGCAGAGAATCCGGTAGTGGTATAGACGCTTTGACTGTCTTTAATAGCAGCAAGACTGGCACCACTTCCTAAATGAGCAATAATGACACGTTTATTTTTTAAATCGACTGGTAGTTTTTCTAAAACTGCAGCAAAGGATAAACCATGAAATCCGTATCGATAAATGCCTTGATCATAGTAACGTCGAGGAAGACCAAAGATTTTGAGTTCTTTTGATTGAGTGACATGGAATGAAGTATCAAAGCATGCAAATTGAGGGAGTTGAGGATAAAGAGTTTTAATGATGCTTATAGGCATTAAATTATAACCTTGGTGAAGAGGAGCAAGAGGAATAAAATTCTCCAAATCTCTCACCACTACATCATGCAGTAACGTTGTTTTTAAGTATCGATTGCCTCCATGAACAATACGATGCCCCACTGCTCTTAGACTGTAACTGCTATTATTTTTGTTAATCCAATCAAGGATCTTTTTGATGGTTTTAGCCAGGGACTGAGGCAAATTCTTTTGTTCATCAAGGACTTTATGGTCTTCATTTTTTACAATTAAGACATCATTAATAACAGAAAATGTGAGGATTTTTTTTAAGGGTTCTACAGTCATGTCAAACAAAGCTATTTTTAGACTGGATGAGCCGTAATTGATCGTTAGAATAGCATCATTGGTATTCATTTCTATCTATGCGTTCCATGACGATGGTGAAAAAGTAAATTTGCAATGGCAGCAGAGACAACCCTACTGTTGATGTCTTCCGATCTACTTGTGAGAATAAATGGAACTTTAGCACCCATAACGATTCCAGCCTCTTGAGCACCTGCAAGATATTTAAATTGTTTAACTAAAATATTACCTGATTCAAGGTCTGGACATACGAGAATGTCAGGATCTCCAGCAACAGGAGAGTGAATATGTTTTATTTCAGCAGATTCTTTTGAAATAGCATTATCAAACGCTAACGGTCCATCAATAATACCGCCCATTATTTGTCCACGTTCAGCCATTTTAGAAAGAGCTGCAGCATCTACAGTGGATTGAATTTTCGGATTGACGGTTTCTATAGCAGAAAGAAGTGCTACTTTTGGTTTTTCAATTCCAAAAGAATGAGCTAGATCTATTGCATTTTGGATAATATCTACTTTGCATTCTAAGTCAGGCAAAATGTTGATAGCAGCATCAGTCACAAGTAGAAGTTTGGGATAATTTGGTAAATCATTGATCATGATATGACTCATCCTTCTATCTGTACGTAGGCCTGAATCTTTTGCGATGATAAAGGATAAGAATTCATTTGTATGAATGGCCCCCTTCATGAGTGTATTGACTTCTCCATCTTTAGCCAATTTGACGCCTGTGGCTGCGGATTCATGACTGTGATGGGTAGAAAAAATTTTATAAGGACTTAAATCCACATTTAGGTCATTGGCTAGTCTTTGTAAGCGTGCCTCAGGGCCAATAAGAACTGCTTCAATAAACCCTTGTTTATGAGCTTCAATCGCTGCTAATAAAGATATCGCGTCCATAGGATGCACTATTCCAACTTTCATTGGAGGATTTTTTTTTGCTCTATTAACAAGATGTTGGTGATGATGTCCTGGGCATTGAAAAGTCAAAGATTCAGTTGAAGACTCTTCAGGGCTTAATGAAACAATAAGAGCTCCACTTCCAATTACTTCACCGAGCGACGTTTTAAATTCACAAGAAAGAGATGCTTCATTGCCCTCATCTTTTTCCTTTACGTCTAACTCTAGAGTGATTGTTTCTCCTAAGTTTGGTGGACGTACGAAACTTAAATTTTGTTCACGAATGAGGGGGACAATTTTGGATGTATATTTGCTTAAAGTTAAGAGTATGAGATTCTCAAGCCAACCTTGACCTGAGAGAGTTAAGTGACAGGGGCCATGAGTTTTAAGGAGTGTTTCCTCATCTCCGTTTGTGCCAAAAATTGAACAGATCTGAAGCTCTCTTGGTGTAAAGGCTTTTGTAAAAGTGATCTTTTGGCCTTTTTTTAAGCTAGATTTTTGTTGTGTTGACAAACGAGTATCCTCCTGAATTATTTTGCAAGTATTTTAAGAGGATTAGGTTAATAAACCAATAATAATTGATTTACCAACGAGCCTGAAGATTCTTTTTATGAGCTCTATGACCAACATCAACGTGAATAAAGCCAGAACTAGGATAATACCCAACCCCTTTTGCATTTGTTTGATAGGCTGCATCTCTTAAGTATTGAAGATTAAAACCAGACATTTGAATATCAATAGCCTGCCCTTTTAAATGAAAGCTATTTTTTGCCACATGATTGCCAGCTTCTCTTAACATTGAGTTTGTGCGAGGACAACGATAGGCTGAAATAATCTCAAAAGGCTTGTTATTGCCTATTTTCTGATGAAGATGATGTAACAGATCAATGAGCTTAACGTCCATTTGTGTTATTTCATTTGTGCGCCAATCACGCATAATATGATTAATTTTTGCGATCGATTCTTTGATGTAGCAACCATGTTCGCAATAGGCTTCTTTGAAAAATTCTCCTGTATGTGTATTATATAAGCTGAGAGCTTTAACAGGAGTTTGTGCTTTTGCAATAGATGGGGTGACAAGAGAAGTTGCCATAGTGGCGCTTGTTCCAACCAAGAACTGTCGTCTAGTCAATTTAAAGCCGTTGTTCATAAGATCCCCTATGCTTCACAATGTAATTATATACTCATTCGGTGTTATTAAAAACTGCCAAATGAATCAAGCTAAAAAACTTTTTGTTTTTAAGCTTTTTGACTAAAACGACCCTTTCGCTGCTCTTCAAGAGAAAGCCAAATGCGTTGATCTTGTCCATAAATATCATTGGCAAAATGTACAAGACCGTCGGAATCCTCCCATACAGTAAAATAAGTTATGTGAACGGGGACGGGGTTTTTTAAGTCTACATTATTAGTAATATTGCCTTCCATAGAACTTTCAATTTTTTCTCTGGGCCATTGTTGTGGATTATTAAAGACAAACATAGCTAACTCAACAGGTTTTTCAACGCGAATACATCCTGAACTCAAATATCGTGAGCTTTTATTAAATAACTGAGGGTCTGAAGTTGAGTGAAGATAAACATCAAAGGGACTTCGAATAGAAAATCTTATCTTGCCTAAAGCATTCATGGAGCCAGGTAATTGTTTAAAATGATAGTCGAAATTTTCGGCTGTTACGTTAGACCAATCAACATCATCTGGATTAATTTGACTGCCTGATCCATCATAAACTACAAAGCCCTTTTTTCTTAGATATCCTGGGTCTTTATGAATAAGTTTTAACTTGTCCTGAACTGCAATGAGACGCGGAACGTTCCATACTGGATTAAAACGAATTGAGTAGATTGAAGATGAAAAAACAGGAGTTTGCCTATAATTCATGCCCACGATAACTTTCATGGATAAAGGACTTTTACCTTTTTCGACAGCTTTAAGCTCCATGCCAGCAATATTCACCATAACATAGCGCTCTCCTAAATTTTGCGGCAACCAACGCCACCGTTCCATTGAAATGAGAATTTGTTTGATTTTTTGATTTACCGGAATATTAAGCGCTGTCACGGTTCCGTTGCCAACAATTCCATCTGGTTCAATACCATGACGATTTTGAAAGCGTTTCACAGCTTGTTCTACAGCATCATCAAAATTTGGTGATTGCGTTTCATCTTCTAAATCTCCTTGCATAAAGAGTATTTGACGTAAGACCGAAACTCGATGCTCTTTCATTCCT
The DNA here is from genome assembly GCF_002117145.1 of Candidatus Nucleicultrix amoebiphila FS5. Lineage (NCBI taxonomy): Bacteria > Pseudomonadati > Pseudomonadota > Alphaproteobacteria > Holosporales > Nucleicultricaceae (SeqCode) > Nucleicultrix (SeqCode) > Nucleicultrix amoebiphila (SeqCode). The sequence continues at coordinate 687,901 of NZ_CP008743.1, read as the reverse complement.
TTCTTAAGAGCTGGCCCCGTGGGTAAAGAGGGCCATCCTCCTCGAGATTCGATTGATCGATATTTTGCAAGAATACCTTTTAATGTTTGATACTCTGGACTTTCGAGAGTGAATGTTTTGAGCCATAATCCCGAAGGATCATTTTGAAATCCATGGAGAACAACGTGTGCTGATTCGACAGGATCTGGATTCAAGTATAATCTTTTATCAATTTTTTTAGGACTTAACCTTGACCCTGTTAAATCATCGATATAGCTATCAATGGCCTTGCTAAGAGTAAATTCGGCCTTAAGGCGCTGATTAGGATCATTATAGAAACCCTTAAATGTTTCGACAGTTTGAGCATAGTCTTCAGGATCTACTCCTTCATTAGCTGCATTTAGTAATGTTTCTATAGCATAATAGGTGCTATCTTTTAGGTTTCCTGAATCATCGAGCCACAAGGGTTCAAATTCTCGTGCTGTATAGAGATCAACAAGAAATTTCTCTTGAGAAGATAAAACTTTTTTTTCCTTAATGAGCTTATGCAAGAAATGTTTTATATCATGACTGAAGGACTCAGTTGTTTGCACTAACTCAACAGGAGTTGTAAACTCTTCCGCTCTTGCTTGCCCCATGTTGATGGAAACGTTCAAACTGAAAACAATCACTAGTAAATGCAGTATTGATAATTTTTTCATGATAACTTCCTTATGAAGAACTTTTAGTTATCATGACATTGTTCTTTTAAAGACTCAATTATCTTTATGTAGCTTGATTGTTTCCGAAATGGCAGTAAGAGAGTAATCAACTTGATAGTCAGGGTTATCTAAAATATGTTGCCACGCCAAGTTATTATCTTTATCTAAAACGATCGGAGCTTTTAAATTAGCCGTAATCTCATAAGAATTGCCACTATTCTGAATAGTAACAATATATAAAATTTTGACAGATTTTTCAGCGATTCCATAAAATGAAGCTGTTTTATTTTTTTCTTGATCACTAAGAGCGAATCCGTTGAGAGACTCTGCAGGTAACACTATAAAAGAGTAATCAGGAGCTTCAGGATTATATAATACGCGAAATGGAGAAAATTTATCTTGAGGAAAATTTTTTAAAAGAAAGTTTTGTTCTTGGCTAAAACCAAATAAACCCTTTGGAAGTTTTACAGAAATATCATTCTTATGGCTACTAACCTCAATATTAAAATTGTTAAGGATTTTTTTATTTCTTGTGGTGAGTTCATTTTTTAGTGTTACTTTCATTTTAGTCCCCCTCATCTTGAAAAAATCGATAAAATTTTATCTGCAGAAAGAATTTGTTTGGCTGCATACAAAGAACATGAAAAGCGTGTTTGATTTTCAATTAACTTCACATAGCTTTCATAAGGATCTGCCTCGGCAATATTTGCGATAGAGCTCTTTAAATATTTTTGACTATCTTGATATTCCTTTGTGGTTGTATTTAGTGTGAGACGTTTAGTTCCTACTTGATCCAAAAGTCCAGAAGCCTCCTTCATGGATTGACCGGCATATGTAAGAGCTTCTTGTAAAAGTTTATAGTCGTTTGAATTTGGGTCTGGGGTGGGTTGTGCTGTAGAGCAAATTTTTAAAGCATGAAGGATATCAGCAAAAGCGTCTTCACTAGCGAGAACATCATAAGAAAGTTCTGTGCTATCTGATAAAGGTACAGATCGTGAAATTAGATCTGGCTGTGTATATATCTTACTCGAAGGGGCACCGAGAGAGTAGGGACCTATTAGACTTACATCTACAGGTTGCTTATCAGTCCTCTCTCCACCGAAGAGATATAAATTTTCGGAATCTTTGGCGTTTAAGATATTTTGCATCTCAGCCAAACAATTTTTTGCATAATCATTAAGCCCTTTATCAATAGCTGTTGGATTGAGAGCCCCAGTGATACGTGTGCGTACCTCTGTTATTAAATCTATTACTTGATTAATTCGTGATTCGACCATCTCTAATCGGCCGTCGACTGTTGAAATCGACGAAATATAACTATTATCTTTAACTTGTTGATTGAGAAGATTCTGCAATGCTTGTGCTTGTGAAGATATATCGCTGTATAACTCAGCTTTTCTTCCTGAAGACATTTTATTTAAGGCTTGTGTCACATCCTTTTGATTTTTTGCAATAAGTGTTTGAGTATTGCTAAGGTTTGATTGTTCTGAAACACGATAGATGTTTAGGCTTGCGGTCATTTTGCTTCTGATCCTCCTATTTAATATCTAAAAGAGCGCTCATCATTTCACGCGCCGTTTTGACGATTTGTGTGGACATGCTGTAAAGAAATTGGTTTTGCAACATATCAGTAATTTCTTCAGAGAAGTTAACGCCACTTTGAGCGCCAATCTCTCCCATCATTTGTTGTTTAATTCCATTTTGCATTTCAAGATCGTCATAAGTATTTTTTGCAATTTGAGAATTTGTTGCAATGATAGAGCCTGCAAAATCAATTAGAGATTGCGTTCTGGCAGGAATGTTTGGACTAGCGTTGATTGGAATACTCTGATTAAGCTTTAAAGACATAGCAGAAATAATTTCACCATCACCAGCCTTAATTGCTTCAGTAGGGAGGGGGATTGCAATGCTCTGATTTAATTTGCCGCGTGCTAACAGTCCATTATTAGTCAAAAGATCAGAGCGCACTTGAAGCAATTGAGACAGACCAGTAATGCTAGGGTTACCATCGTTTGTAACGCGGGTTCCTGTTTTAAAGAATGCATTTAAATCAAAGAAATCACTAATATGTTGTCCGGTAGTATTTTCAATAGCGTCTGCTTCATTAACTCGTGGAATTGAAACAAGAGCAATCCCATAATTACCATTATTGGGAGAGTTATTATTAATGGCTAAATTGAGCAAGGAATTACCTGCGCCATCAGGCTGCCATGTAGCATCAACGTTATTTAAACCTGCAACAAGTGCAGTCCTAAAGTTATCCATAGTCACGACTCCCATAGCTGTTAGATCTATGACTTGTTGCTCTACAAAACTTCCGTTCGTATTATCAATGACGGCAATTCTCAGTTGGCCTGTTCCTTGAAAATTTGTTGTAAGCGGAGTGGGAATAGCTCTGTTACCTTGCATGACTCGTTGGCCGGTTATGCCAGTACCGCGATTGTGGAGTGCATTCATCTGATCTCTTAGATTCACTGTGAGTGTATCTAGATTTGCTTGTAGATTTGGCAAGTCAACATCTCGAAGAGAAATAAGACCAGCAAGCTCTCCACTCGTGATTTCCATAGTAACATCAGCACCATTAAATTGAATAGGAGGAATACCTCCAGGATATACAGTTGATGCAGTGATAGCTCCTGTAGGAACGTAGGTGAATGTACGGGCTGTTGCTGCGCTGTCAACTATCGTGCGCATGTTTTCTGTGTAAATAAAGATTGCTCCATTGTCTTGTTCAGCGCTGATAATATTAAGTTTTTCCGCAAGAGCGTTAATAGCAACTTGCCTTTTATCTTCAAGGTCTGTGCAGTCAAGTTTGTTTACTTTATCTTGAACAATACGATGGTTGAGTTGATGAATTTCTGAAATGGCTGCATTTGCTTCATTAATCGAAAAAGCAATTTGTTGATCAGCTTGACTGCGATTAGCTTGAATAAAATTTGCAAATTGGTTTATTTTTCCCGCAACTAACGTTGCATTGTTAATAGTATCAATAGCTTTTGAGGGAGAGTTAGGGCTCGTAGCTAAAGTTGACATACTTTGGCTAAGCTGGGACATGTATTCGCCAAGTGATCCTCCTGTGCCTGGCTGTCCGATTTGCTGCTCAATGTTTTTTAAGTAAGACGATTTAACATTCAAATATTCTACATCGCTTGTTTGGCTTTGTAGGTTCGCCACGCGAACTTCATCAACCATACGTTGTGGAGCACCAGCAATAACGCCACCGCCTTCTGTAGTGACAAGAGTTGAAATTTTACGGGTATAACCTTCTGTATTCGCATTAGCAATATTTTTAGCTGTGATGCTGTTTCTTGCACCAGAAGCAATGATACCTTCTAACCCTCTGCGGAGTGCTGATGTTATGCCTGAACCTGTAATGACGTCTACCATAATTCCTCGACTTAGTTTTTACAAAGACTGATCAAACGTTAATGATGATGTAATCGTAGCCATCAATGGAACTGTTCTGTCAGCTTTTGTTCCACGAGCTGTGTAACTATTTGTTAATCGAGCAGAACGATTCATTGCTTCATGAAGTTTTTTTAAGAACTTTTGACTCGTGATATTAAGACGTTCAAGTCTGATTTCATTTTCTTCAGCCAAGAGTGTGAGACTGAGTGTTTTTTTGTGAAGGTTATCTTTTTCCATAGGTGGTAATGCTTGGATAAAACGCCGATTATCGACGATCCAAGTTTTTAATCTTATATAGCGATAGACAAGGTCTTCTTTTTGAATACTCAATTTAGATACTTCAGGCCCTTGAAAATCCTTTAAAAGTTGATTTTCTAATGTTAAAAAATCAATAAGCTGGTCTGTAACTTCATGAAACATTTCAAGATTCATATCTTTTCTCCATTAGATTCAAAGGGGAAGAAGTTTCTTGTAGGTGTAAAATTTGTCGTTCAATGGCACCGGTTAGGTCACGTGCAGCACCAGATTCAGCAAGCTTTTCTCCCAGGATTTCATTAAAGAAAGAACGTACCATTTGCTCACCAAATCCTCCCAAAGGTTCATCCTCTTTGAGACATTCATTCACAACTTGAGAAAAGAACACCCCAGCCAGTTTTTCAGCTGTTTGTTTTGCTTGTGCTGAGTTGCCTCCCATTGCTAAAAGAGGGATGGGATTATTTTTAAAATCTGTGTTAACCATTGCTACCATTTTACATAACCTCTATTTCTGCTTGAAGGGCTCCAGCTGCTTTAATAGCTCGTAGAATGGTAATAAGATCTCGAGGGCTTACCCCGAGAGCATTTAGGCCATCTACAAGATTTTGTAGACTAATACTTTCTTTAACAATTGCGATTTTGTTGCCTTTTCCTTCGTCCACTTCTATTTTGGTTCTTGGTACAACTTGCGTTGATCCTGCACTTGAAAAAGGATTAGGTTGAGATACTTGAGGAGTTTCGGTAATTTTAATTGTTAAGTTTCCTTGAGCGATGGCTACCGTTGATATAGTTACATTTTCACCAATGACGATCACACCATTTTGCTCATCTATCACAATTTTTGCAGGTTGATCTGTTTTAACTTTGAGTTGCTCAATTTCAGATAAAAAATCAAGAACGTTGTTTTGATAATTTGTAGGAATAGAAAGTTCTATTGTATTTGGATCGGCTGCTTTGGCTACAGAATTTCCCATAACGCGATTAATTTCACGTGCTATTCTTTTAGCCGTTGCGAGATCAGGATTCTTGAGAGATATATTCATGGATTTAAGGCTTGCTAAGGAAAATCCAATCTCTCTTTCGACAATTGCTCCATTTGCGATGCGTCCACTTGTTGGTACTCCCTTTGTAACTGAAGATCCAGCAGCGTCACCTCCTCCAACGCTTGATTTAGCTCCTTCTGCAGAATATCCTCCTATTGCTACTGCTCCTTGAGCAACAGCATAGACGTTCCCATCAGCACCAACTAATGGGGTTACAAGGAGCATTCCTCCGGCAAGACTTTTAGCGTTACCGAGAGCAGAAACTGAAATATCAATTTTACCACCATGTCGTGCAAAGGCTGGAAGACTGCCTGTAACCATCACTGCAGCTACGTTTTTACCTTTAATGTCTTTATTGCGGATATTAACCCCAAGGCGCTCTAACATGCTGGTTAAGGTTTCACTTGTGAATGGAGAAGACTTGGGATCATCTCCTGTCCCATTGAGACCGACAACTAAACCATAACCTACAAGTTGGTTCTCTCTAATACCTTCAAAATTTACAATATCTTTAATACGTTGATTTGCTGTGCTTTGTGACGCAAAGAAAAATGACCCTATTATTAGAGCCCACCATATTAGAGCGATAGATTGTAAAGATCTTTTGTTCACTACTACATCCTTATCCACATTAAAAACTACTGATATTCATGCGAAATTCGTGCCAGGTGCTTCAAAGAAAATTAAAGGCCTGAGTTTATTGAAAATAATTACACTAGGATTTTAGAGGAAAACGATTAGAATATGGTGCGTAAAAAAGAGACGATAATAATAAGGCTTCATAATGGTAAAAATAGAAACGCAGTATCCTTTGAGACCCATCACTGCGGCTAGGTCAAAAAAAACTCAAGCAAAAGGAGGATTTTCGGAAAAGATTGCCGACTCTGGGGAAACTGTGTCCACTACGCCAGCAGAAGTATCGTCTGTGCAAGTACCGGCAGGTGTCTTTCAAATTCAAGAAGTCACTGATTTGCTAACATCTCGAAAGCAGGCTTTTCAACATGGAGAAGAATTATTAAATGGCCTCGATCGTTTACGTATGGCTCTTCTCGAGGGATCTTTGTCTGAAAACGTTTTAAAAAACCTTGTAGAGACTCTACAACTAAGACAAACTGTTGTTGAAGATTCACAGCTTGAAGAAGTTCTTAAAGAAATTGAGCAACGTGTCCAAATCGAACTGACTAAAATAGAAATGATGCAAACTAAGAAAGTAGGCTTGTAAGAGTCTTACCTATCTTATAAAATATAAGCATATGGATTTATTTATAATTAATGGAGTTATCTATGAAGACAAAAACTGGGCACAGTGCAAAGGAGAGCGGTAAAAAGGCGGATGATACCATCTTGCTTTCTCCTGATTATGTACCCTCAGAGAATGAAGCTTATATGAATCCCAAACAGTTGGAATATTTTAGACAAAAGTTATTGCGTTGGAGAAGTGAACTGCTCAAAGATTCTTTAGAAACGATTCATAATTTACAGGAAGAAACTCATAATGAACCTGACATAGCAGATCGTGCGTCTGCTGAGACGGATCGTGCTCTTGAATTAAGAACACGCGACCGTGAACGTAAACTGATCAATAAAATTGATGAAGCATTAAGACGTATAGACGACGGCTCTTATGGTTTTTGTGAAGAAACTGGTGATCCTATTGGGATTGCACGCTTAGAAGCTCGCCCTATTGCAACCTTGAGCGTTGAAGCGCAAGAACGTCATGAAAAGCAAGAGAGAATTCAACGCGAAGAATAATACAACACGTTGAATTCTGAGCAGATTAAAATGGTGACAAAACGTTGATAACTTGCTGACCTACAGGAATATTTTGGAAGTCAGTAAGGTCTCCACGACCACCATACCCAATACGCGCTTCAGCCATTTTGATATAATCAATTGTATTGTCGGAAAGAATATCTTCTGGACGTACAATGCCTGTTAATCTTAACTCTCTGACCTCGTTATTTACGCGCATTTCCTGGTTGCCAACAATAATAAAATTTCCGTTGGGCAATATCTGTGTCACGGTTGCTGGAATAACCAGATTAATCTTCTCACTACGTTTAATGATTCCATTTGCAGTATGGTCTGGGGCACTGGTTACTCCAATAAGCTTGCTTGGGTTAATGGTGTTTGGAAAGAGATTAGAAAACTGACTTTCAAATCCAAGGAAATTACCTGCTGCAACGCTAGAGTCAGTTTTGCGTAAAAAGGTAGAGTTATCTTTGACCACAGCGCTATCATCCATAGCAACTTTTACCGTTAGAATATCTCCTATTCCTTTTGCACGCTGATCTTTAAAGAAACCTTGAGCTCCAGGTTGCCAAAGAGAATTAACTTTTTTTTCCGCTAAAATCGGCATTGGCATAGGCATGGTCACGGGTTGATAATTTCTTGAAGATACAGGATTTTGAATTTGAGAAAGAGAAGGTTTATCACCTACCTCATGAAGACGATCGAGCGTGCGACAACCATCTAAAATGATCACTGTGCTACTCAGTAATAATGCCTTAAAAATGGTTTTCTTCATAGTTTGTTGCTCCTATTGCAGACTTGGCACGTCAACGGCTACCTGATTAATTCCAGTGACCGTGGTCTTAATTACTTGGTTTGAATCAAGGTTACTTACACGTACAATCGACCCAGTAGTGCCATCTTCAAGTGCTTTGCCTTTTGTTTGTAAGAGCATGTGCGGAGTTTGTACTGTGATGGTGACCATGGCGCCTTTCTTAATCACATTGTTTTTTGTGAGTTGTTGAAGTTTGATGGGGTTATCAGCTTGTAAAGAGCTTGCTTTTACAAGATTTCCAACGACTTCATCGTGACTTGCCGCCATAGTACGATTCACTAAATGGATTGGCATTTTTTTCCATCCTAGGTCTTTTTGTTCAATGATTTCTCCGGATTGCAAATTTTTTGTTAAGACTGGCACATCGACAAGAGCAATTAACTTGCCAGTTATGGAGATAGTAGTGTTATAGTCATCATTAAAGACCATCTCTGCCTTAAATCTATTACCTAAATCATTAACTTGTAAATTCTTGATAGAAAAATCTGCTTGCGGCAGGTTCTTGTTTAACCTTAATACTGCGGGATCTAGATCTATTTTAAACTCTTGAGTGGTATATTCAGCCATTTCCTTAAGCACTTTTTCTATAGTCTCTTTCGTGGGAAAGAGAGTTGCTTGTTGGTTAACTCCAGGTTTGTAATGTGTCTTTTGAAAATAGTCATTCAGCGACGGAGCTTTTGGTGTTTCGTAACCTAGCGCTATTGCTGAGAAGTTTAATGATAATGCAAAAGGCAGCATAATTCTTAGTGCTTTAAACATTATTAGCTCCCAATTTTATCGATCATATGAAGAATTTCTTCAGCAGTTTTTGCCGACTTAGTATTCATTTCGAATCCACGCTGTGCTTTAATAAGATTGGTAACAGCATAAATAGCGTTCACATTTGACCCTTCAATATAGTTTTGTATGATTTTACCAGCACCATTCGTATCAGGTGCGCTTTGTGTGGGAGTCCCAGAAGCGAGTGTTTCAATTAAGAGGTTGCCGGCTAAAGATTCTAACCCACCTGGATTGGTAAAGAGCACTAATTGCATGTCTCCAATCTTTTGTGGTATGGCATCAGCAGCCGTTTTAGAAAAAACCTCTCCATTACTATTAATGTCAACTGTAGAACCAGCAGGTACTGTGATTCCTGGAAATACTGTGTATCCATCTTGCGTCACAATGGTACCATCTGGGCTTGTCGTAAATGAACCATCTCTTGTATAGGCAATGCTTCCTGAAGGAAGTTCGATTTGAAAATATCCTTCTCCTTGAATAGCCATATGATATTGATTTTCAGTGGGTACTAACTGCCCTTGTTCTTGTATAGATATAATGCCTTTGGGTTGTACTCCTAACCCAATTTGAATGCCTGAAGGTACAATAGTTCCTGAGGAGGAAGAGGTTGAGCCAACACGTTTTTGAGACTCAGAAAACATTGTGGAAAATACTGTTAACTTACGTTTATAAGCTGTAGTATTAGCGTTTGCTAAATCGTTTGCAATTTGATCAAGCATAAGTTGCTGAGCACTCATGCCTGTAGCGGCTGTATTCAAAGCGCGTAGACTCATTTTTTTTCTCCCTTAAGCAGCTGGTGCAACTGTTATCATTTTTTGAACTTCTTCCATGGCCAGTGTATTTTGCGTATCAATGATTTTTTGCGTCATTTGGAAGAGACGATTCAGCATAATCAATTTATTGGTTTCTGAGATTCCATCAACGTTTGATCCAACTATATAACCTTGAGCTATAGAGATATCATTCGCAAGAGTTGGCTCTTGATTAGAAACATAAAGAGTACCTTCTGTTCTAGTAATATCGTAAGGGTTATCGAAATTGAATACGCCAACCGTATCAATTGGTCCACTAGTGTTAGCGATAGTCCCATCTGGGCTTACTGTAATATTTTTATCACCAACAGGAATAGCAATCGGCGTTCCTCCTGCGTTTAATACAGGATATTGACCATCAACCGTCACTAATTGCCCTTCGGCATCAAGAGTAAAAGCGCCATTTTTTGTATATCGACGACCATTGGGGGTCTCAACAGAAAACCAGCCTCTTCCCATATTTCCCAGATGAAATATATCTCCAGTATACTCAAGAGGACCTGGATTCATATTTTTAACAGTTGCAACATCCTCAACAAAAGCAACCTGTCCGTCAGAGGTGAGATATTGGCTAAACACCATATCTTCTTGTAAAGCGCCAGGGGTATTAATTTGAGCTAGATTATCAGCAGTGACCTCCAGTGCATTTAAAAGAGCTTTTTGGAGGGATAGGCCAACTACAGCAAAGGTATCCATTTTTATCTCCTATTAAAACATGTTGAAAATAATATGCATGGATTGTGCCAAGTGCTGATTTACCTTTTTGCTATTCAAATTGTAACTTTATGTTAAACTTTTATGAATAAAGGTCATGATAATAAAAAATAAAATGACATGAATGTAAAAGAAAAGAAGTTCATGACCATGAGAGGGAGTAAAGATGGATTCCGCTGTTCAAGAAGAAATAAAAACTATTGAAGTTGATAAATCAGATAGTATTTCTGGGGAAGGTTCTGCAAAAAAAGATAAGGGCATTTTAAAAATTGCAATTTTTGCTGGAGTGTCGCTTTTTTTAATTTCAGGCTCTATAGGAGGAACACTTTTTTTTACAGGTTTTTTCTCTCATAAAGCTACCTCCGAAGAAACTGCAGCTGAGAAAAACAAACCAGTAGCTATAGATCTTTCTAAAATCGCTTTTTATGCTATGCCTGAAATGCTAGTGAACTTGACTCGTCAAGGCAAGAAGGCCTCATTTTTGCGGATGGTGGTCAAACTTGAGTTAACTAATGGTGAAGAAGTGAAGACGCTTGATGCTTTAAAACCACGAATTATTGATCAATTTCAGTCTTATTTGCGCGAGTTAAGAGTTGAAGATGTTGAGGGATCAAGTGGCCTTCAAAGGTTACGCGAAGAGCTTTTAAAACGTGTCAATCAAGTGGTGGCACCAATCAAAGTGCACGATATTCTTTTTGAGACATTATTGGTTCAGTAGGAGAAACGAATGAATTTAACCGTTATTTTGGACTTTCTCATTACAGCTTTGTTAATTGCTACTATTGGCTATGCATTTTTGCTGAATAGACGTCTTATGGTCCTTTATAAAAGTCGAGAGGATTTGCAAAATTTTATTAAAAACTTTTCAGCATCACTCTTAAAAGCAGAAGCAGGGGTGAAAGAACTCAAAGAAACAGGACGAAATCTTTTTGCATCTATTGAAGATCAAACAAAGAACACTAAGACTCTGAAAGATGACTTAGTGTTCTTAATTGAGAGAGGTGAAGACATCGCGAAGCGATTAGATGAGCTTATCTCGAAATCAAGACCTATTTTTAAATCTGAGCAAAAAATAGAAGCTGTTAAAACTTTACCAAAAGCAGATGAAGATGATCAGAATCAACCTGTGATTCTGAAAACTTTAAAAAAGATAAGGTAGAATGCCCTATGATAAAGAAGCTAAAACCAAACCTTTCTTTAATAAATCTTATAAAACCTCTCACTGATAAAGTTTTGCATGCTAGAATTAGAGTGCTTCCTATCGTTATTTTTACATGTTGTATGCTGTTGACAGTGAAATTAAACTTATTGAGAGAGCATTTTGAAGTTTCATCATCAGTTATCGGAATATCAACTGTTGTTGCAGAGGAAGAAAAGCTTGCTGCATCGGAAGTAAAACCAGAAACTAGAGATGAAGAAGATAAGGGAAAGCCAGGAAAACCATCGCAAAAAGAGGGAAGTACTGAAATTTCAGCAAAAAATGATCCTCAACAAGAAAAAGATAAAAATAGTATGATTTCTGCAAAAGCAGAAGGGAGTAAAAAGGATAATGAGCCTCCTTCAACAAAGATCAGTGATTTAGATCCAAGTAAACTTTCATCTGAAAAATATAGTTTACTAAAGCAAGCGTCAGAATCAGATCAAGTCGCTAAAACAGATGAAACTGCTAAGGTGAAAGAAACTGCTCTAGAAGCTGTAGAAAGCCGTATTAAAAAACGTCTGGCCGAAATGGGCGAAGATAAAAAAACTCTAGAAAATTATTTAAAGAAAACTGATGAAAAGCGTGATGAACAATTAGTGAGACTTGTCAAAATGGCTGAAAATATGGATGCTAAGCAAGCGGCCAAAATTCTGGAAGGGGTTGAATTTCCTATTCTTTTAGACTTGATGGAAAAAATTAAAGAGGCAAAAGGGTCGGCGATTTTGTCTAAAATGGACCCAGAAAAAGCGAGCTTTTTGATGAGTGAGTTGGCCAAGCGTGGTAAAACCTTGAACAAGGACAAGGCATAAACTTGTTAATACTACGATATCTCTCTATCGTTTTTTTTGTTTTGTTATTGACCACACGTCTAGTGGCAAGTTGTGAAGAAGAGCTCAATAAGGCCGAGAGTCAATGCAAAAAATCAACTCATTATAATGATCATTGTGGCTGCCTTAAAACCGAGATGGATAAATGCAAAGCCCATCAAAAATATAATGGATATTGTTGGCAAAATGAACAAAGTAACCACATTGTGCATTGTCAGCGTGATAGACTAGCTAACTTAGCTAATTGCAAACTACCAGGACAAATTCGTGGTCATTCTTGTAGTTGCATTGAAGATCAATACAACAAATGCGTCCTAGGAAAACCCAATGACATGTCTTGCTGGAAAAGCAAAAAAAACCGTTAATCAAGAATTCTTTACTTTAATGTACAGCCAAGGCCACCATCACCTGCAATACCGATGAGTGATCTTAATCCTTCGGATTTTCTAGTTTCTAGAAGGGCTGTTTTACCAGCAGTAATTTTACAGGTTGCAGGTAATGGGTTAACAACCTTTTTTGATTGTTTCCAAGCAGCTGCAGGGTCTTTATAAGCCACTATAATAGTGCCTACGGGCAAATTAAGTGACTCTCCTGGAGTGAGCGTTGTTGCCATACCTATCAATTCACAGCCTGAGCTGGTAATCGTGCTTCTTACTCCTTGTTGAATGGCACTGGATAATTTATCCCAAAAATCGCCTTTAGTTTTTTCAAAAGATTTTTGTATGCCGCCAACAACATTATCAAGTTCTCTGCTCTTGATACCGCAAGTGGCAGTTCCTTTAGATACTTCAACTACGATTGGATACTTGCTTCCTGACTTAACATATTCAGCGTGCACAATCGTAGGCACTGAGAGTGTACTTATAAGTAAAAAAGCTGATATTTTTTTAATCATTCTACTGCTCCTTTATGTTTTAACCAATAAAACGATATATTTTGATCTTATCATTATAAAGTAAAGATAGGGTTAAGTTTGATATGGATAAGAGAACAATTTTCTTGAACTGAAGAGTTTTTGAAGGATATGGTGTGTCCATGACAATTTTAGCTTTTGAAACAGCAAATTTTGGGGCCTCTGTTGCCTTAAGCAACGCGCAGAAAATTCTCGCTTGCGATGAAACGCTTGAAGAGCGAGGACAGGATGGGTCTCTTATCCCAACAATTTTGTCAATTATGCATAAAAGTAATGTAAACTTTCAGGATTTAAGAGCAATTATCACCACGACGGGACCTGGATCATTTACAGGGTTACGTGTTGGATTGACTGTTGCCAAAGGTTTTTCGTTTTGTTTAAGGGTTCCTGTTCTGGGTATTTCATCATTGGAATGGGTTGCTTTTTCCGTCTTCAGAAAATATGGACCTTTACCATCTAAGTTATTGATTGTACTAGAATCAAGACGTGAGGATCTATTTGTACAACTTTTTGATTCGCATGCTCAAGTAATCAAAAAAGCAGTTAATATAAAAAAATCTGATCTTGATCAATATTTAGAAGGAGAGAAAGTACTTTTTGCTGGTAATGGAGCTCATCATTGGGCTCAAAATTCTGAAGTAATGCTCAATATTCACCCCCATGCTCTGGATTTAGCTTTTCAGGCGGAAAAAATTTTGGAAACGCAAACGACACAAAATTATCCCCTCTCAGCATTTTATTTAAGATCAGCTGATGTTACCCTTGCTTCCATCAAATAATACTCAAAAGGTACAAATAAAACTTTTAAATCTAATTGATCTTCATAGCCTGGATGATGATGCATGTTTTTCAGGATGGTCAAAATTTGCTCTTCTTGAACATTATCAACAAACTGGTGCGCTTGGATTTGTGGCAATGATGGATAAACAACTCATCGGACTTATATTTGCACGTATCGTCCTTGATGAGTCAGAGATTTTAACTTTTGAAGTTAAAGAGGTCTATCGAGAGCAAGGTGTAGGAAAGAGATTGTTACAAAACCTTTTAAATGAAATCAAACGAAGAGGAGCCAGAAAAATTTTTTTAGAGGTCAATGAGACAAAATTTAAAGCTATCAGACTCTATATAGATTCTGGTTTTTCAGTCATTTCTAAAAGACATAATTACTATTCTTCTTCATTAGGACAAAAGATTAATGCTTTGGTTTTAGAGTACACAGTGAATTGAAAAAATAAAATTTTATAAAATTCCTCTTGATTAATTATGCTATATATTTTAGTAAATCAACTATGACAATTAAGTGATTAATTCAATGTAATTTTTAGTGCCTGGGAAGTAAAATTATAAATAATACGATTGTTTTAAAGTATTAACTTACAGAAAGAGAGAGAAGATTATGACGAGCACAGAATCAAATAGCAATCATGAGGCTATAAATTTGGAAGTGTTGGCAATGACATCAGATATCGTTGCGGCACACGTTGCCAATAATAACGTTGATATCAACGATTTGCCACGTTTGATTAAGCAAGTGCACAGCGTATTAGCAGAACTTTCTGGCAAAGGCGGCTTACGTGCTGATCGTCCAGAACCAGCAGTACCTGTAAAGAAATCAATACATGATGATTATATCATCTGCTTGGAAGATGGTAAGAAATTAAAAATGTTAAAGCGTCATTTGAAAACGGCTTACAACATGACACCAGAGCAATATCGCGAGCGTTGGGGGCTTTCCTCAGATTATCCAATGGTTGCTCCAAACTATGCAAAGCAACGTAGTCACTTGGCAGTAAAGATTGGTCTAGGTCGTAAGCGCAAAGACTCACGTGCAATGGCGGCTTAATTACTAAGTATGAGCTTTTTAAAAATCGACAGGACTTATGATGATAGTCCTGTCGATTTTTTTATGGCTTAATTTCTGAATTTTCGTTGAAGATGTGAAATGCGTCACGTTATATTGACAACACATTTTAAATCAAAAGGATATGGTCTTGAGTAAACGTTTGTATATTAAGACTTATGGTTGTCAGATGAATGTCTATGATTCTGAGAAAATGGAGGCATTGCTTAAGCCTTTAGGCTATGCTGTCACAGACGCTCCTGAATCAGCAGATATGGTTATTCTAAATACATGTCATATTCGTGAAAAAGCTACAGAAAAAGCATATTCTGATATGGGGAGGATGAGAGAATTAAAGAACGAACGTCAAGCTCTTGGCAAAGATATGATTATTGCTGTTGCTGGATGTACAGCTCAGGCTGAAGGAGAGCAAATACTTAATCGTGCACCATATGTAGATATGGTTTTTGGTCCACAATCCTATCATCTGTTACCTGAAATGCTTGCAAAAGCAACACGTTCGGTTGAAAAAGGAAAAGGTCCTGGATGTGGCGTTCTTGAAGTTGATTTTCCCGAGGTCCCAAAATTTGATTTTTTGCCTGAGCCGACTGAAATCTCAGGACCAAGCACTTTTCTCGCTATACAAGAAGGATGTGATAAATTTTGTCACTTCTGTTGTGTTCCTTATACGAGAGGAGCTGAGTATTCCCGGCCAGTTCAAGATATTTTCAAAGAAGCCAAAGCATTGGTTGTTAAAGGTGCTCGTGAAATCACCCTTTTAGGGCAGAATGTGAATGCTTATCATGGAGAGGCACCTTCGAACAAAGGTGAATGGGGGTTAGGGGAGCTATCTCGGTATTTAGCTGAAATTGAAGGACTTGAGAGGATTCGCTACATGACTTCTCATCCAAGGGATGTTGATGAAGCTCTGATTCAAGCACATCGAGATGTTCCTCAATTGATGCCTTTTCTTCATTTGCCTGTACAGTCTGGATCAGATGTAATTTTGAAAGCTATGAATCGCCGTCATACGTCTCAATTTTATCTTGATATTATTGCTAAGTTTCGTTCTGTGCGTCCTGATATAGCGTTTTCCTCGGATTTTATTGTAGGTTATCCAGGAGAGACTGATCAAGATTTTGAAGCGACACTTGATCTTGTGCGTCAAGTGAACTTTGCACAAGCTTATTCATTTAAATATAGCCCTCGTCCTGGAACACCTGCTGCAGCGCTTGAGAATCAAATTGATGAAAAATTAAAATCAGAGCGTTTACAAATACTTCAAGATCTTTTGAGGGAACAACAAGCTCACTTCAATCGTAATATGATTGGGAAAAAGTTAGCTATTTTACTGGAAAAAGTTGGTCGACATCAAGGCCAGCTGATTGGTCGTAGCCCTTTTCTCCAATCTGTGCACATAAAGGCGCCTGCACAACTTCTTGGAGAGATTGTAGAAGTTGAAATTACTTCTGGAGAAACAAATAGCCTTGCAGCTAAACTTATAGCAACATAAGAAGAAGCGTCAATTCCATTAGAGGGGTGTGCCAATGGGTGATAAGGGAGAGAGCTCAATAGAGTTAGAATTCGATGATAATAGATTGCTTTCTCAGCTCTTTGGGGATCGAGATCGTTTTTTAAGACATATAGAAAACACTTTGCATGTTTCTATTGCTGTAAGAGGAAATCGTTTCCTCATGAGTGGATCAGTAAAAGATACAGCTGCAGCTTCTACTGCTTTAAGCAGTCTTTACGAAAGATTAAAAAAAGGGAATACGATAGGCTTGGCTGAAGTTGATGCAGCTTTGCGTATGGCAACCTCTACAGTTTTAAAAAATGATGATAGAAGTAACGGTTATAATAGCGTTGAAGTAGCTATTCCAACACGTCGTCGAGTTGTTTCTCCTCGTACTTCTCATCAAGCTGATTACATCCATATGTTGCATTCAAAAGATTTAGTATTTGCTTTGGGGCCAGCTGGAACAGGAAAAACTTATTTAGCGGTAGCAACAGCAGTATCTATGTTATTTGCAGGTAAGGTGAATCGCATCATACTCTCACGCCCTGCTGTTGAAGCAGGAGAAAGATTAGGTTTTTTGCCTGGCGACATACGTGAAAAAGTCGATCCTTATTTACGCCCTCTTTACGATGCTCTTTTTGATATGATTCCTTCAGAACAAGTACAAAAAAGATTTGCAAGTGGTGAAATTGAAGTAGCTCCTCTTGCTTTTATGAGGGGGCGCACATTATCCAAAGCCTTTGTTATTTTGGACGAAGCTCAAAACACGACCCATGCACAGATGAAGATGTTTTTAACTCGTCTTGGGGAAGATTCAAGAATGGTTGTAACTGGAGATTTAACTCAGATAGATCTGCCAGTTGGAGTTGACTCAGGACTGAAAGAAGCATTGCATGTTTTAGCTGATGTTCCCTCAATTGGCTTTCAATATTTTGATAAGGGTGACGTGGTTAGACATCATGTAGTTACAAGAATTATTGAAGCGTATGAAAAATATGAGAGTGCCGACCCTCATCGATCTCAAAAGAAAAGTAAATGAACTCATCAAATCAACAGAATGAAAATATAGTAATAGATATTGCCTGTGACGATGAAAAATGGTCAGTGGTTATTAATGATTATGAAGCTATTATTCAATCACGCATTCGATGTGTGTTAGAACAAGTAGTGCCTTGGTTAAAAAATGTTGAAGTAAGCGTGTATCTTACTAATAATGTTAATGTTCAGCGTCTTAATAAAGATTACCGTCATAAAGATCATCCAACAAATGTTTTATCTTTTGGGGTGCTTAATCGACCCTTGAAAGCAGGCGATCTTAAAAATTCTAAAGAACCATTTTTTTTAGGAGATGTTGTTTTAAGTTATGGTGTTATTCAGCAAGAGGCTCTAGAGCAGAACAAAAACATACTGGATCATCTAAGTCATTTATTGGTGCACGGAGTTCTCCATCTTTTGGGATATGACCATGAAGATAGAGAAGACGCAGAAAATATGGAAAACCTTGAAATTGATATTTTAAAAAAATTCAGTATAAAAAATCCTTATGAGTGCCGTGGGGAGGTCACCATATGATAAAAAAAATTCAGAAATTTCTAAAAAGCTTGAATCCAAAGAATATTGCAGCTGAGGTGCACGCAATTAAGCCTGAGGAAAGTGTCGAAAAAGAGCTTTCTTTAAGCGATGCAGAAAGAAATTTTTTAAATATTCTGCGAGAAGTTAAAACTATGACTGTGGCTGATTGTATGGTCCCTAGAGTAGATATTATTGCACTTTCTGTCTCAACCAATGAAGAAGAAACAATCAAAATTATTGCTCAAAAGCCTTTTCGCTTTTATCCCGTTTACACAAAAGCTTTAGATGATGCTATGGGGTTTGTTTCAATGACAGACGTTGTAAAGTCAATTTATGAAAAGACTTACGACCTCAGAAGCCTTACGCAAGAAATTCTATATGTTCCAAATTCTATGCGTCTTTTTGATTTGTTTATGCATATGCGCGTAAGTGGCATCCCCATTTCTCTTGTAGTAGATGAACATGGCGGAATTGATGGACTAATTACTGTAGCGGATATCACCCGTGAGATTATTGGTGAAGGTGAAGAAGATGAACTTGCCGAAAATACTCCTCACGTTGTGAAGCTTCAAGACGGAACTTTAGTGGTTGATGCACGATTGCATCTTGATGAATTTGAAGAGCAATTTGGTTCTTTTTTAACCACTGAAGAAAGAGAAGAAGATCTTGATACTGTTGGAGGACTGGTGATTTATTTAGCTGGTCGTGTTCCCGATTACAAAGAAATCATTCAACACTCAAGTGGTGTTGAGTTTGAAATTCTAGAAGCAACTCCAAGACGTGTTCTCAGAGTTAAAGTTCGAGGTAAAGCTGAGGAAGTGTAAAATGAAAGGTGATCGTTTAGAGTGTCTGTGGAAATTTAGTCTTAAACATAAATTCTTAAGCGTCTTTATCTTAGGTGCAATGGCAAGCCTCAGTTTTCCTCCTGTCGGTTTTTTTCCTATTCTTTTTTTTACATTTCCTCTTTTCTTTATGTTTTTAGAACAAATGCCTAAATCCAAATCGGCTTTTTGGCTTGGTTGGTGGTTTGGTTGGGGGCATTTTATTGCTGGTATGTATTGGATTGTATTTGCTTTAGGGGTAGATATAAAAAGTTTTGCCTGGCTTGTTCCATTTACTCTCTTTGGTCTTCCTGGATATTTGGCTCTTTACCCAGCAGTCGTATCCTTAATTACGAGTTTTTTACCTTTTTCAGGGGTCAAACGGATTCTCATTTTTGCCTTATTATGGTCATTGTTCGAATGGGTGCGTGGTTGGTTATTTACAGGGTTTCCTTGGAATCTTTTAGGATATAGCTGGAGTCAATCACTTTCTATGCTGCAATCTACAGCTTTGTTTGGTGTCTTAGGGCTTGGGTTTTTTACGATTCTTTGGTCACTGCTTCCTCGCATTTTTTTTGATAAAAAAACTTTTAGGAAGGACAAAGTGTTCTCTTTTCTAGGATTATCTTTGATGATTCTATTTTGGGTAGGAGGAAATATAAGGCTTCATGATGCTCCAAAAGATCATGTGGAAAATATTTATCTAAGGTTAGTTCAACCGAATGTTGCTCAAAAAGAAAAATGGAATCATAAAAACATATTACCTAATTTTCAAAAGCTGCTTACTCTTTCTTCAAAGCCTAGCGACAAACCAATTACTCATGTAATTTGGCCTGAAGCAGCTATTTCATTTTTTCTAGAGAGCGATGAAGAAGCACGTCTTGCCATTGCCAGCGTAGCACCAAAGAATGGTGCTGTTCTTTTAGGTGCTCCTCGACGAACCTACGCTCCTCAACCTCTTCAGCTTTGGAATAGTTTTTTTATTGTGAGTCATTCGGGAGCTATTCTGGGCAATTATGATAAAAGTCATCTAGTTCCTTTTGGTGAGTTTGTACCGTTACGTTCTATTGTTCCAAGTTTTATTAAAAAAGTGACCGCTGGAATGGTTGATTTTTCAGCAGGGGAAGGATTGAGATCGATCGATTTAGAAGGACCTTTACCAGCTTTTTCTCCACTCATCTGTTATGAAGGAATTTTCCCTTCGGAAGTGGTTTCTAAGAGAGATAAAAGACCAGAGTGGTTGTTGAACGTAACTAACGATGCTTGGTATGGGCCAACTTCTGGGCCGTATCAGCATTTTGAAATTATTCGTGTACGCGCCATTGAAGAGGGGGTACCCGTAGTGCGTGTTGCTAACACTGGGATTTCTGGTGTACTTGATGCTTATGGACGTACGGAAGCAGAGTTAGGATTAGAAAAAATGGGGGTGATCGATGCGGAACTTCCTAAGTCATTGGATTACTTAACTTTATATGCTGAGTATGGGGATAGGACATTTTTTGCGCTACTGACGACATTTTTAGGGCTTTGTTTTTTTCTATAGATCAATCAATCGAACAATTTTGATATACCTTTTCAGTGCACCCTTTTGATACACTGACCATTTCAAAGCGTAGGGTTTTCCGTGCTTATTAAATTGAATGCCAATAATACCTGTGCCAACGCCTCTTAGTGTCTTTGTACGTTGGTCACATAAACCGTGAGGAGATTGTGTAGAGTCAAGGATTTTTAACCACAAGCATTTTTCTGTTCTATAATATTCGTCTATAACAATCATCATATGTTGACCTGAACAGCGTTTTACATATTGATCTGTTTTATGAGTTGTGTAAGCAATGATATCTCCTTTTTTAAGAGAGAAAACTGATGGTATTGCTTGCCAGTGTCTGCTTTTTTGAGTGCCTTTTTCAAGCTGCGAAATAAAATCAACGTAATGCAAGGGCGCGGGGAGACCTTGAGAGTCTAAAGAAGGACGCATTTTTCCAATAGTATTGATATGTCGATTGAGTTCGAGAAGAGCTTTTGGTTCAACTTGATCTACCAATTTTGTAACTAATCCATAACAATTGACTCGATAAGAGTGTTGTCGAGAATTGAGGTAATTTTCATCTGAGTAAATATTACAAGAAGAGCTACTTTCACAATCCATTATAAGGCGTTGATAAGCTTTTTTAAACCCCGTGTGAGGAAGTGTTGTTTTCTCAAACAAATCACTGGCTTGACTTTGTGTTGTCAGGATAAAAAAGATAAGAATGTTAGAAAAAATAATGTGTGTGAAGATCGTTCCTGCTTTTATTTATAAATCCTTGTACACTGCTAAAACGTATACGACAAGATATTCTTAATGATTTTTACGCAGGGCTTTAAAACTAGCGAGAATGATGAGTACTCCTCCTATGAACATCCATACATCAGGCAATTCATGCCAAAAAATATAACCTAAGATCAACGTCCAAACGACACCTGTATATTCTAAAGGAGCTACAGAAACCAAGCTAGAGCGTTTAATACCTTCAATAATAAATAAAAAAGCGAGAGAGTGAACAACTGTAGGAATAAGAAAATAGGACCATTCAATAAAAGAAATATTATAATTTTTAACAAAAGGAACGGCAACAGCCATATTGAAAAGGGCAGTGTAAAAAAGAATGGCTTCGGTCGTGGCTTTTGCCGACAGAAATTTAATAAGTAATAGGGAAAGAGCCCAAAAAAGTGCTCCTAGAATGACATATCCTTTATAAATATCAAAAGGTCCTAATCCTCCACGAAATGAAATAATAACACCAGAGAAACCAACAAGCAGGGCAATGAGAATGCCTTTTGTGGGTTTTTCTTTGAGAAACAAGATGGAAAGAGCAGCAATTAAAAGGGGTGCCATGTGATAATAAATATTATAGCTGGCTAGATCAAGCCCAACTAATGATTTTATGCTAAAATAGATACTCAAAAAACCAAAAAGACTGCGAAGAGTCATGACCCATGCTCGGTCTGTTTTTAGAGACGCTAACTGTCCTCTCAGGACTTGCACACCGAAGATCAACAATACGCCAAAAAAACTACGAAAAAAAATAATATCATAACTAGCGTACTTCTGACTGAGCATTTTTAGCAAAGCGTCATTTACAGCAAATAATAAAACGCCTAGCCCATATAGAGTTGTACCACTCACTTGCAGTCTTGTTAACACGTGCGTTTCCTTAAAATGGCTAAATGCTATTTTATCTATTCTTATAAATTTTAGCTACGGCAAGCGACAAGCAGTCACTTAGAAGAATATTGACTAAAATTGGAGCGGGCGAAGGGATTTGAACCCTCGACCCCAACCTTGGCAAGGTTGTGCTCTACCCCTGAGCTACGCCCGCTTTTCGAGGAATTATGGACGGATAATACGCAAGTGCTATATTTTTGCAAGAGCTTATTTTTCAAGTCTGTGTAAAAATTTCTCTGACTGCGTATAGACTTCATTGGGCCAGCGCCTGTGAAGCCAAAACCACTGGTCAGGATGGGCTCTGATCCAAGTTTCTATCGATGCGTTGATCTCACTTAAAAGTCTTTCTACAGGCTTATCTGGTAATATTGGGGAATGATAAGTCACAAGAAAGTGAGTTTTATCGGTACGAACAACCTGTACAGGCAGAATCGGGCATTTATATTTAACAGCTAACCTCGCAATAGCAGGAGCAGTCATGGCTGGGTAACCAAAAAAGGGAATTGGAAGACCTTCATTCATTTTTTGATCCATGAGCACGCTTAAATGCTCTTCCCGCTGTATGACGTCAATAAGTTGTCTTGCGCCATCAGCCCCCTTTTCAACGAGTTCATCAACGAGATTACCGTGGATGCGACGCACAAGCTTAGAAATAAAGGGGTTATTGACGCGTCGATAGACTTGAGCAATTTTAAACCCTTTTTGTTTTGCAGGCAGAGTAGCAAATTCCCAATTTGCTAAATGACCAAGAACGAAAATAACACTCTTATGAGATTTTTTGAGCTTTTTTAAAATCTCTAATCCTTCAATTTTCACGGGACTCGCAGGCCCAAAAATATCAATTTTGTGTAAATGAGGATATTCAGCAAAGGTGCGTCCTAAATTATCCCACATGCCTTTAATAATTGCATCATGCTCTATGGATGACAATTCTGGGAGTGCAAGTTTGAGGTTTCTTCGAACTCGTTTGTTGGCTCCCAATATAGGGCCAATATGACGTCCCAGCCAACTTCCTAAGGCTGATGATGTTCGAAAAGTCAGGCAGTAGAAAATACCCACAATCACACAAAATGCAACGACTTCAAAAAACTGCCCAATCAATTTTAAGAAAGCTTTCATATCAATACTCTTTCAAGTACCTTCATGAGCTTATGAGGATCATTAAATTTAATGTCCATCGAGATAGGGGTTATCTTCTTTGACCAAGGCTCAGGAATACGTACGTAATCTTTTGTGGTTGTAACTACTGTTAAATCTCCTCCTACCAAACGATTCAATTCTTCTGGGATATAAGGGTGGTGATCACTAAATGAAAAAGTATCAAGTACATGAAGACCAGCGTTTCTTAAAGAGGTAAAGAATTTTTCAGGATTTCCTATTCCTGCAAAGGCGCATAATTTTAAAGTCTTTAATGTTTTAAGGATATTGGGATCTAATTGAGCATGAGCATAAAAAGTTGGTATTTTAAAAGGTTGATGTTGCCAACCCTCACCAACGATAATAACTGCTTGTGCTCTAGATAAACCACTGGCCAAGGACTCACGTAAAGGACCGGCTGGAAAGAGTCTTCCACTCCCCAAACCATAGGATCCATCAATGACAAGTATATTTATATCTTTGTGAAGATATGGATTTTGAAACCCATCATCCATAATAATCACTTCTGCTCCATTCGCTAAAGCTGATTTTGCCCCCTCAACGCGATCAGCAGAGACCCACGTGGGACCTTTTTTAGCCAGCAATAAGGGTTCATCACCAACATCTTCAAAAGTATGGATGTAAGGATCTACCAAGAGAGGGCCTCTCATTTTTCCCTTGTATCCGCGAGTGAGGAAATGTGGTTTTATTCCCATGTTCCTTAAAAGATCATAGATGGCAATTGCGACGGGTGTTTTTCCTGCACCTCCAATAACCACGTTTCCAATACAAATTACAGGAATAGGAAGTTTACTGGCTTTAATTTTAGAACGATAAAAAGTGCTGAAATATTTGTAAAAAATCGCTATGGGGATAAGAAGAAGTCCTCGAATTGAATCTCTTTTATGCCAAAACTTGGGTGCTTTCATTGAAGTCCCTATAAGTTTTTCAAAAATGGATTGAGTGTTTTTATTACGCGAGTCATAGCTTGATCTTCGGATTCAGCGACTCTTAGAGCATTTTTAGCGAGCGTATTTCGAAGACTTTCATTGCGCAATAAACTTTCTATAGCTTCCGCTAAAGTTTGCTCATCACTGATCTCGAGGCTTCCTTGAGCTTTGGCAAAAAGGACAGAGACTGAACGAGCATTATGCATATGAGGTCCATGGAGAATTGCACAATTGAGACGTGCAGGCTCTATAATGTTATGTCCGCCAATGGAAATGAGAGATCCTCCTACAAAAACAATGTTTGCTGCATTATAAAATAATCCAAGCTCACCCAGCGTATCTGCCAAATAAATTTCATCGGTATTGAGTAGTTTATCATTCGTTGATCGACAAGCAACTTTTAGACCGTATTGCTTCATCATAGCTTTGAGCGTAGGACCTCTTTCTGGATGCCTTGGAACAATGACAGTTAATATGTTATTGAAAGATTTTTTCACACGTTGATGGGCCTTTATAATTGAAATTTCTTCACCATCATGAGTGCTTGCTGCGACCCAAAAAGGTCGATTGCCAACAATAGATTTAAACTCCTTCAATTTTTTTAAATCACATTTTAAAGGAGCTGCAGCAAATTTTAAATTACCGGTAGCAATAGGGTTTACGCCACCTAAACTTTTAAATCGTTGCACTTGTTCAGAGGATTGAACCATAAGAGATGAAAACTTTTCTAGAAGAGGGCGAATAAAACCTCGAGCAAAACCCCAACGTTTGAATGATTTATCGGAAAGATGTCCATTAATCAATAAAAGAGGAATATTATGTGCGTGCACAGCCTCAATAAAGTTAGGCCATAATTCAGATTCAATCCAAATGGCAAGATTTGGCTTCCAAGTATCTAAAAATTTGTTCACCCATTGGGGGACATCAAAAGGAATAAACTGATGAATAGCCTGAGAAGGTAACTGTTTTACTAACATTTGTCCCGAAGTGACAGTGACCGAAGTTACAAGAAACTTGATCTCCGGTCTTAACTTAGTAATGTTTTTAATGAGAGTGAGAGCGATTTGAGCTTCACCTACACTAGCAGAGTGAATCCATATCAGACTTCCTTCAGGACGAGGGCGTGAGGAATATCCTTTACGCTCAGGGATTCTTTCAGGCAATTCCTTGCCCTTCTTAATTCGCTCAGCAAGCGTCTGTTGAATGAACCAGGGGGCAATAGTTTTTGAGATAAAACGATAAAGAGGCAACATAACCATATTTCCTAAATGACGGGGTCACGACCGACCATTCCGTCGGCTTTATGGACGAGCTGCGTAAGCTCTCTTTCAAAATTCACACGGACTTCTTCCATCTCATTTTTATTTAGATGAGATGGTAAAGTGAAGGGTGAACCATACATCAACACACCTTTACCGAATGGAAATGGTAATACCAAACGATCCCAAGAAGATAATAGTTTGCGTCGCGAAACAGCAAAAGTAACGGGGATTATTTTTGCACCTGACAAGCGTGCAATTGTTAAGAGGCCTTCTGCTACCTTAAATCTTGGTCCTCTTGGACCATCGGGCGTAATGCCTATAGCATGCCCATTCTTTAAAACCTTTAAAATCGATCTCAAGGCTTGAGCTCCCCCTTTTGAAGAAGAGCCAGCAATCGTCCTTATGCCATAATGGGCAACAGTTCCAGCTATAAGCTGGCCATCAGGATGTGCTGAAATTAACATGTGAAAAGGCTTCTCACTCTCCCATGCAAAACAGGTCATCATTAAGCGATTGTGCCAGAAACAAACAATGATTGGTTCTTTCGAATCCCAAAGAGGTTGTATGTTTTCAAAACCAATTCTTTTCCATTGTATTGTATTATAAACAAACCCAATATATCGAGCAGCGACCCAACATAAAAATTTCAGGAACCAAGTTTTTTTTACAAGTTGCTTCAATTTTTGCTTCATTAAGCTACCTCCTTTTCACTGAGTTGAGATTGTGAAAGTAAAGCATATTGCTTGCTGGTTTTAAGAAGCTCACTGTGGGTGCCTATGGCCTTAATGATACCTTGATCAATCAGAATAATTTGGTCTGCATCTTTTACTGTTGACAGTCGATGGGCGATAATAAGCGTTGTTCTACCCTTCATTAAAGTTCTGAGAGCTTCTTGGACTTTTTGTTCCGAAGCTGTGTCTAAGGCAGAGGTTGGCTCATCCAGTAACAAAATAGGCGCATCTTTTATCATGGCACGGGCAATGGAGAGTCTTTGTCTTTGACCTCCTGAAAGCGAAGTTCCATTTTCACCAATTTGAGTGTCATAACCTTGAGGAAGCGCCATAATAAAATCATGGGCTGCAGCGGCTTTTGCTGCATCAATTATCTGTTCATCACTGGCACCTGGTCGTCCAAAGGCTATATTTGCTTTTACAGAGTCATCAAAAAGAATAATTTCTTGGCTCACTAATGCAATGCAAGACCTTAAAGATTTTAAAGTTACTTTAGAAACGTCTTGTTCGTCGATTTTTACTTGTCCTCTGGTAACGTTGTAAAATCTGGGGATGAGATTTAGCAGGGTTGATTTCCCCCCCCCACTGGGACCAACGAGAGCAGTGGTTTTTCCAGCTTGAATACTGAGAGTGATGTTATTTAAAACATCTGAACGCTTTTTATAGGCAAAATCAATATTTTCAAAGTCAATCTTACCTTTGTTGATTTTGATATCTTGTGCTGACTCTATATCGACAATTCCAGGACGGCGATCCATAAGTTTAAAGACACGCTCAGCAGAGGCTAATTGCTCTTGTAAGTTAGCATTAAGATTAGCTAAGCGTTTTAAGGGTTCGTAAGTCATAATTAAAGCAGTTATGAATGAGAAAAAAGCACCTGGGTTTTGCGTGCCTTGAATAACCTCATTCCCTCCATAGAGGATTACTATGCCAATAGCGACTCCTCCTAGAAATTCCATAAGAGGATGTGAAGCTGATTTCATGCGTGTAGCTTTGAGTGTACGTGAGAAAATCTGTTCAACGTGGTGAGAAACTCGATTTGCTTCAATTTTTTCTAACCCATAAGATTTTATTAAGCGCATACCTTGAAAAGCTTGACTGAGAAGACTTGTAAAACCGGCCATTTCCTCTTGAACATTGCCTGAAACTTTGCGCATGCGTTTGCCAATGCGTATCACGGGAAAAATGGCAATGGGCAAGACAAAAAGAGCAATGCTAGCTAGCAACCAATCTTGATAGAACATGAGTAAAATAAAGAAAATTAGGGTTAATCCATCTTTACAGAGGTTAGTGAGAGTGCCTGTTACAGCTGTATTAAGCTTATTTACATCATTGGTGAAATGTGAAACTAAGTTACCACTTGTGGTGTTTTGAAAAAACTCAAGGTCATCTAGTATCAGGTGATTAAATAAATCTTTTTGAAGATCAGCAATAATTCTTTGACCAACATGTCCCGTTAAGACAGATTCTATATAGGTTGCAATCCCTTTCACGAGGAAAACTCCCACGACCATAAGTGTGACAGGTAAAAGCATGGTAGCTTTTTTAGCAACAAATATATCATTAATAATGGGTTCAATCAGCTTAGCTGGTGCTACAGAAGCTAAAGCGACAATGATCATAGTGACTGCAGCTAATATAAGATGGCCAAAATAAGGACGCGCGTAATTCTGTATAAGACGCTTTATAAGCGTTGACGTAAAAAAGCTTTGAGTTGGTGAAGATGATTCCGTCTTCATACCGTTCATGGCACTTTAGACGCCAGCAAGCGTCATCCCCTCAATAACAAAAGTTGGTGTATTAGTTGCATAGTTAAATTTCAAATCATTAGCAACTGTAATGTTTTTTAACATCTCCTTAAAAGTTCCAGCGATGGTAATTTGTTGTACAGGGTAAGAAATTTGACCGTTTTCAATCCAAAAGCCACTCGCACCTTCACTATAATCACCAGTGACAGAACTAAAGCCATGCCCTAGAAGATCTGTGACAAAGAAACCATTTTTAATGGATTTTATAAGATCTTCAAAAGAAACCTGTCCTGGTTCTAAATATAAATTCGAAGAAGTTGGAGATGGAGTACTACGTGTTGTGCGCACAGCATGTCCTGTTGATTTTAATTCCATTTTCATTGCTGAACGTGTGTCTAACAACCAACTTTTTAAAACGCCTTTTTCGACGAGAAGTCTTTTTTGAGGTAAAACGCCTTCTACATCCACTGGATATGAAGCAAGTCCACGAGCACGTGTTGCATCATCAACAATCGTAATACCTGGCGAAAAGATGAGCTTATTCATCTCATGTTGTAAATAACTCAATCCTGCTTGGCAGACCTTTTGTCCGTTAATAGATTCAGCAAAGTAATTGATAATGTTCTGACCAACACGAGGATGGAAGACAACGGGAACTTTTTGCGAGGAAATTTTTCGAGGATTCAATTTTTTAACGGCCATTTCCGCAACTCTTTTACCGAGCGCTGTGGGGTCCTCAAGTTCATTGAAATAGATGCGATTTGTGCCATCAAATTCAATTTGTTTGTCGAGTCCTTCCCCTGCAATAGCTCCTATGAATATTTGATGAGAAGACTGTGAATAAGTGTTCATAAACCCATGACTATTAGCAACACCAGTTAAGTATGTAGAGAATGTTGTTCCTGATGTTTCAATATTGGTAACGCCTTTTATAGAACGAGCATTTTCTTCGCATGTTTTTGCTCGTTCAATTAACTCATCGATTGAACATTCTGTAGAGTCAAAAAGATCTATAGAGGGAATTTGGTCAGCTTTTGCAAAATTTTCTGCTAACCCGCAATAAGGATCTTCTGGCACATGCTTCACCATGTCCACAGCTTGTTGAGCCATGTCCACTAAGGAATCAAAAGAAGTATCTGTTGTTGAAACAAGAGCTTGGCGCTTTCCCTTAAAAACACGTAGTCCAAGCTCTATTGAGGACGCTTTTTTCACTTTCTCGAGAGCCTGATTGCGCACATTGACAGACACAGTATTTTTGTGAAAAGCAATAACATCAGCTGCATCTATACCCTTTTTCATAGCTTCCGTTAGCGCATTTTCTATAAGCTGCTTAAAATCATTTTCTTGCATTAACCGCTTTCCTCACAAAGAATCAATTATCTGGCCTTAGATATAGTTTAAAGAGGTTCCTTTCGTCTAGTCAAAAGCAGCAAGACCAAATAATCTAAAATTTTGACTGTTTTGATATCATTAGGCGTATTATCTAGTTATAATCAAGAAAAATATATTTTATTAGTTGATTATCTTTTCCTAGTTGACGTATAAATATAGGTGACAGGTTTTATTTTGAGATTTAATGGCAAACATAAATAAAAAAGTCTCTTTAACATTTCTTGTGGCAGCAACCATTTCTCTTGGTTTTATGTCAACAGATATCTACGCACCAAGTATGCCCGATATGGGGGTTTATTTTGGGGTTGATGAAAATATCATTCAAATTACTGTTGCTAGCTGCCTTTTGGGAGCTTCCCTTTCAGGGCTTATTGGTGGAGCTTTGTCTGACTTTTTGGGGAGAAGGCCATTGATGGTTTGGGGAATAGCGTTATTTACGTTATCTAGTCTCATTAGCACTGTATGTTCTTCTATCTCTCTTCTTATTATTTCGCGTTTTATTCAGGGCAGTGGAATCGGGATTTTTAATGTTGTAGGGCTGGCTACACTTCAAGAGACTTATTCACCAAAAGAAAGCGCAAAGGCTATGGCTCAGATGGAGATGATTTTTACTATTTTGCCAACGATCACTCCTGTTTTAGGAGGGTACGTTCATATTATGTTAGGCTGGCGCGCCAACTTTCTAATTATTCTAGTTGTAGCTCTTTTAGTTCTTGCGGGAGTTTTTGTCTTTTTTAAAGATAAGAAATCTACATTATCTTTACCACAGCTTAAATTATTTTCTTTTTTTGAAAACTACAGCTCCTTAACCAAAAACAAGGCATTTATGGGATATGTTCTTTTGTCGCCTATAATTTATGGTGCGGAGATATGTTTAATGACAATTTTGCCTTTTTATTGTATTCAATACTGGCAAATTTCTCCTGATATTTATGGCTTCTGGGTGGGAGCTACTTTTGCGGCTTATGGTTTTGGTTCTTTAGTGACGAGTCGTATTATCGATTCATTGGGGCTCAAACGAACGATGCTGCTGGGGTTAAGCATTATTTTTGTCAGTAGTCTTTGTCAGATGGCAATGAGTCTGTCGTCTGATCCATTACCAATAATTCTTATTGTGTTTTTAAGTTGTCATCAGTTTGGTATGGCAGTGCTTTATGCTCCATCAATTGCTAAAGCTTTATCTGCAGTTCCAAAAACAAAAGGGTCGGCCTCGGCCATTCCTAATATGCTCTTTATGGTAGCTGCAACTTTAGGAGCCACTTTTGCAGGATTATCAGAGCAAAAAACGCTTACATTTGGTGCTTTTACCATGGTAAGTCTTTCCTTTGTTTCTCTTAGTTTATTTCTGATTATTTCGTTAAAAGGGAAGCTCTCCTCTATCGGTTCAGTCTTAGGGGCAAGAGGTTAAGGTAGTCTTTGAAAAATAAAATAGTGACAAACACGTCCTTTTTTGAGAGCCTTTTGCTCATAACGAGTTGATGGCCAATCTGGAGGCCTTTTTGTGTATCTTTTGATTAATAGAAAATCATGTTGCTTTTGAAAAATATCTTCTATCCATTCTAAGTAAGAGACATCATCGCTTGCGATTCTTAATTTTCCGCCTAGTTTTAAGAGTCGAGCAAAGATTTTTAAATTTTCAGGGTTAATGAGACGACGTTTATGATGGCGAGCTTTTGGCCAAGGGTCTGGAAATAGAATAAAAATTTGATCTAAAGATTCATCAGAGATACCTCTTAAAAGAGGGCGTACATCGTCAGGATAAAGACGGATGTTATTAAGTCTGAATGCATGCATTTGTTGTACACAATTGACTAGACCATTTAAAAACACTTCAACGCCAATAAAACCAGTGGAAGGGTTATTTTTGGCTTGCGTGATTAAATGCTCACCACTGCCGAATCCTATCTCAAGATTATAATGATCATAAGGCTGTTGAAATAACTCCTGAATATTAAGAAATTTTGAATCTATTGGTAAATGAATAGCATTTTTTTCTAATGCTGACTGTAATAAATCTAGTTGCCCTGTGCTTAAGGTGCGGCCTTTGCGACGACCATAGAATTTCTCTTTGAATGTATTCTCCATGACATTTTTTCATAGCAAACAAAAATCATCTTGTCAGTAAAGATTAAAAAAAATGACACAAACTTTAAGAGTTTGTGTCATGAGTGATAGATCAATTTATTTTTTAGAATTTCATCAGTTGGATAATTTGAAGTATGTACTAATGTGATATGGTGTGTCCCAAGGATGAATGAAAGTAATAGTATACTTGTCGTAATTTTTAGTTTCATCATTAATTCTCCAGATTTTATTTTAAAAACGGGAGTGTTTTTAAATCATTCTTACGATTTTAAAAACATATTAATTATTGATTAATTATCAAAGAACTCTCATTTTATTCTGACACAAAACCATTGTGAGAATATAGTGCCTTAGACAGGGGTTTTCTTAACGAAACAGTTATCTTTTTGTGAAATTTTGTCTATAATATGTCTTTTAAAAGTAAGAACTAGAGTATAATGAGATATTAATGACGCAAGGCCAAACAAAACAAGGCCTCCTTGAAAAGGCTGTGAGTGTACTCGTTGCTGAATTTGGCAAAGATCATAAGCAAAATATTACCCACTTTATAGAGAATCTTTTCGAACATTCCCCTCCTACGGAGTGGAGTAAACTTAAAGTTGAAGAAGTCGTTGAGGGACTCAGCCGACTTTGGAAATTGATTGCAGTGAGACCAAAAAGCAAAGAAAAATTTGAAGTCTATCATTGGAAGCCTAAGGGAAAATCCGCTGTTGCAGAACGTGTTATCATCGACTTTGTGAACGATGATATGCCTTTTTTGGTGGATTCTTTGATTCAAGTATTAGGACGTGAAGGCATTCGTCCTCGTCTTGTTTTGCATCCCGTATACCTTGTGAAGCGCGATAAAAGTGGACATCTTCTGTTCTTAGAAAGATCTAATGGGTCTAAAGAAAAAGGAACGTCTGAATCCATTATCCATTGTGAAATAACAGAGGGTATTACATCTGATTTAATCGACGTTTTAAAGAATAAGCTTCCTGAAATTTACACAGAAGTTCGTCGCGCCACGAGTGATTGGGCAGAGATGCGACAAAAAATAGATGTTGCAGTGCAAGATTTGGCAGGGGTTTCTAGGGTTCTTAAAGCAGATCAAACAGAAGAAGTTCTTGAATTTCTCAAATGGATTAAAGATGACCATTTTACTTTTCTCGGTTATTGTAAATATGATTTGGTGACGTCTTCTGGAAAACTTTTAAAGGAGCCGTCGACAACAGATACATTAGGTGTTCTTAAAGAAAAAAAACTTCATAACCTGAGCGTTCTTTATGAGGGGATTACATTTAATTCTTTGGCGAGGCGTTATATCTATGAACCAGTCCCCATTGCCATCAATAAAACATCAAAAATTTCCAATGTTCATCGTGCAGTTCCTATGGATTCCGTTTGGGTGAAGCGCTTTAATGCGAGGGGCCAGGTTATAGGGATACACATTTTTGTGGG